>DASWCJ010000001.1:0-3075 GCA_036390155.1 Anaeromyxobacter sp.
ACCGCCCGTCCCGGCCCCCCTCTCCCACTCGCATCCCGGAGCGAGCGCGGACGAGATCCTCGAGGCGGGCCTCGACCTCCTCCTCGAGCGCCACGCCAAGCGGAAGGGGCTCGTCGAGAAGCCATGGCGCGAGCCGCCGCCCGCGAAGCCGGACCACGTCCCCGCCCACGTGAAGCGAGCCGTGTGGAAGCGCGACAGCGGGCGCTCGAAGGGGAACGCCTCGATGTCGCTCCGGGAGCTGCGCACGTTCGGCGTCGTGCGCCAGGTGGAGGCCCCCGGCGACCGCCGCGACTTCTACGTCACCGAGCCGGACGTCTGGACCATGTTCTTCCGGATCCTCCGGGAGCGGAAGCGGCGTGAGTTCGACCCCGCGCTCGAGGCCATCCACCGGCTCGTCGAGGCGCCGGGCGCGAGCGGCGCGGTCCGTGGCCGGCTCGAACAGATGGCGGATCTCCTCGCCACGATGGACGGGGTCGCGAGCCGGTTCCTCGAGAACCCGGACTCCTCCCGGAGCGCGCTCGCCTTCGTCGCGGGCCTGCCCCTCGGCGGGGCAAAGAAGCGGAAGCGGTAGCGACACCTCGACCGGCCCCCGGGCGCCTCGACCCGCGACCGAGTTGTTCAAAAGATTCTGAACGCACAGGAGGACGAACCATGACCCGCAGCGTCCATGCCGTCACCGGCGCCTTCGGCTACAGCGGACTGCACCTCGCCCGGCTCCTCCTCGCCCGCGGCGAGCGCGTCCGGAACCTCACCGGCCACCCGGATCGCCCCGACCCGCTCGGCGGCGCGGTGGAGGTGACGCCGCTCCGGTTCGAGGACGCCGCCGCCCTTCGCGCAGCCCTCCTCGACGTCCGCGTCCTCTACAACACCTACTGGGTCCGCTTCGACCACGGCGCGGCGACCTTCGCCCGCGCGGTCGAGCGCTCGCGCGCGCTCTTCCGCGCCGCCGCGGAGGCCGGGGTCGAGCGCGTCGTGCACGTCTCGATCACGAACCCCTCGCCGGACTCTCCCCTCCCCTACTTCCGCGGCAAGGCCGAGGTCGAGGCCGCGCTCCGCGAGAGCGGCCTCTCCCACGCCATCCTCCGCCCCGCCGTCTTCTTCGGCGGCCGCGACGTCCTCGTGAACAACATCGCCTGGCTGCTCCGGCGCCTGCCGGCATTCGGCGTCGCCCCCGGCCGCTACGGGCTCCAGCCCGTGCACGTCGAGGACTTCGCCCGGCTCGCCGCCGAGCACGGCGCGCACCGCGACGACGTCGTCCTCGACGCGGTCGGACCCGAGGCGCTCGGCTTCGGCGAGCTCGTGCGCGCCGTGCGCGCCGCGGTCGGATCCCACGCCGCGATCGTCCCCGTGCCCCGCGCGCTCCTCCTCGCGACCGCGCGCGTCCTCGGCGCACTCGTGCACGACGTCGTCCTCACGCCGGACGAGGTCTCGGGCCTCACCGCGAACCTCCTCGTCTCGCGCGGCGCCCCGACGGCGCCGACGCGCTTCACCGACTGGCTCGCCCGGAGCGCGGGCGACCTCGGGGTACGCTGGGCGTCGGAGCTCGGCCGGCACTACCGCTGATCGATCCACCGCCCCGTCACGCACGAGGCCGCGTCCCTCTTTAAGGCGATGGATCAGCCCTGATCCAGCGAGCCTCGGCTCGACGGGGGCCACAACCGGCCCCCGGGTGTGGCGCCTTGTCGCACGCTCAGGTGACTTGTACTCCCCGTACGCGTGTGGCGCTATCGCACACGCAGATCAAGTGTGCGCCTGCGCTTCACGCTGTCTCATTCCACGCGACGACGTCGAGGCGCTCCAGGCCTCGGCTCGGGGGAAGTCATGATGCACGAGACGAACAGGAAGCTCGTTCCGGTGGTTGCAGTGCTCGCGGCCCTCGTCGGCTGCGCCGGCTCCGCCGACCAGAAGCCGGAGACCGGGCAGGTGAGCGTCGCGATGACCTCGACCGCCACCGACGGAACGATGTACCGGCTCAGCAGCGCCTACGTCGCCTTCCTCTCCGGGCCGACCTACGTGTCGCAATACCTCGACACGAGCGCCGACCACATCCTCATCAACCTCCCCGTGGCCACGTACAACGCCTACCTCTACAGCTACGCACCGGGCGGCGGCTGGGCGCTGGAGCGGCTCAATCCCGACGGGACGGTCGCCGGGACGGTGGACGGGGTGTCGCTGCTCACCGTGCTGCCGGTCTCGATCACGGTTGCCGCGAACCAGACCGTGCCCCTCATCTTCACCTTCCGAGTCCCCACCGGCGGCACGGTGACGTTCGCGTACGGGACGGTGGACATCTCGATCGCGGTCCAGAAGGGCGTCGCCGACTGGTACTCGTTCACGGCCGACTCGATCTCGACGGTCGCGTACTCGGGAACCGGCGGCCCCTCCGCGAGCACGCTGAGCACTGCGCTCCCGGGCGTGGGCGCCGGGCTCGAGCCGGTCGTCGCGGGAAGCCTCGTCGGCGACTGGATCTTCACGGGAGGGTACGTGTTCGACGGGACCACCTACATGCAGGTCTGCACCGGGATCGGCTTCACGCTCGAGGCCCTGAACGCCGGCGCTGCGCTCCAGGACTGGGCCGCCGAGATCTCGAGCGTGCGGGTCCGCGCGAGCGCGTTCCAGCCCTTCTGCATCGGGGACAACGGCACGACGAACGTGCTCCTCCTCTCGCTCTTCCGGAATGGCGTCCCCAACACGCCCACGTACACGGACCTCACCGGCGACTCGCTCTATTTCTACTACTCCCTGTATGCCGAGCTGCCGCAGCGCGTCTTCGACTACTCGACCGGCGTCCTGGATCTGGAGGCGCTGATGGGCACGTGGCCGATCACCGGCTACGTCTACACGTTCGTCTACGACCTGACCACGAACACGAGCTGGTACTACGCGAACGCGCCCGGCGAGACGACGTTCCGGTTCGTGGCGCACTGAGGCGGCGCGTTCGGCACTTCGCAGGGGCGGGGGTCGCGGCGTCTCCGCGGCCTCCGCCTCCTCACGCGCGACGCGCGAGCTCGCGCAGCCCCGGCGCCTCGCGGCCGGTCCGCGCGACGTACTCGGAGTACCCGCCGCCGTAGGGCA
>DASWCJ010000002.1:0-28507 GCA_036390155.1 Anaeromyxobacter sp.
GCGCATCCGCGATAGGTTGGCACTCCAAGGGGGCGCAGTCGGCGGACATGGGCAGAGCAGGCAAACGCAGGACGGCCACGAGCCGAGCCGGCCGCACTCCGAGGCGCCACACGACCGCACGCTCGCGAAAGGTTGCCCCACCCCCGACGGGACCCACCGTCGTCGCGCTCGGCGCATCGGCGGGGGGGCTCGAGGCGATCGAGCAGTTCCTGCAGGGCGTCCCCGACCGGAGCGGCCTCGCGTTCGTCGTCGTCCAGCACCTCGACCCTACGCACCCGGGCGTCCTGCCCGAGCTGCTCCAGCGCCGCACCCGCATGCCCGTCGTCCAGGTGAAGGACGGGACCCGGGTCGCGCCCGATCACGTCTACGTCATCGCGCCGAACAAGGACCTCTCGATCTTGCGGGGCGTGCTCCACCTCCTCGACCCCATGGAGGCGCGCGGCCTCCGGCTCCCGATCGACGGCTTCCTGCGAGCGCTCGCGCGGGACCAGCGGTCGTCGAGCGTCGCCGTGATCCTCTCCGGCATGGGCACGGACGGGACGCTCGGGCTCAAGGCGGTGAAGGAGTCCGGCGGCCTCGTGCTGGTCCAGGAGCCCTCGTCGGCGAAGTTCGACAGCATGCCCCGGAGCGCGATCGGGACCCGGCTCGTCGACGTGGTCGCTCCGGCGGCAGAGCTCGCCGCCCGGCTCGTCACCGTGCTCGGGGGCGTCACGCCCGGTCAGCCGCCCGAGCCCGAGGACGAGACCGGCTCGCGGACCGCCCTCGACAAGATCGTGCTCCTGCTCCGGACCCGGCTCGGCTGCGACTTCTCGCAGTACAAGAAGAGCACGGTCGAGCGCCGCATCGAGCGGCGCATGGCCCTCCAGCAGATCGCCCGGCCCGATACGTACCTCCGCTATCTCCAGGCGAACGGACAGGAGCAGGAGCTGCTCTTCAACGAGCTCCTCATCGGCGTGACGAGCTTCTTCCGGGACCCGCCGGCCTGGGACGTGCTGCAGCGGGAGGCGCTCCCCGCCCTCCTCGCCGCGCGCCCGAACGGCGGCGCGTTGCGCGCGTGGATCCCCGGGTGCTCCACCGGAGAGGAGGCCTACTCGCTCGCGATCGCGTTCCGCGAGGCGGTGGAGACGCTGCAGCCGAACGCGAGCTACTCGCTCCAGATCTTCGCGACCGATCTCGACCCCCACGCCATCGACAGGGCGCGCCGGGCCGTGTACCCCGCGAACATCGCGTCGGACGTCACGCCGGCGCGGCTCCGGCGCTGGTTCGTGAAGGAGGAGGACGGATACCGGGTGAACCGGGAGCTGCGCGAGTCGGTCGTCTTCGCGCAGCAGGACGTCACGCGGGATCCTCCCTTCACGCGCATGGACGTCGTCGTGTGCCGCAACCTCCTCATCTACCTCGAGCCGGCGCTGCAGCAGCGGCTCGTCGCGCTGTTCCACTACAGCCTGCAGCCGGGCGGGGTCCTCTTCCTCGGCACCGCCGAGACGCTGGCCGGTCTCACCGGCCTCTTCCGGCCCGTGGACGCGAAGCTCCGCGTCTACCGGCGGAAGGAGGGCGACGCGGTGGCCGAGGCGCCGGGCCCGTCCTTGCCCTTCCAGGGGGCGCGCGCGGCCGCGGCGGCCGGGCTGGAGCGCGCGAGGCCGACCGTGAGCCTGCAGGCGGCGGCCGACGAGCTGCTCCTCCGTCAGTTCGGCCCGGCGGCCGCGCTCGTGACCGAGGGCGGCGATGTGCTCTACACGAACGGCCGCACCGGCAAGTACCTCGAGCCGGCCTCCGGGAAGGCCAACTGGAACGTGTTCGTCATGGCGCGCGAGGGCCTGCGGGGCGCGCTCGTCGGCGCTCTCCAGAAGGCGCGCCGGCAGGAGCGGGCAGTCACGGTCCGGGGGATCGTGGTGGGATCCGGCCGGGATGGCGAGGAGATCGACCTCACGGTCAAGCCGCTCCGGGATCCCGCGCCGCTCCGGGGGGCGCTCTTGCTCGTGTTCCGGGAGGCGCAGGCGCCGTCCGCTGCGGCCGCGGGAACGGTCCGGCGCCGCAAGACCAGCGGGACCCCCTCCGCGCGCATGCGGGAGCTGGAGCGAGAGCTGCAGCGACTCCACGACCAGCTCCGCGACGCCCAGGACGACGGGCAGGCCTCGCAGGAGGAGCTGCGGTCCGCGAACGAAGAGCTCCAGTCCGCCAACGAGGAGCTCCAGTCGACCAACGAGGAGCTCACCACCTCGCGGGAGGAGATGCAGTCGATGAACGAGGAGCTGCAGACGGTGAACGCCGAGCTGCAGGCGAAGGTGGACGAGCTCACGCGCGCGAGCAGCGACATGCGGAACCTGCTCAACAGCACCGAGATCGCCACCCTGTTCCTCGACGGGTCCCTCGCGATCCGGCGCTACACCGAGCGGGCGACCCGGCTCCTGCGGCTCATCCCGACGGACGTGGGCCGAGCCCTCAGCGACATCACGTCGGACCTCCTCTTCCCGGAGCTCGGCGACTCGGTGGCGCAGGTCCTCCGGTCCCTCGTGCCGACGGAGCGGGAGATCACCACCAACGACGGCCGCTGGTACCGGTCCCGCATCCTCCCCTACCGGACCCTCGACGACGTCATCGACGGCGTCGTCGTCACCTTCATCGACATCACGAGCGCGAAGCAGCTCGAGGCGGAGCTGCGCTCGAGCCGCGAGCGGTTCGGGGGCCTCCTCGAGGGCCTCCCCGAAGGGCTCGCGGTCACGGACGGCAACGGCGACGTGCTGCCGCGCGCGCGCCTGCTCGAGACCATCACCAACGCCCGGCCGGACGACCTCGCCTCCTGGCGGATCGTCGCTACGACCGGGGCGGAGCGCGTGCGCGGAGCGCTGCGGTGACCACGGGCAGCGACCCAGATCCTCGCACGCTCCGGCGACAGGCGGAGGAGCGGCTGCGCGCGCGCAAGGTCGCGCCCCGCAGCGACGCGCCGGGCGACGTGCTGCGGCTCATCCACGAGCTCGAGGTGCACCAGATCGAGCTCGAGCTGCAGAACGAGGAGCTGCGGCGCACGCGCGACCAGCTCGAGGCGAGCGCGGCGCGGTACAGCGAGCTGTACGACTTCGCGCCCGTCGCCTACGCGACGCTCGACGGGCTGGGCACCATCGTCGAGATCAACCTCGTCGGGGCGGCCCTGCTCGGCGAGGATCGCGCGCGGGTGCTCGGGAAGCGGCTCGCGTCGTGGGTGACGCCCGCGACGCGCCCCGCCTTCCAGCAGCTCCTCGCCGCCCTGCAGGGCAACACGCGGGGCTCCTGCGAGATCGCCATCGTCGGCTCGGGTGGGGCGCCGATCGACCTCCACGTGAACGCGGTCCCCGACCCGCGCTCGCCCGGCGACGCGTGGCGCTGCCACGCATCGCTCACGGACATCACCGAGCTCAAGGCGGCGGCCCAGATCCGCGAGTCCGACCGGCGGAAGAGCGCCTTCCTCGCGATGCTCTCGCACGAGCTCCGGAACCCGCTCGCGCCGATCCGCACGGCGATCCACCTGCTCGACCGGGTCCCGCCCGGCAGCGAGCAGGCGGCCCGGGCGCGCGCCGTGATCACGCGGCAGACGGCTCAGCTCACCCGCCTCGTCGACGACCTCCTCGACCTGAACCGGATCGAGCGCGGGAAGATCTCCCTCCAGCTCGAGCCGGTCGACCTTCGCGACGTCGTCCGCCTCGCCTGCGACGACCACCGCGCGACGATCGAGGAGCACGAGCTCCAGCTGCGGGTCGTCGGGGCGGCCGGGCCGGTGCCGGTGCGTGCGGACCGGACCCGCCTCGCCCAGGTCATCGGGAACCTGCTCCACAACGCCGCGAAGTTCACGCCGCCGGGCGGGGTGATCACCGTCGGGGTCTCGCAGGGCTCCGGCCGGGCCGTGGTGCGCGTGGCGGACACGGGCATCGGGATCGCGCCCGATCAGCTCGGCCACCTGTTCGAGCCGTTCGCGCAGGGAGATCAGGGGCTCGCGAGGACCCTGGGGGGGCTCGGGCTCGGGCTCTCGCTCGTGAAGGCGCTCGCCGAGCTGCACGACGGGACGGTCGCGGCGGCGAGCGGGGGGCTCGGCCAGGGCGCCGAGTTCGTCGTGACGCTGCCGCTCGCGGCGCAGCCTGCCGTGGGCGCGCGGCCGGAGCGCGCGAGCGCGCCACGGCGGACGATCGTGATCATCGAGGACAACCTGGATGCCGCCGAGACCCTGCAGGCGGTGCTCGAGCTCGACGGCCACAAGGTCGAGATCGCGACGAGCGCGATCGCGGGCATCGAGCTCGTCGAGCGCGTGAAGCCGGAGTTCGTGCTGTGCGACATCGGGCTCCCCGACCTCTCCGGGTACGAGGTCGCGAAGACGCTGCGCGCGCTCGACGGGCTCCGGGCGACGCGGCTCGTCGCGCTCAGCGGTTACGCGCAGCCCGAGGATCGCGAGCGCTCCCGCGCGGCGGGGTTCGACGCGCACCTCGCGAAGCCGCCGGACCTCGATGCGCTGAACGCGCTCCTCGGCGGCGGCCGGTAGGCGGCCGCGCCGGCCATCGGCCGCGCGCTTCAGCTGCACGAGGAGCTTCCGGAGCTATTGCGTGAGCGCAGCCACGCCCGCGGCCGCGCACTTCGCGTCGTTCTCGGCGAGGTCGCCGGACAGGCCGATGCCGCCGACGAGCTCCCCGCCGACCACGATCGGCAGACCCCCCTCGACCGGAACCGCCCCCTCGAGCGCCAGCACCCGGAGGCCGGCGCCGCCACCCGCCACGGCGTCCTGGAACGCCTTGGTGGGCCGCTTGAACAGGGCGGCCGACCGCGCCTTGCCGATCGCGACCGCGATGCTGCCGAGCTGCACGTCGTCCATCCGCTCGAAGTAGACGAGCGTGCCGGCGGGGTCGGCCACGGCGACCGCCATGAGCCAGCCGTTCCTGCGCGCCTCGGCGAGCGCCGCGGTCGCCGCCTTCCGGGCGGCCTCCACGCCGATGGCCGGGCCGATGGGGGTGAGGTAGGTGCTCATCGATCGCCTCCTTCCAGCTTAGGCCGCGGCTTAGGCCCAATGCCGGTCACTTAGCGGGCCGGCCTCTCGAGTTCGCGCACATTGTGGTGCGGCTCCAGCTCGGCGATCTCGTCGCCCGGACCGAACGCCGCCGAGGCGGGCAGGGGAAGGCGCCGTCCTCCTGCGCGGCGCAGGAGGACGGGGGCCAGGCCCGAGGCCCTCGGGAGCGTTCGCCGAAGCCGCGTGCGGCTCTTTGCCGCACCGCGAATCCTGCGGCGCATCTCCTGGCTCCAACGGGAGCAAGGCCGTCCGTCCACCCGAAGGAGAATGGAACGATGACCACAGAGAAGGCGATCCGCATCATGGCAGGGCTGTTCGTCGTCGTGAGCGTGGCGCTCGGTGCCGACGCGAGTCCGATCTTCGTGAGTCGCCATTTCCTCTGGGTCACGATGTTCGTGGGCGCCAACCTTGCGCAGAGCGCCCTGACCGGCTTCTGCCCCGCCGTCGCCGTGTTCCGGAAGCTCGGCCTGAAGACCTGCCGCGAGGCGGCGCTGGCCGAGAGGGCGTAGCACCCGTCCCCTACCGCGCCATCGGCTTGTAGCGGATGCGCCTCGGCTTCGCGCCCTCCTCGCCGAGCCGCCGCCGCTTGTCCGCCTCGTACTCCTGGTAGTTCCCGGTGAAGAACGACCACCTCGAGTCGCCCTCCGCCGCGAGGATGTGCGTCGCGATCCGGTCGAGGAACCAGCGGTCGTGCGAGATGACGAGGACCGAGCCCGCGTACTCGAGGAGCGCGTCCTCGAGCGCGCGGAGCGTCTCGACGTCGAGGTCATTCGAGGGCTCGTCGAGGAGCAGCACGTTGCCGCCCGTCATGAGCGTCTTCGCGAGGTGGAGCCGCCCGCGCTCGCCGCCGGACAGCGTCCCGACGACCTTCTGCTGGTCGGCGCCCTTGAAGTTGAACCGGCCGATGTAGGCTCGGCTCGGCATCTCGAACCCGCCGACGGTGACCAGGTCGTTCCCGCCGGCGAGCTCCTCGAAGACGGTCTTGCCGCTCTGCAGCTTCTCGCGGCTCTGGTCCACGTAGGCGAGCTTCACCGACTGGCCGACCTTCACCTCACCCGCGTCCGCCTTCTCGGCGCCGATGATCATCTTGAAGAGCGTGGACTTGCCGGCGCCGTTCGGACCGATGATCCCGACGATCGCGCCGGGCGGGACGATGAACGACAGGTCGTCCATGAGGAGCCTGTCGCCGAACCCCTTCGAGACGTTCTTGAACTCGATCACGTCCTTCCCGAGCCGTTCCGCGACCGGGACGAAGATCTCCTGCGTCTCGTTCCGCTTCTGGTACTCGCGGCTGGAGAGCTCCTCGAACCGGGCGAGGCGCGCCTTGCTCTTCGCCTGGCGCGCCTTCGGGTTCTGGCGCACCCAGTCGAGCTCCTGCTTCATCGCCTTGATCCGCGCGGACTCCTGCTTCGCCTCGACCTCGAGCCGCTGCTCCTTCTGGTCGAGCCAGGAGGAGTAGTTCCCCTTCCACGGGATGCCGCGGCCGCGGTCGAGCTCGAGGATCCACTCCGCCGCGTTGTCGAGGAAGTAGCGGTCGTGCGTGACGGCGACGACCGTGCCGGGGAAGCGGGTGAGGAACTGCTCGAGCCACTCGACCGACTCGGCGTCGAGGTGGTTCGTCGGCTCGTCGAGGAGCAGCATGTCCGGCTTCGAGAGGAGGAGCTTGCAGAGCGCAACCCGGCGCTTCTCGCCGCCGGAGAGGTGCGCGATCTTCGCGTCCCAGGGCGGGAGCCGGAGCGCGTCCGCCGCGATCTCGAGCGCGTTGCCGGTGTCGGCGCCGGCATTCGCGATCACCGCCTCGAGCCGCGCCTGCTCCTCCGCGAGCTTCTCCATGTCGGCGTCGGGCTCGCTGTACGCGGCGTAGACCTCCTCGAGCCGCTTCTGCGCCGCCGCCACCTCGCCCTGCGCCGCCTCGACCTCCTCGCGGACGGTCTTCGTGGCGTCGAGGACCGGCTCCTGGGGCAGGAAGCCCATCCGGATCCCGGACTGCCGGGTGATCTCGCCCTCGTACTCCTCGTCCACGCCGGCCATGAGCCGCAGCACGGTGGACTTCCCCGCGCCGTTCAGGCCGAGGAGGCCGATCTTCGCGCCGTGGAAGAAGGAGAGGGAGATGTCCTTGATGATCTGGCGCTTCGGCGGGACGATCTTGCTCACGCCGAGCATGGACATGACGTAGGTGGGCATGGGCGCGGAAAGATAGTCGAAAGCCGCCTCGAGGCGCGAGTCCTCGGTGCTATCCGTCGCGCGCGAGCCGGAGCCCGCTCATCTGCCAGCGCGCGCCGGGCGGGAAGAAGTTCCGATAGGTCGCGCGCAGGTGCGAGCGGGGTGACAGGCACGAGCCGCCGCGCAGCACCATCTGGCTCGCCATGAACTTGCCGTTGTACTCGCCGACCGCGCCGCGGGCGGGGCGGAAGCCCGGGTAGCCGACGTACGGGCTCCCGGTCCAGATCCAGGCGCCCCCGAGGAGCGCGTCGCCGCCGACGGGCACGAGCGGACCGTCCTCGACGAACTGGCCACGCCCCGCCCCGCCGCCGGCCCGCGCCGCGACCTCCCACTCCGCCTCGGTGGGGAGCCGCGCCCCGGCCCAGCGCGCGTACGCGTCCGCCTCCCAGAAGCTCACGTGCGCGACGGGCGCGTCCGGGTCGAGCGGCAGCTCGCCGTGCAGCGTGAACCGCCGCCACCCGCCGTCGCGCCGGAGCCAGTGGAGCGGCGCCTCCCAGCTCCCGGCCTGCACCGCGGCGAAGCCGTCGGAGAGCCAGAGCTCGGGCCGGGCGTAGCCCCCGTCCTCGACGAACGCCGCCCACTCGCCGTTCGTCACGAGGCGCGAGGCGAGCTCGAACGGCGCGAGGAGCACGTCGTGCGCCGGTCCCTCGTTGTCGAACGCGAACCCCTCGCCCTCGTGGCCGAGCCGGACCCGGCCGCCAGCGTGCGCGACGAAGCGGGTGACCTGGGGCGCGGCGCGCGGCGGCGGGCCGGACCGGTACGTCGGCGCGAGCGGGTTGCGCGAGAAGGCGTGGAGGAGGTCGGTGAGGATGAGCTCCTGGTGCTGCTGCTCGTGATGGAGCCCGAGCTCCGCGAGCTCGAGCACGTCCGCGCGTCCGTCCGCGCCCGGCCCGCGGAGGAGCTCCTGCACCTGCGCGCCCACGGACGCCCGGTAGGCGAGGACCTCGGCGAGCGTCGGCCGCGTGAGCAGGCCGCGCTCGGGCCGGGCGTGCCGGGGGCCGACCGCCACGTAGTAGGAGTTGAAGAGCGCCTTGAAGGCGGGGTGGAACGGCCGAAACCCGGGCCGGTGGGGCTCGAGCAGGAACGTCTCGAAGAACCAGGTCGTGTGCGCGAGGTGCCACTTCGCGGGGCTCGCGTCCGGCATCGACTGGACGACGAGGTCCTCGGGATCGAGCGGGGCGCAGAGTGCCTCGGTGGCGCGCCGCACGACGAGGAGGCGATCCGCGAGCGCGTGGGCGGCTGACGCGGCTTCCGTGCGCGGGACGAGCATCGTCCCAATGTGGTCGGCCGGCGGGGCGCGCGCAGCGGTCCCGGCCGGGGCGTCGTCAGGGGTCGGCCGCGCTCGCCCATTCGGGCGAATCGGAGAGCATCTGCTCGAGCCAGGCGGAGAGGCCCGGCGACGGCGTCGCCTCCTGCGTCGGGTCGTCGAGCGCCGGGTGCCTATCACCGGCGGTGAAGAGGTAGCGGCCGTTCGACGCGGGGTCGATCACGGTCGCGGCGAGGCGCCGAAGCTCTGCTTCGAAGCGATCTGCGGGCATCGGCCCGACGAACGGGGCAGAGGAGAGCGGAGCGGTCCCGAAGTTCCCGTAGAACCCGCGGATCACCGCGTCGCGGAGGTGCGAGACGAGCGCGATCCGGTCCGCGGGGTAGCGCCGGAGGAGCTCCACGAGCCCCTGCGACAGGTCCTCGCGGCAACCCGGGCAGAACGGATCGAGCGACAGGCCGAGATCCCAGCTCGCGTACCAGCGCTCGCGCGTGGCTCGCGGAACCGCGTCATTGACGAGCGGCGGCGCCGAGTCGTCGACGAGGTAGGCCCTCGCGCCGGGCCAGCGATCGCGGAAGGCGACGTAGCTCGCGAGCGTGCCGAAGCCGCCGCCCGAGGATCCCGCGACGACGAGCCGGTGCGGGCTCGGGAACGTCGGCCCGAGCCGGCGGAGGAACGCGAGCACGTTCGCGCGCCCGACGTGGTGCCAGGTGACGCTGCCGCCGGGGCCGGTGTACGTCTCGACCCGGTCGCCGCCGTGAACGTCGCCGGTGCAGTACGGCACGAACACGACCGTGGCGCCCGCGATCGACGCGGGCAGGTTCTCCCGCTGGATCCAGGAGGCGGGGTAGCGCGCGTAGACGTCCCTCGCGAACTCGGCGGGGCCGAACGGCCCGGTGCTGGCCGTCTTGTCCACGAACGGCGCCGCGCCGCCGCAGGTGACGAAGTCCCAGCACGCGCCGCCGCCGTTCAGGAAGACGACGAGGTCGGCGCTCGTCCCCCAGCGGATCGCGAGCCCGGTCGTGCTGGTCGTGAACCGGTACCGCCCCGTCGCCGGGTCGGCCACCGCGTCGGTGCAGGTGGAGTCGGGGAACGGCACCCAGCGCCACCCCTCCGCGTCCGGGATGGGCGCGCCCTCGGTCCGCGCGATCGGCGTGCCCTCCTGAGCGGGCGCCGGCGCCGGACCGCCGCACGCCGGCCCGAGCGCCAGCAGCAGGGCGATCCAGGCAGGCGCCTGCGGGCCTCGCGGCATGTCTCGATCCTGCGCACCGGGCGGACGTCCTGCCCGAGGAGGCGCGGGCGCTGGTGGCGCTACATCTCCCGGAGCCGGGGGCCGTACGAAGAGCGCGTTTGCGGCGAGGGGACGAGCCCGAAGATGACCGGGTTCGGCAACGACGAAGGCGGCGGCCGCGACGTCGCCGTGAGCGGGAGCCGTCGTGACGAGATCGGCTTGCGGCCGGCCGCGAGCTTCTCGTTAGACGGACCCGCCCCGATTTCCCGGCACCGTCGCGCTTGACGCACTTCACCGTCAGATGATCTCCGCGATGAAGGAGCGTGCGGGAATGCCGCTCCTGACGCCGTAGATCTCGCCTCGCGCGCGCTGAAGGCGTGCGAGGGGGTTCTCGAGGGCCCGCTCGCGTTCGCGCTCCCTGACGCGAATCCGTGCGTTTCAGGAGGTCCCTAAATCGCGTGCGATGCTCGCGCCATGACTTCCGCACGCGATCTCTCTGCCCGCCTCGCCGACCTCCTCCACTGCGAGCGTGCCGCGCTCGGCGAATTTCTGGTGGCTCTCGCCGACTTCGACCGGAGGCGGCTGTGGGTCGAGCTCGGGCACGCCTCGCTCTTCTACTTCTTGCACCGAGAGCTCGGGCTCTCGAGCGGGGCCGCGTTCTACCGGAAGACGGCCGCGGAGCTCATCCAGCGATTCCCGGAGATCGTGGACCCCCTGCGAGACGGGAGGCTTTGTATGACGAGCGTCGTCGAGCTGCGAAGGTCCTCACGCCCGAGAACTGTGACGAGGTCCTGCCGCGGTTCTTCCATCTGTCCAAGTCCGGCGCGAAGGCGGTCTCCGCCGCGCTCCGGCCGAACGAGGCCGCTCCGCACCGCGCGGTCGTCACGGCCGTGCGTTCCACGGCGGCCGCGACTGCCCTCGCCGCGCCCGCAGCGCAGAACCCCATCCTGGAATCCCCATTTCATCTGGATGAAGCGCCGCGTGCCAACCCGGTCCAGCCGACTCCACCCCTCCCGGCCTCCCCGCCGCGCACCACCGTCGAGCCGCTCACGGCGGACCTGAGGCGGTTCCACGTGACGGTGTCGCGCCGGTTCATGGAGAAGCTCGCGGCCGCTCGCGCCGCCCTCTCCCACTCGCATCCCGGCGCCAGCGAGGACGAGATCCTCGAGGCCGGGCTCGACCTCCTCCTCGAGCGACACGCCAAGCGGAAGGGGCTCGTCGAGAAGCCGCGGCGCGAGCCGCCGCCCGCGAAGCCGGATCACGTCCCCGCCCACGTGAAGCGTGCTGTCTGGCTGCGCGACGGGGGGCGCTGCCAGTGGGCGTTGGACGGAGGCGGCATCTGCGGCTCCACCCACCAGGTCGAGCTCGATCACGTGATGCCGCGGGGACGGGGCGGGCCGCCGACCGTCGAGAACACGAGATGCCTTTGCAAGTTCCACAACCAGCTCGCCGCGCGTCAGGTCTACGGCGACGCGTGGATGGACAGGTTCTCGCGGGGAGGAACCACAGGGGAACCCGTCGCGGTTTGGTCGGCTTCGCCGGGTTCGGCGCGGTCGCGCCATCGCGTGCCGGTCGCGCAACCGCGATGTGACGAATCGTGAGGGCGCGCTAGCGGAGCGTCCCGCCCGAGGCCTGCAGCACGCGCAGCGCGGCGACCTGTGCCGAGAGCGCCTCGGTGAGCTGCCCGACCTCGGCGTTGCGGAGCTGCGCGGCCGCGTCGGCCTGCTCGACCGCCGTCGCGGAGCCCGCGCGGTAGGAGACGTCCACGAGCCGCTGGTTCTCGGCGGCGAGGTCGCGCTGCTCCTTCGCCTTCGTCGCGTTCGCGCGCGCGCTCTCGAGGTCGAGGAGCGCCTGGCCGACCTCGCGCCGGGCGGTGAGCTCGGTGCTCGAGAGGTTCGCCTGCGCCTCGGCGATCTTCGCGTTTGCCTCGCGATAGTTCGCCTCGCGGAGGCCGCCGTCGAGGATCTTCCACTGGAGGGACAGCCCGACCGACCAGAGCTCCTGGCCTGTGAGGCCCGCGACGTTCGCGTCCTGGTAGTGCCCGAAGGCGGAGACGTTCGGGAAGTACGAGCCGACGATCGCGCTGTGCTGCGACTCGGCCGCGGCGAGCGAGAGCCGCGCAGACCGCACGTCGGCGCGGTCGCGGAGCGCGGACTCGATGAGCTTCGCGGTGTCCGCCGGGGGCTTCGGCTCCTCGGGGGAGACGACGTCGAAGTCGGGCGGGCTGTCGATGAGCTGCGCGAGCGCGAGCCGCGCCGACTGGTAAGCGTTCCGGGAGCGCAGAACGTCCTGCTCGGCGCGGGCCCGTTCAATCTCGGCGCGCAGGAGCCCGACCTTCGCGATGGTGCCTGCCTGGTAGCGGACCTTCGCGTCCTTCTCCTGGCGCTGGGCGATCTCGAGGAGCCGATCCGAGATCTGCGCCGCCTCCCGCAGAGTCGCCACGCCGTAGAACGCGTTCGCGGTGCCGAAGAGGATCTGCCGGCGCGCGTTCTCGGTCGTCTCGCGCGCCGCGTCGCTGCCGTGGGAGGCCGCCCGGATCCCGAACCAGAGCGCCGGCGAGAAGAGCACCTGGCTCGCGTCCGCCGTACCCTGGAGCTGGTTCGCCGGCACCACCGTCACGTCGATGGTGTTCAGGCTCGGCGCGGTCGCGGGATAGCCCTGCGTGTTGAGCGAGACCGGGAACGGCAGAGAGACCGCCTCGCCGTTGTGCGTGTAGGTCCCGCCGAGGGTGATCTGCGGCAGGTATCCGGACCATGCCTTCCAGTAGCCCTGCTCGGCCTGCTTCAGGCGCGCCGCCGCGGACTTGAGGTCGTTGTTCCGCTCGTCGGCGAGCCGGAGCGCCTCGTCGAGCGTGAGGCGGCGTCCCGGCTGGGGCGGCGCGGCCAGCGCCTGGGCGTCCCGGGACTGCGGGGGCGGCTGCGCCGCGGGGGGCTGCGCAGGTGCGGGCGTGGGCGCCGCCTTCGGCGCCTGCGCGACGGCGAGGGAGAGGGCGATCGCGAGGGAGACGGGGCTCATTGAACCGTGCGATTACCGCCCGGAACGCGGCCCGTCAAGCGTCTCGGCGGCCGCCCGCCCGCCCGCTACTTTCCGCCCGTGAGGTCCTCGACCTCGGCCTCGATGTCCTTCTTCTCGTCGGCCTCCGGCTTCATCTTGAGGAACCGCTTGAACTCGTCCGCCGCGCGCGCCTTCTGGCCCTTCTCCTTGTAGAGGTAGCCGAGGAAGTAGTGCGGCATCGGGTTCTCCTTCTCCTCCTTCGCCGCCCGCTCGTAGAGCGGGAGCGCCGCCTTCGCGCCCTGCGAATCGTGCACCGCGCGGGCGAGCCGGTAGTGGACCTGCACCGCGTTGCCGTCGATCTTGAGCGCCTCGCGGTAGATCCGGATCGCCTCCTCGTTCGCGCCGAGCTTCGCGCGCGCGTCTCCGAGCGCGATCCGGTACTTCGCCGTCTTCGGGGAGGCCGCGATCGCCCGCTCGTAGGCGCCCGCCGCGTCCTCGAACCGGTTGTTCGACATGAAGAGCGCGCCGAGCCGCTCGGGCGCCTCTGTGAGCTTCGGGTCCGCAGCCATCGCACCGCGGTACTCGTCGACCGCCTCCTGCAGCGCGCCCGACCTCTCGAGCCCGATGGCGAGGCCGACGTGGTTCTCCGCGCTCCGGGGCTCGAGCTGGACGGCGCGGCGGAGCGAGCTGACCGCGGCCGGCGTCTCGCCGCGCTTGAGGAGCGCGCGACCGAGCCAGAGCCGCGCCTCGGCGAGCTGCTCGTCCTCGGCCACCCCCGCGGTGAGCCGCTGCACCGCACCGGGGAGGTCCTCGCCGCGCTCGAGCTTCACCGCGCCGAGGCGCGTGAGGGCGAGCGCGTTCCTCGGCTGGAGGTCCACCGCCGCCTGGTACGCGACCTCGGCCGCGGGCAGCTCCTTCGCCTGCCAGAGGAGGTTGCCGTACAGCAAGCGGCCGTCGGCGCTGCGCACGTCGAGGGCGAGCGCCCGCTCGAGGCGGGCACGCGCGTCGGTCCGATCGCCACGGGCCACCGCGAGCTTCGCGAGCCCGAGCTCGGCGGGGGCGTACTCGCGATCGAGCGCGAGCGCCCCGGCGTACTCCTTCTCCGCGCCGGCGGCGTCGCCCTCGGCGGCCGCGAGCTCCCCGAGCAGCGCGTGCCCGGCCGGCTCGCGCGGCGCCTTCTCGACGGCGGCCGCGAGCTCGACCCTCGCGCTCGCGAGGTCGCCCGACGCGAGCGCGATCCGACCCAGCGCGAGGCGCGGCTCGTAGGCGCCCGGGTCCCGCGCGGCCGCGTCGCGGAAGAGCGCGGCGGCCTCGCCCGCCTTCCCGGAGGCCTCGAGCGCGGAGGCCCTCGCGAGGAGCAGGAGCGGATCGCCCGGGGCCTTCTGGAGCGCTGCCGTCGCGAGGCTCGAGGCGTCGAGCGCCCGTCCGGCGGCGGCGAGCGCGCGGATCCGGACCGCCGCGAGCGCCGGCATCCCGGCCGCCTGGCCGGAGACCGGCTCGAGCGCCGCCACGGCGCCGACCGCGTCGGCCCGGCGGAGCCGGAGCCGCGCGAGGGCGAGCCGCGGCTCGACGAGCTTCGGATCGGCCGCGAGGGCCTGCTCGAGCACCTTGTCCGCCTCGGCCGCGTGCTCCGAGGTGCGGCCGAGGAGGACGCCGCGCAGGGCGAGCGCCCGCGCGCGGTCGGCGGGCGCGAGCTTCGCGTCCGCGCCGTCCACGAGGATCGGAGCGAGCTGCGTCTCGGCCTCGGCGAGGTCCCCCGCCGCCTCGGCGAGGGTCGCGAGCTCGAGCCGGGCCCGCAGGTGCCCCGGCGCGGCCGCCAGCACCTTCTCGAAGGCGGCCTTCGCGCCGGCGGCGTCGCGCTTCGCCGCGAGGGCGAGCCCCGTCCCGAGCGCGCCGCGCGGCGTGCCGGGCTTGAGCGCGTCGAGCTTCCCGAAGACCGTGACCGCGCGGGCGGCGTCGCCGCGCGCGAGGGCGGAGTAGGCGAGCAGGGCGAGCACATCCGCGTCGGGGGCGGCGCGTCCCGCCGCCTGCTCGAGCGCGGTCTCCTGCGCCCCGGTGCCGGCGCCGGGCGTGGTGGCGAGCGACACGGCGAGCCGCGCGGCGAGCGCGGGGATCTTCCCCTGCTCCTCCTCGTCGAGCCGGTCGGCGGCGCGCCGCGCCTGCTCGAGCGCCGGGGCCGGCGCGCCATGGCGCAGCTCGAGCACCGCGACGATGTTCGCGTACAGCGCGGCCGCGTCGGCGGAGTCCGGATCGGCCGCGACCGCCCTCGTCGCCGCGTCGAGCGCGGCCCGGTCCGCCGCGTACTCCGCGCGCTGGAGCGCGGTCCGCGCGTCGCCGAGCTGGGCGACGAGCTTCGCGGTGTCGACGCCGCGGAACGCGCGCACGAAGAAGAAGCCGAAGCGGGTGAACCCGGCGCCGACCCCGATCCCGCCCGCGAGCAGCAGCACCGCCACCGGCACGAGGAGCTTGCGGAGGAGGTCCCAGATCCGCCCCTCTTCCACGCCGCCGCCCTCGACGATCTTCCCGCCCACCGCCATCCGGTCGCCGAACGGCGCGGCCGGCACCGCCGGCCCGGGCGCGGGCTCCGCGGCGAGCTTGCGGATCGCGTCGCCGAACGCGGGCACCGAGGCGAGCGCGGTCCAGCTCTCCTCGCCCTCGTTCGACGCGTCCTCGTTCCCGAGGAGCTCGCCCTTCTCGAGCATTTGGACGATCTGGTCGCTCTCGAACGGGCCGAAGATCTTCCCGGAGCGGCGGCGGACCTTGAACTTCCCGCCCGCCGCGGGCGCGCGCTTGGGCTTCGTGTCGGCGCCCTCCCCGAAGAGCATCTCGAGGTCGTCGCTCGCGGGCGGCGGAGCCGCCGAGGCGGGCGGGGGCGCGGCGGCGCGGGGCGGCGCGGGGACGGCCGGCTCGGCGAAGGGATCCGGCATCGGGGGCGCGGCCGGGAACGGCGCCGGAGGCGGCGGCTCACCGGCGACATCGACCTCGCCGAACCCGAGGTCGGGGGCCGGATCGGGCGGAACCGGGAGGGGATCCGGGGTGGCGAGGTCCGGGAGCGTCACGTCGAACGCCTGCGGCGAGCCGGGCCCGCCGAAGGGCGGCGGCTCCGCGGCCGGGAAGGGGGACGGCCCCGGGAACCGCGCCGCGGCGCCGCCCGGGGGCCCGAACGGGAACGGATCCGGCACGGGCGGGGTGGACGGCGCGGGGAGCGGGATCGCGGCGGTCGACCGGGAGGGCGCAGGCGGCGGGGGCGGGACGAGCACGGGGGGCGCCGGGAGGGGCACCGCCGCTCCGACGGGCGGCGGGCCCGCGGGCGCTGCGGCCGCGGCCGGCGCGGGCAGCGGCACCGCACCGCCGCCGGCGTCCCCGGACGCCTCCTTGCGGACGGGGAACGCGTTCCGGCACTTCGGGCAGCGCACGTTCACGCCGTTGGCGGGAACCCGCCGGTCGTCGATCGTGTACGAGACGCTGCAGTGCGGGCAGGTGACCTTCATGTCGCGTTCCCCTCGGTCTCGAACCTCCGGCGCAGCGCGAGGTACTCCTCGAGCTCGGCGGCGTTCCGTCCGTCTGCCACCCCGCCCTCCGCGGAGAGGCGCGCGTGGAGCAGCTCCTGCGCGATCCCGTCCGCGCCCTCCACGGCGAGGTCGGGCACCTCGGCGAGCTCGCCCGCCGCGATCGCGGTGTACCGGGCGCGCAGGTCGAGGTAGCGCAGGAACGACTCGACCACCTCGGCGGGCGCGAGCTCGGACCGTCCACCCACCTCCCGCACGAGCCGCGCGTGACGCAGCCGCTGCCAGAGCGCGGCGTCCGCGATCGTCGCGCCGGCGCGCGTCGCGAGTCCCGCCGGCCCGAGCTCGGAGGGGATCTCCCGGAACCCGTCGTCCGCCGGCGCGCGCGAGAGCGCCTTCAGCACCTCGACCGCGCGCCCGAGCGCGTCCGCCGAGAGGAAGTTGCGGATCTGACGGTTCGACTCGCGCAGCCGCGCCGAGAGCCGGCGCAGGAGGCGGAGCGCGATCTCGCCGTTGTTCCGGACGAGGTCGGCGAAGGCGACCTCGTCGATCTCGAGGATGCGGGCGGGCGCCTCCACGATCGCGGTCGCCGATCTCGGCTGCCCCTCGAGCAGCGCCATCTCGCCGAAGGCTTCGCCTGCCCCGAGCCGCGCGAGCGTGATCTCGCGGGTGCCGACGCGCTTCAGGATCCGGACCTCGCCGGACTGGATGACGTACATCCGGCTGCCGGGATCGCCCTCCTCGAAGATCACCGCCCCGGCGGGGAAATCACGTCCGTAGATGGCTGCGGCGGATGGCTCCGAGGCCATGGAGTGGCGCGAAGGTACCACCCGGTCGCCGGCCCGTTCAAGGACGGCCTCGGCGGCCGCCGGCGTGGTAGACGAGGGGTATGGCGGGGCTCGCCGACGCGCTGCGAGAGCGGCTCAGGGCATGGACCTTCGAGCTCGGCGGGCCGGGGACGCGCGCCCGAATCGACCAGCTCACGCCGCCGCGCAACGAGTACGGCGTGGACCCGTACGGCCTCGACGTCGACTTCGTGGTCGCGGCGATCGCGCCGCTCCTCTGGCTCTACCGGAAGTACTTCCGGGTACAGCTGCACGGCGCGGACCGCGTGCCGAGCGAGGGGAAGGTCCTCCTCGTCGCGAACCACTCCGGCCAGCTCCCCTTCGACGCCGCGATGATCGACGTCGGCCTCCTCGTCGACAAGGACCCGGCCCGCGTGGCGCGAGCGCTCGTGGATCGCTG
Source organism: Anaeromyxobacter sp. (assembly GCA_036390155.1). Classification (GTDB taxonomy): domain Bacteria; phylum Myxococcota; class Myxococcia; order Myxococcales; family Anaeromyxobacteraceae; genus Anaeromyxobacter. The sequence continues at coordinate 17,490 of DASWCJ010000002.1, forward strand.
GGTCCCGACCCTCCCCTTCGTCTCGACCTTCATGGCGCGCTGCGGGCAGATCGTCGGCACGCCCGAGAACTGCCGGCGCCTGCTCGCCGCGGGCGAGGCGCTCCTCGTCTTCCCGGAGGGGACGCGTGGCCTCAACAAGCCGTTCAAGGAACGCTACCGGCTGAAGCGGTTCGGGCACGGGTTCATGCGGCTCGCGCTCGAGTCGGGCGCGCCGATCGTCCCGATCGGCGTCGTCGGCGCGGAGGAGCAGGCCCCGGCGCTCGTGGATCTGAAGCCCCTCGCGCGGCTGCTCGGCTTCCCCGCCTTCCCGATCACCCCGACGATCCTCCCCCTCCCGCTCCCCGCGCGGTACCAGATCCGCTTCGGCGAGCCGCTCCGCTTCACGGGGTCGCCCGACGAGGACGACGCCGAGCTCGAGAAGAAGGTCGCGGTGGTCGAGCGGGCCATCGGCGCGCTCCTCGAGCGCGGCCTCGCCGAGCGCCGGAGCGTGTACCTGTGACGAGCTCGGGAGACGACGCGGAGCCGCGCTCCGCTTCAGTCGCCGGAGCCCGGGGGGGCGCCCCCGAAGCGCCCCCCGCGCCGGCCCTCCCCGGCACCGTCCTCGTCACCGGGATCTCCGGGAACCTCGGCCGCGTCGTCGCGAAGCTCCTCCACGGCGAGGCGTCGGTGGTGGGGCTCGACCGCCGGCCGTTCGCCGGGAAGCCGAAGGACATCGCGCACCACCAGGCGGACCTGCGCAAGGCGAAGGCGGAGGAGGCCTTCCGCCAGCACCGGATCGACGCGCTCGTGCACCTCGGGATCATGCACGACCCCCGGATGCCGCGGAGCGAGGCCCACTCGTTCAACGTGCTCGGGACCCACCGGATCCTCGAGCTCTGCGTCCGCCACGGCGTGCGCAAGGTGGTGATCCTCTCCTCCGCGAACGTCTACGGCCCCCGCCCGGACAACTCGAACTTCCTCCCGGAGGAGACGCCGCTCATGGCCGGCGAGCGGTTCAGCGAGATGCGGGATCTCGTCGAGCTCGACATGTACGCCCAGTCGTTCGTGTGGAAGTACCCCGAGCTCGAGACGGTGATCCTGCGGCCGGTGAACATCGTCGGCCCCACCGTCCGCAACGCGCCGTCGAACTACCTGCGCCTGCCGCGGCCGGTGACCGTGCTCGGCTTCGACCCGATGGTGCAGCTCATCCACGAGGAGGACGTCGGCCGGGCGCTCGTCCTCGCCCTCCGCCCGGGCCTGCGCGGCGTCTTCAACGTGACCGGTCCGGGCGAGGTCCCGCTCTCCTCGGTGCTGCGCGAGCTGGGCCGGCAGCCCCTCCCGGTGCCGCACCCGCTCGTGCGCGCGATCGTGCGCCGCGCCTTCGACGCGCGCCTGACCGGGTTTCCGCCCGAGGAGATCGACCACATCCAGTACCTCTGCGTGGTGGACGGCTCCCGCTTCGCCCGGGAGGCGGGCTGGATCCCCTCCCGCTCGATGCGCGAGACGATCCGCAGCGTCGGGTGAGCTTTCGGGATAGGAAGGAGGCGATGAGCGATCGCCTCTGCCGCGGCACGTTCCCCTCGCGCGGGATCCGCGCGATCTTCGTGCGCGTCGGCGACACCGCCCGGATGGCGCGCATGCTCCACGGCCTCTACCCGACGAGCGCGCGGCTCTTCGGCGAGGCGCTCGCCGCGGGCGCCCTCGTCGGCGCGCTCCAGAAGGACGGCCGGCGCGCGAACCTCCAGATCGAGTGTGACGGACCGATCGGCGGGCTCTTCGTCGACGCCGACGATTCGGGGAACGTGCGCGGCTACGCGCGGCACCCCGCGGTGCACTTCCCCGGTGACCCCGCCCGTGGCGCGCACGCGGCGCTGGGCGGCTCGGGGTTCCTCTCCGTCTTGCGCGAGCTCGGGGGCGGTCAGCACTACCGCAGCTCCGTCCAGCTCGAGGCCTTCGACCTCGCCGGCGATCTCCTCCGCTGGTTCGACGCGAGCGAACAGGTGCCGACGGCGCTCGGGATCGCGGTCACGCCCGCCGGCGCCGAGCCGCTCGGCGAGGTGGCGGGGCTCCTCGTGCAGCGGCTCCCGGGTGGCGACGACGCGGCGGTCGAGGCGGCGCGCCGGGAGATCGCGGGCGGCGCCCTCGAGCGCGCGGTCGCCTCGGGCGCGGGGGCCCAGGAGGTCCTCCGCGCCGTCGCGGGCGACGGGTTCGACCTGCTCGCGGACGTGGAGGTCGCGTACCGCTGCGGGTGCAGCCCGGAGCGGGCGAAGGTGGCGGTCTCGGCGCTCGGGGCGGAGGGCATCCTCGACGTCCTCGCGAAGGAAGGCGAGGCGGTCATCACCTGCGAGTTCTGCCGGACGCGCTACGTCGTCGGCGAGCCCGAGCTGCGGGACATTCACCGCCGGCTGCGCGAGCAGGCGACGTGATAGGTTCGACCGATGAAGAGCAAGAGGACCCGTGCCCCCGCGCCACGCCCCGCGCGACGCACCGTGCGCCGCCGCGTGCCGAGCCGCGCCGCGCGCGCCCCGGTGATGTCGCCCGACCATCCCATCGGTGAGGGCGACGCGGACGGGTTCGCGCTCGACCGGCTCGCCGCACCGGCCCGGCTGAAGCGCGCACCGAAGCGGGGGGTCCGCGAGCTCGGGTGGGCCGCGTTCGGCGAGGTCGCGCGCGTCTTCGCCGGCCAGATCGCGCGCAGGTTCCGCCCCTCCGTCGTCGTCGGGATCGCGAAGGGGGGCGTGTTCGTCGGCGGCGCGCTCGCGGCGGTGCTCGGCAGCGACTTCTACCCGGTGCGGATCGAGAAGCGCCGGCGCGACCGCGGCGCCCTCCCGGAGCCCATGCAGGAGCTCCCGGACCTCCACGGCAAGCGGGTGCTCGTCGTGGACGACGTCGCGTCCACCGGCGCGACCCTCGCGAAGGCGCGCGCCCTCGCCCGGAAGGCGGGCGCGCGGGAGGTGCGGAGCGCGGTGCTGGTGGCGCGCCCGCGTGGCGCCCGGCCCGACTTCGCCGCGTTCGCGACCGACGAGCTCATCCTCTTCGGCTGGGACTACCAGCTCGATGCCGCCGGCGTCGGCCCCGAGGACCCCGGGGAGGTCGGCGTCTGACGAGGTCCCGGGATGATCCGGACTTGGACTTGGACCTGGACTTGGACCTGGACCTCTTCCAGGACGAGGTCTAGGTCGAGGACCACGACCAGGACCAGGACCACGTCCACGTCCACGTCCAGGTTCGCCCTTCTCCGGGTTCCCTGATGAAGCGCGTCGTCATCGGGACCGCAGGCCACATCGATCACGGGAAGACGTCGCTCGTCCGCGCGCTCACCGGGATCGACACCGACCGGCTGCGCGAGGAGAAGCGGCGCGGCATCACCATCGAGCTCGGGTTCGCGCACCTCGCCCTGCCGGACGGAACGGTCGCGGGCGTCGTCGACGTCCCCGGGCACGAGCGCTTCGTCCGCGCGATGGCCGCCGGCGCGGGCGGGATCGACCTCGTCGTCCTCGTCGTCGCGGCCGACGAGGGGGTGATGCCCCAGACCCGCGAGCACCTCGACATCTGCCGGCTCCTGGGCGTGCCGCGGGGCCTCGTGGCGCTCACGAAGGCGGACCTCCTCCCCGGCCTCGGCGCCGACTGGCTCGGGATGGTGGAGCAGGACGTCCGCGCCGCGACGAAGGGGACGTTCCTCGAGGGGAGCCCGCTCGTGCCGGTCTCGGCGACCACGCGCGAGGGGCTCGACCGGCTCGTCGCGGAGCTGGGACGGCTCGCCGCGGAGGTCACGGAGCGCCCCGCCGACGGCCCCGCCTTCCTCCCCATCGACCGCGCCTTCTCGATGAAGGGCTTCGGCACGGTGATCACGGGGACCCTCCTCTCCGGCGAGCTGCGCGAGGGGGACGAGGCGGCGCTCCTGCCGCCGTCGCCCGGTGTCGGGACGCTCCGCATCCGCGGGGTCCAGGTCCACGGGAAGCCGACCCCGCGCGCCCTGGCGGGGCAGCGGACGGCGGTGAACCTCGCCGGCGTCGAGCCCTCCGCGATCCGCCGCGGCCAGGCGCTCGGGGCGGCGGGCGTCGTGCCCCCGTCCTCCATCCTCGACGTCGAGCTCACCCTGCTCGCCGCCGCGGCGCGGCCGCTCCGCCACCGGGCCCGACTCCTCCTCCACGTCGGGACGGCGCAGGTCTCGGCGACGGTGGCGCTCCTCGACCGGAGCGAGCTCCCGCCGGGCGCGACCGCGCTCGCGCAGCTCCGCCTGTCGGAGCGAACGGCGGCGCTCCCGGGGCACCGCTTCATCCTGCGCGGGTTCGCGGCGCTCGAGGGCCGCGGACGGACCGTCGCCGGCGGCCGGGTGCTCGCGGTCGCCGCGCCGAAACGCCGCCGCGGCCGACCGGACGCGCTGCGACAGCTGCAGGCGCTCGCGGGCGGCGATGCCGACGCGCGCCTCGAGGCGGTCCTCGAGGGCGCCGGGCCCGCGGGGCTCGACCTGCTCGCGCTGGTCGGGCGCACCGCGCTCGCGCCCAAGGCGCTGCAGTCCGGGCTCGAGCGGCTCGGCGCCCGCGGCGGCGCGCTCCTCTTCGACCGCGACCGGCGCGGCTGGGTGGCGGGCTCGGTGGCGCGTGCGCTCTCCGAGCGGCTGGTCGCGGCGGTGGACGCGTTCCACCGGACCCATCCGCTCGCGGCCGGCGTCGGCCGGGAGGAGCTCCGGGGCCGGCTCCCGCCCGTCGCGGACCCGCGCCTGTTCCAGCGGCTCCTCGCGCAGCTCGCCGACCGCGGCGAGCTCGTGGTCGAGGCCGACCTCGTGCGGCGCAAGGGACATGCGGCGGCGAAGGCGGGCGGCGGCGCGCTCAAGGAGGACGTGGCGCGGGCCCTCGCGGCGGGCGGCGTCGCCCCCCCGCGCGTCGCGGACCTCCCCGTCGCGGTCGGCGCGAGCGAGGCGGACGTGCACGCGGTGCTGAAGCTCCTCGCCTCCGAGGGGAGGGCGGTGCGGGTCTCGTCGGAGCTCTGGTACGACGCCGCGGCGCTCGGCGCCATCCGCGACCGGCTCGTCGCGTTCCTGCGCGAGCGGAAGGCCATCACCACGCAGGAGTTCAAGGACCTCGTCGGCGCGACGCGCAAGCACGTCATCCCGCTCGCGGAGCACTTCGACCAGGAGCGGGTGACGCTCCGGGTCGGCGAGAAGCGGGTGCTCCGCGGGGAGGGGCGCACGTGACGAGATCCGAAGGCGGCGCCGGCAAGGCGCGCTCCGCTTCGGGGACCCCCGGGGGGGGCCGCCGGCTCCACGACGGGACGATGATCCTCCGCGACGGGGTCATCGTGTTCGCGAGCGACGGCCTCGCGTCGCTCGTCGGCTTGCCCGCGGCGGAGCTCGTGGGGAGGCCCTGGATCGACCTCCTCATCCCCGAGGACCGGGAGCGGCTGCTCGACCTCCGCGAGCGGCGCCGCCGCGGCGAGACGACGCCGCGGTTGCTCGAGCTCACGGTGCTGCACCCGGACGGCACCCGCCGGTCGGTCGAGGGGCACATCGACTACGACGGGCGGGACACGATCGTCCACGTCCGCGATCTCGCAGTGGACGCGGAGCGCCGCCAGCTGCTCGAGGCGGTCGCCGCGATCGGCGTCATCGTCCGGACCGAGCGGAGCGAGGAGGACGTGCTCGCCCGGGTCCGGGACGAGATGGGGCGGCTCGGGGCCGTCTCGGCGCTCCTCCGGCTCGTCGACGGTCGTTCCCGGATCGTCTGGGTGACCGCGCCCGCGAGCATTCGCGCGGAGTTCGAGAAGATCGCCGGGGCCGCCCCGGAGGGCTTCTCCGGGCCGGCGAGCGAGTTCGCGCACCGCGTCGTCGAGGACGGCGCCGCCTTCACCGACGACTGGGCGAGCGCCGCCTCGCACTACCTGCCGCTGGACATGGGGGCGGACGCCCGCAACCTCGTCCACCGGGGCGGGTTCGGGCGCTCGATCGGCGTCCGCATCGACCGGGCCGCGGATCCGGGGCTGTACCTCGTCCTCGCCTCCCAGCTCCTCCGGGGCGAGGACGTCCCCGCCTTCCGGCTCTTCGGCGCGCAGCTCTCCGCGGCGCTCGAGGTGGCGCGGACGATCTCCGACCTCTCGCGGCGGAACGCGCACCTCTCGGTCCTCGCGCAGATCGCGGCGCTCGCGTGCGAGGCGACGGACCTCTCCTCGCTGTTCGCACGGGCGTCCGAGCTGCTGCGGCCGGTCGCCGGCTGCGCCGGCCTCGGCGTCTTCGTCGCCGACGAGGCCGCGGGCGAGCTCGTCGGGCTCCACTACGACCAGGCCGGCGCCCTCGACCTCGACGCGCGGAGCCGCCGCGTCCCGCTCGCGTCGCCGCTCGGCGAGGTCGTCCGCACGCGCCTCCCTCGCGCCACGGCGGTGCCCTACCCGGGCGGCGATCCGGCGGCGGCGGAGATGCTCCGGACCCAGGCGCTCGCCTGGATCCCCCTCGTCTCGCGCTCTCGCGGCGTGGGCGTCCTCACCGCCGGGTTCGAGGAGGGTGGCCTCGCCGCGGCGGAGGCGTCCCTCGAGCTCCTCACCGCGGCGGGCGCCCACTTCGCGAGCGCGATCGCGGCGCGCGGCCTGCTCTCGGACCTCCGCCGCCACGTCGGCGAGCTGACGCTCCTCGTCGACGTCGCCCGCGCCTCCGCCCAGCTCGATCCCGTGCTCCTGCTCGAGGCTGCGCTCCCGCGCGTCGCCACGACCCTCGGCGCGGAGGTCGCCGCCGCCTACCTGCGCGAGGACGACCGGCTCCGGCTCCTCTCCAGCGTCGGCCTCGATCCGGAGGCCGCGGGCGCGGTCGCGGACCTCGGCGCGAGCGACGGCGCGGTCGGCGCGGCGCTCTCGTGGCGCGGGGCGGTGCACGCGACGACGCGGACGGCGTTCGGGCCGACCCCGCCCCCGGGCCGTTGCGCCGCAATGGGCCCCGCGCTCGCGGTCCCGCTCATCGCGAAGAACGAGGCGGTGGGCGCGCTCCTCCTCGCGCGCGGCCCGGAAGCGGGCGCCTTCGCGCAGGGCGAGGTCTCGCTGCTCACCTCGATCGGCGCGCAGCTCGGCCTCGCGCTCGACGCCGCCCGGCTCTTCGCGAGCCAGCGCAGGCGGCTCTCCGACTTCGAGGCGGTGCAGGCGCTGACCCTCCGAGTGTTCGCGAACGCTCCCGGCGAGCTGGGATCGCTCCTCCAGGACGCGTGCCGGGAGATCGCCCGCGCCCTCGGCGCGCCGACCACGGCGGTGTTCCTCCTCGAGCCGGGCGGATCCCGCCTCGTCCCGGCGGCCTCGGTCGGCATGCCGCCCGGCTTCGAGGCGGTCACGATCGACGTCGGCCAGGACGGGATCACCTCCGAGGCGATGCGCACCCGCGCGCCGCAGCAGACGCCCGACCTCACGGCCGACCCCCGCTCGCAGCTCGCGGGCCGCGCCGACCTCGGCGCGCTCTCGGCGCTCATCGTCCCGCTCGCGTCGCGGCGCGACGTCGAGGGCGTCGTCTACGTGGCCGACCGCCCCGGGCGGCGGTTCGGCGCGGAGGAGATGTCGGTCGCGAGCGCGCTCGCCGGCGCGCTCGGCCTCGCGCTCGAGAACGCGGCGCTGTATGCGGACTCCCGGCGCCGCGCCGATCAGCTCGCGCTCCTCCACGAGGTGGGCCGCTCGCTCGTCGAGACCCTCGATCTGCAGCAGATCCTGAACGCCGGCGTCCAGAACCTCGCGCGGATCGTGGACGCGCCCGACGTGTACCTGTGCCTCCTGAGCGAGGACGGCGCGTCGCTCGTGCTCCGGGCGGTCGCCGGCAGCCGCCAGCACCTGCGCGGGATGGTGCTCCCCTCCCACCCTGCCGACCACAACCTCGCCTCGCGCGTCGCCGCGAGCCACGAGCCGCTGGTCGTCGAGGACGCCCAGACGAGCCCCAGCGTCCGGCCCGAGCTCGTGGAGCTCACGGGTGGCCGCGCCTTCCTCGCCCTGCCCCTCATCGTCCGGGAGCGCACCATCGGCGCGCTCGTGATCGTCGACCCCGTCGCGCCGCGGCACTTCACGCCGGCCGAGATGGAGCGGGCCGCCGCGGTCGCGAACCAGCTCGCCGTCGCCGCCGACAACGCCCGGCTCTACGAGGATCTCCGCCGGAGCTACTCCGACCTCGCCCGCGCGCAGCAGGCGCTCGTTCACCGCGAGCGGCTCGCCGCACTCGGCGAGCTCTCCGCGGTCGTCGCCCACGAGGTGCGCAACCCCCTCGGCGTCATCTTCAACTCGCTCGGCTCGCTCCGGCGGCTGGTGCACCCGACCGGCGACGCGCGCACGCTCTTCCGGATCATCGAGGAAGAGGCGGAGCGGCTGAACCGCATCGTGGGCGATCTGCTCGACTTCGCGCGCCCGTCCACACCCGACCTCCAGCCCGAGTCGCTCGCGCGCGTCGCGGAGGAGGCGGTGGCGAGCGTGCTGGCGCAGCAGGAGGCCCGGATCGAGCTCCTGCGGGAGCTCGATCCCGCGCTGCCCGAGGTCGCGGTGGACGCGCGGCTCGTCCGGCAGGCGGTCGTGAACGTCGCCGTGAACGCCGCGCAGGCGATGGCCCGCGGCGGGCGGATCACCGTGCGCACCCTGCGCGACGGCGACGCGGCGGTGGTGGAGCTCGAGGACGACGGGCCCGGGATCCCCGAGGAGGTCCGCGGCCGGATCTTCGAGCCGTTCTTCACCACCAAGGCGACCGGCACGGGCCTCGGGCTCGCCGTGGTGCGCCGGATCGTCGAGGGACACGGCGGGACGGTGGCGGTCCGGCCGGCGCGCGAGGTGGGCACCGTCTTCGCCCTCCGGTTCCCCCTCTCCCCGGGGCCCGTTGCGGACGGACCCGGATCGCGCCGAGAATCCGCTCCGTGACCCAGGCCTCCGCGCCCACCCCGCTCCCGGACGACCCGCCCGCGCGAACCGCCGCGGCGGGCAAGATCCTGGTCGTCGACGACCAGCGCAACATGCGGGCGACCACCGCGATGATCCTCCGGGCGGCCGGGCACGCGGTGGAAGAGGCGGAGCACGGCGGGGCCGCGCTCCGCCGGCTCGCCGCCGAGGCGTTCGACGTCGTGCTCACCGACCTGCGCATGCCGGAGGTGGACGGGATGGAGGTCCTCCGGTCCGCCCACCAGCTCGCGCCGGAGACCCAGGTCATCGTGATGACCGCGTACGGCACGATCGAGTCGGCGGTCGAGGCCATCCGCCGCGGCGCCTACGACTTCCTCGCCAAGCCGTTCAAGGAGGACGAGCTCCTCCTGCGCGTCGGGAAGGCGCTCGAGAAGCGGCGCCTGCTCGGCGAGGTCAGCCTGCTCGCCGGCGAGCTCCGGCGCCGGGACGGGCTCGAGCGGATCGTCGGGCGCTCCCGCGCGATGCAGGAGGTGCTGGAGCGCGTTGTGCGGGTGGCGCCCACCGACGCGACCGTGCTCGTCTCGGGCGAGTCCGGCACCGGCAAGGAGCTCGTCGCGCGCGCGCTCCATCTCGCGAGCCGGCGCGGGCAGCGCGCCTTCCTCCCGGTGAACTGCGCGGCGATCACCGAGACGCTCCTCGAGTCGGAGCTGTTCGGCCACGCCAAGGGCTCCTTCACCGGCGCGACCCGCGCCCGGCGGGGCATGTTCGAGGAGGCGAACGGCGGCACGCTCTTCATCGACGAGATCGGGGAGACCGCGCCCGGGTTCCAGGCAAAGCTCCTCCGCGCCCTTCAGGAGGGCGAGGTCCGGCGGGTGGGCGAGTCCACGCCCATCCAGGTCGACGTGCGGGTCATCGCCGCGACGAACCAGGACCTCCGCCGCGCGATCGCCGAGAAGCGGTTCCGCGAGGACCTCTACTACCGGCTCGCGGTGGTGCCCATCCGGATCCCGCCGCTCCGGGAGCGGCGCGAGGACATCCCGCTCCTCGCCGCGCACTTCGTCGCGCGCTTCGTCCAGCGCACCGGCACGCCGCGCTCGCTCTCGCCCGGCGCGGTCGCGCGGCTCCTCGAGCACGCCTGGCCGGGCAACGTGCGCGAGCTCGAGAACGCCATCGAGCAGGCCGCGGCGCTCACCTCGAGCGCCGAGATCCAGCCCTCGGACGTGCAGCTCGAGGCGCACGGCGCGCCCGTGCCCGGCGCGGCGCGGACGCTCGCGGCCGCCGTCGAGGAGGCGGAGCGGGCCGCCATCGAGGCGGCGATCCTGCGGGCGGGCGGGGACCAGTCGCGGGTCGCCCGCGAGCTCGGCGTGTCCGCGACCACGCTCTGGCGGAAGATGAAGCGGCTCGGGGTCGAGTCGTCCGGCGGACCTCCCTTTCAGGGCTGAAACGCGCATTTCAGAGTTGAAAGCCGCGCGCCCCCGCCGCATCCGACCCACCGTCGAGTCCGGACCCCAACCCAGCGATATTCTGGGGATTTCACGATCCGTCGCACCCTCCTGGAGGCTGGCACCTGCGTTGCTATGTCTCCATGGCAGAAGTGCAAAGCCGCTTGTTGAAGCCGGTCCCCCCCCGCCACTTCAGCTGCGCTTTGCACTTCGTTTTTTTTGGGGCTCGTGATGCTGGCGTTCTTGATCGTCGACGCAGACCGCAACTTCGGAGAGGCCCTCGCGATCGCGCTCCGGCTCGACGGCCACCTCGCCATCGGGACGACCGACATCGAGGAGGCGTGCGATCGAATTCGCGCGGTCCGGTTCGACTGCTGCCTCGTCGACGCCCACCTGCCCGGCGCGGACTCCTTCCTCGAGATCGCGTCCGGCGCCGGGATCCGGACCGTCGCCACGAGCCCGCACGAGGACCTGCTCGAGGTCGCGGCGCGGCGGCACCCCCACGCGCAGGCGCTCCCGAAGCCGTTCGGCGTGGCCGACCTCGTCGCGCGCGCGGAGCGTCAGGCGAGCGCCGCGTAGCGCCAATGCCGGTCACTTAGCGGCCGGCCGCTTCCGGCGAACGCTCCCGTCGGGCCTCGGGCATGGCCCCCGTCCTCCTGCGCCGCCGCCAGAGTCGCAACCGGCAACGGACGGTCGAGCGGGTCCAGAAGCGTAGACGCCGGCGCACGCCCGGGCGCGCCAGCTCCGCGCGAGAGCGTT
>DASWCJ010000003.1:0-7592 GCA_036390155.1 Anaeromyxobacter sp.
CGGCCGGCGCGCGCCTCGCGGGCGCGGAGCACCGGGCCGTCGTAGCAGAGGCGCGCCGGGGACGGCAGCGCGTCCGGGCGGGCCGCGTAGAGCCGGGCGATCTGCGGGGTGATGTCGGGGCGGATCGCCACGACCTCCCCCGAGCCCGGCTCCACGAACTTCATGACGTCCGCGAGCGCCGCGGCCGAAAGGCCGCGCTCGACGACCTCGAGCCGTTCCAGCGTCGGCAGGAAGACGCGCCGGTAGCCGAAGCGCGAGAACACCTCCTGCAGCCTCCCCGAAAGCTCCGCGAGGTGGGCGGAGTGGTCCGGCAGGAGATCGCGGAGGCCGGTCGGGAGGGAGAGGTCGAGCGTCATCGCGGCCCGGGACTCTACTACACAGGGGGACGCTCACTCCTTTACACAGGGGGACGCTCACTCCGCTTCCACGCCCCCGAGCAAGAGAGGGGGCGCGGCGTCGCCGCGGCCCCCTCCCTCCCGGCGCACGCCTCCGGTCAGTGGTGGTACGGGTCGTGCGGCGGGGGCAGCTCCGACTCCCCGAGGCCGGGCGAGGTGCCGGCGCCGTGCGAGGGCATCCCGGTCGTCCCGGGGTACGTCGCCGCCCGCCCGCGGTCGCCCGCCGTCGTCTCCTCGTGCCGCTCGAACCGCCACGTGCCGACGCCGAAGCCGCGCCCGCGCCGCGCGCCCTGCCGGCGGCTGGAGATCGCGGCCCCGCAGATCCCGCCGAGGAGCCCCGCGATCGCGGCGAGCGCCCCGCCGCCCGCGCCGGCCGCGGCCGCCTTCGCGGCCTCGTCCGACCCCCGCGCCTGGGCCCCCGGGGCTCGCGCCGCGCTGGTATCCGCGCGGAGCTGCCGCTGCGCCGCCCCGAGGTTCCCGCTCGCCGCGGCCCCCGCGCTCAGCGCGCCGGTCGCCATCGTGCCGGTGAGGAAGAGCGCGCCGGCGACGAGGCCGATGCACCACACCAGCACGCCGTGCAGGCCGGCCGCGCGCGAGTCGTACTCGGCCTCCGCCATCCGGCACGCGAGCCATGCGCCGAGCAGCGTCGCCACGAACGGCGTGACGAGCGCCCAGATGGCCGCCGCGGCCCCCACCGTCCTCGAGTCGGACGGCCCCGCCGCGAACCCGAGCGCTGCGCCGATGAGCCCCAGCACCACGTGCGCCGCCAACGCGAGCAGCACTCCCGCGATCACCGCTCCCCAGTGAAGCCTTGGGAACATTCGCCCGCCCGTGGCCTCGGTCGTCATTGCCATGCATGCCTCCCCGGCGGGAACCCGCTCCCACCTGCAACGGAAGGTGGAGCCGCTCCGGGTGAGGCACAACGGTCGGACGGCTCGTGCCGCGGGCGAGCCCCCGGCCCCCGGCTAGAGCTTCAGGGCGCGCACCGAGCGCACGTGGGGCAGGACACGCAGGCGCTCGAGCACCTCCGGCGCGGGCGCCTGGTCCACGTTCAGGAAGGAGAACGCTCCCGAGCGATCCTCCATCCGCGACAGCGAGATGAGGGCGATGTTCACCCCCGCCGCGGCGAGCGCGGTCCCGAGGTTCCCGACGACGCCCGGCGCGTCGTCGTTCTCGACGACGATCACGTGCCCGTCCGGCACCGCCTCCACCCGGAACCCGTTCACCCGGACGATGCGGGGGTCGCGCTTGCCGTACACGGTGCCCGCGACCCGCGCCTCGTTCCCGGCCCCGCTCACCCTCACCTTCACGAGGCTCGCCCAGTCGTGCGACTCCGCCGAGCGCACCTCGCGGACCTGGATGCCGCGCTCCTTCGCGATCGCCGGCGCGTTCACCTCGTTCACCGGCGTGTCGAGGTAGTGGCGGAGGAGCCCGACCAGCGCGCGCGCCGCGATCGGCCGCATCGGCATCCCGGCGAGCTCGCCCGAGACCTCGATCGTGACCTCGGTCGGCCCTTGCGGCCCGAGCTGCGCCGCCGCAGCGCCGAGCTTCTCCGCGAGCGGGAGGTAGGGCGCGAGCTGGTCGAGGATCTCCTTCGGAAGCCCGGGCACGTTCACGGCGTTCTTCACGATTCCGTCGCGCAGGTAGGCGACGAGCTGCTCGGCGATCGCGACCGCGACCGCGGACTGCGCCTCCTCGGTGGACGCGCCGATGTGCGGCGTGCACACGACCTGGTCGAGGCCGAAGAGCGGGTGGTCCGCCGCGGGCGGCTCCTTCTCGAACACGTCGAGCGCGACGCCCCCGAGGTGGCCCGCGGCGAGGGACTCCGCCACCGCCCGCTCGTCCACGATGCCGCCGCGCGCGCAGTTCACGAGGATCGCGCCCTTCTTCATCTTGGCGAGCGTCGCGGCGCCGACGAGGTGCCTCGTCTGCTCCGTGAGCGGGACGTGGAGGGAGATGACGTCCGCCTCGCGCCAGAGCGTCTCCAGATCGACGAGCTCCGCGCCGAGCTTCGCGGCGGCCTCGGGCGTGATGAAGGGATCGTAGGCGAGGACCTGCATCTTCATGGCGAGGGCCCGGTCCACGAGCACCGAGCCGATGTTGCCGATCCCCACGACGCCGAGGGTCTTGCCCGCGATCTCCCGCCCCTGGAACCGCTTCTTCTCCCAATTGCCGGCCTTCACGCTCGCGGTCGCGCCGGGCACGTGCCGGTAGAGGGAGAGGATCATCGCGAGCGCGAGCTCCGCGACGGTGATCGACGACCCGCCGGGCGTGTTCATCACCACGACGCCCCGCCGGGTCGCCGCGTCGAGGTCCACGTTGTCCACGCCGACGCCGGCCCGGCCGATCACCCGGAGCCGCCCGGCGCGCTCGAGGAGACGCGCGGTCACCTTCGTCGCGCTCCGCACGGCGAGGGCGTCGTACCCGCCGATGATCGCCTCCAGCTCCGCCGGCGGAAGGCCGACCTTCACGTCCACCTCGAGCCCCGCGTCGGCGAGGATCCGCACCGCCTCCGGGGAGAGGTCGTCCGAGACCAGCACACGCGCCATCGATCCCTCCTCGGGGGAGTTAGCGGCGGCTCCCCGCGCCGTCAAGGCGCCGCTGGAGCCTGGGCCCGCAGCCCCCCGAGGACGAGATCGGTCGTCTGGCGCTTCACCCGATCCACCTCCTCCTCCGTTCGGGCGGGGACGAGGCCGACGACCATCCCGGAGACCGCGAGCTCGAGCGCCCCGAGGATCGCGGTCGCGGCGATCACCGGGTCGACGTCGGGCCGGAGCTCGCCGCGATCCCTCCCCTGGCGGACCACGTCGGCGACGAGGTTCACCGCGTGCTCGAAGGTCTCCCGGGTGGAGCCCGCCCGCAGGGCGTGCGTCGTCCGGGTCACCTCGAGGATGAGGACGCGCACCGCCGCGGGCGCGGTCTTGTAGACGTCGAAGACGAAGCCGTAGATGCCGGCGATCTTGTCGGAGGCCGTCCCCGGCCCCTCGTCGACCGCCTGGATCGCGTTCATGAGGATCGCCCACTGCTCGGCGAACACGCTCTCCAGCAGCTCGTCCTTGTTCCGGAAGTAGTGGTAGACGAGCCCGTACGCGACGCCGGCGGCGCGCGCCACGTCCGCGATGCGGCACCCGTGGTAGCCCTTCTCGGCGAAGACCCGGACCGCGGCGTGGAGGATCGCGCGGCGCTTCTCCGGCTCGCCTTCGGGGCCGCTCTCGCGGGGCGGCTTCTGCGCCCTGGTCACGTCCTCGATTCTCCCGGGGCGCGGGCCGGGGGGCAACCCGTATCCAGTGGCACCCCCCGCCGGGGCCGTTCACGGCGGGTCGATCGGCACCTCGCTCAGGGGCTGCCGAACGCGCTGCCGTGGCTCCCGAGCCCGGCGAGATCGATCATCACCCCGTACCCGAGGCTCCCGCAGTCATCGAGACGCACCTCGGCCGAGAGCCGGAAGCAGTGGCACGGGGAGTCCCAGCTGAAGGTGGCCTTGTGCTGCTGCAGGTGGAACGAGGAGACCCGGCGCTCGCCGGTCCCGGTGCAGGCGGGCACGTACGCCGCGCGTCCGTAGACGTTCGCGTCGTAGCCGAGCCGCGCGCTGGCGATGGCGGCGCGCAGCCCGATGTTCGCGGTCCCGCTCGCGTCCAGCGCCGGCGCCGCGCGTGGGTCGAAGAGCGGGTCGAGGCCCGCGACGAGGCGGCCCGAGCCGCCGGAGCCGATCGCGGCGTAGCCGAGCTGCACCCCGTCCCCGCGGCCGTCCTCGGCGGCGAACCCCGCCCGCAGCTCGGTGAATCGATCGAGCGCCGCCGACGGGATGCGCGGCGGCGGTGCCGGGTCCTCGCGTGGGACGGCGAGGACCCGCGCGCTCGCGCTCGCGTTCAGATGCGGCGCGCCGAACCCGATCGCCCCGAACGTCTCCGCCAGCCGTCCCGCGCGCAGATCGGTCTCCTGGCCCAGCTCGGCCCGCAGCACGGTCCGCCCCGGCGCCTCGAGCCGGGTCTCGAGCGACGCGCGGAGCTGCTGGAAGTCACCGGGCGTGGCGGTGAGGAGCCCCGAGGTCGAGCGATCGAGGTGGTCGTAGGCCGGGAACGCGAGCGGATCCCCCGCGGGGCGCGTGGCCGCGCGCCACTGGAGCCGCGGCGTCACCGTGTGACGGAGCTCCCCGAAGCGGCGCGACACCTCCGACTCCACGGTCGCGCCGGCGACGGCCCAGGCGATCCCCTTCGTCTCGCCGCCCTCGGGCGCATAGCCGAGGGCGGCGCCCCTCACCCACGGCGCGAGCGTCACGGCGTCGCCGAGGAGGAGCGGCACCGCGAGCTCTGCGCGCGCGTCCCCACGGGTCACGGCGAGGCGCCCGACGGCGTCGCGCCCCGTATCGCCGAGCCCGACCACCGGCGCAAACCGCGCGACGCCGAGCCGTCCGGAGAGCTGGAGCGGACCGGCGCCGGCCGGCACGAGCGACACCGCCGCGGCGCCCCAGCGGCTGGAGAACGAGCGATCCGCGCCGAGCCTGCCGTACGGCAGGACCGTGGACACGACCGTGGGATCGAAGGGCTGCAGGTAGCTCGCGACGCCCTCGGCCACCGCCGGCCCGGCGCGGACGGACCCGAGCACGTCGGAGCGGCGGTACGACACGGAGCGAACGAGCGCGTCGGCGTCCTGGTCGCGGAACCAGAGCGGGTCGCTCGCGAGCTGGAGCCGCGCCTGGAGCGAGCCCGCGTCCCCGATCTGCTGGCGGTGCCCGAGGACGAGCCCGAACCGGTCTCCGCTCGCGCCGCCGGGCTCCGCGTCGAGGTCGTGGAGCCAGGTGAGCTCCGCGCGCCCCTCGGCCCGCTCCGCCGGCGCCCAGCGGAGCTCCGTCACCGCGGCCGGGCCACGGACGGATGGTTTACTCTTCGCGACGTCGTCCCGCGACAGCCCGAAGGCGTAGATCGCCGTGATCGTCGCGTCGGCGCTCCGGCCGAGCGTGAGATAGAGGGGCTGTCCGATCGAGACGCCGCCCGTGACGGACCGGTTGTAGGTAGGGATGAGGAGGCCCGACTGCCGCTCGCTCAGGGGGACGTAGAGCCAGGGAGCGATGAACACGGGCACGGTCCGGTCCACGAACGGCGGCGCGATCCGCAGGACCGGCCAGTGGAGGATCGCGCGGTCGCCGGGGATCACGTCGGCCTCGCTCGCGGTGATCTCCCACGCGGGCGGCCGGCCGCCGGGGCAGTCGCACACCGAGAGCCTCGCGCCCCGGAGCTTCATGCGCCCGGCCTCGTCCGCTCGCAGCGACGGGGACGAGAAGCTCAGCCGGTTGTGCCCGGCCCTGGCCGCCTCCTCGACGGAGCAGAGTCCGGAGAGGTCGGCGGGCTGGTCCTTCACGAACGCGAGCACGCCCTCCGCCTCCGCCGCGCCGCCGATGACGGCCCGGACCGCGTCGGCGGAGACGACCCGGGTCGGATCGGTGAGGAGGACGTTTCCCGTCGCCCGCACCTCGCCCGTGGTGGGGTCGTACTCCGCGGAGCGCGCGCGGATGACGATGTTGCCGCGCCGCACCACCGCGTTCCCGCGGAGCGTGACGCGCCCGGTGGTGGGGTCGTAGGTCACCTCGTCCGCGGTGACCTTCACGTCGCCGGTGACCGCGGACTTCGGGAGCGAGGGGACGCTGATCGGCGCGCCGACGGCGGCGCGCGCGAGGAGCACCGCAGCGACCGCGGCGAGCGGCCGGAGCGGGCGCGTGACGCGGCCTCGGCGCCGGTCGGGTCGCGTCGGGGTGGAGGGCTGCACGGGCGGCGGATTCTATCCCGTCGCGCCCGCGCTCTGGCGGCGAAGGATCGCGTTTCCTCGGCTGGCGACGCCTTGCGAACGCCTGCGACGGCCTAGCGACCACCGGTCGGCGCGGGCTCCCCGGCCGGCGCGGCCGCGGGCTCGGCAGGGTCCGGGGCCGCTTCGGCGGCGGCGGGCTCCGCCCCGGCAGGCGCGCCGGGCACCCCGGGCGCTGCGACGGCGGGGGGCTCGCCCTTCGCGGCCCCCGGGCGCTCGAAGTCGATCGCGAGCATGTCCCCCTCCACCTTCTGCTGGTAGGGGACCTTCTGCTTGAGCTTGATCTCGAGGACGTACGCGGTGCCGCGCCGCATGGGCGTGATCATCGCGACCGCCGTCGGGAAGAAGGACGTGTCGAGGAACCGCAGGTCGTTCCGCCGCGCGGCCCGGGCGTTCTCGAGCTCGACGCGGATGAGGTTCTCGCCCGCGTCCTGGATCGTGAACCGCGGCGCCGCGCTCGTGCGCAGGAAGACCCGCGACGCGCCCGGCAGCTGCTTGAAGCCGACCTCGCGCACCTGCGACGGCGCGGTGGCGGCGAGCGACTCCTCGCGGGCGCGCTTGGCCTCGGCCTTCTTCTCCGCCTCCGCCACCTTCTTGGCGGCGGCCTCGGCCTTCGCCGCCGCGATCGCCTCGCCGCGCTGGCGCTTCGCGTCGGCCTGCTTCTCGGCGGCCTCGCGCTTCTTCCCGTCCTTCTCGGCCTTCGCGGCGGCGAGGGACTCGTCGCGCGCGCGCTTCGCCTCGGCCTTCTTCTCGGCCTCCGCCTGCTTCTTGGCGGCGGCCTCGGCCTTCGCGGCGGCGATCGCCTCCTCGCGCTGGCGCTTCGCCTCGGCCTTCTTCTCCGCCACCTCGCGCTTCTTCCGCTCCTTCTCGGCCTTCGCGTCCGCCTTGGCGTCGGCGGCGAGCGCGCCCAGGGGTTCCGCGGTCACCTTCGGCGGCTCGGCCGCTGCCGGCGCCTCCGCGGCGGGCGGCGCCGCCCGGGCCTGCGCCTGGAGCTCCGCCTCGGTCTCGGCCTTCGACCGCGCCGCGGCCTCCGCTGCGGCTGCCTGCTCGGCCTCGCGCTGGGCCGTCGCGCTCGGCGCGGCCGCGCTCGCGGCCGCAGCCGCCGTCGCAGCCGCCTCGCGCTCGCGCGCTTCGGCCGCGGCCTTCTGCCCCGCCTCGGTCTCCGCGCGGGCCTGCGCCTCCGCCTGCTCCTTGGCGCGCTGCTCGGTCTGGGCCTTCTCCGCCGCCGCGCGCTCCGCCGCCTCCGCGTCGGCGCGCGCCTGAGCGTCCGCCTTCGCCTTCGCGTCGGCTGCGCCCGCGGCCGCGACCGCGGCACCCGCCGCGGACGGCTTCTGGATCGTGACGACGAGGCTCGAGCCCTGCGTCTCGACGTCCGGCGGGTCCACGTCCGCCGCGAAC
>DASWCJ010000004.1:0-6877 GCA_036390155.1 Anaeromyxobacter sp.
GCTGGCGCGCCCGGGCGTGCGCCGGCGTCTGCGTTTCCGGGCCCTCTCGTCAGGCCGGCGCCGGTCGCGACTCTGGCGGCGGCGCAGGAGGACGGCGCCTTCCCCGGCCCGCCACGGCGGCGTTCGGTCCGGGCGACGAGATCGTCGAGCTGGAGCCGCACCACGATGTGCGCGACCTCGAGAGGCCGGCACCGCGAAGTGACCGGCATTACGCGTAGCGCCGCGGCGACCCCCGAGGACGAGCGCCGAGCTAGAGCAGCGCGCCCGCGCGCTGCGCGAGCTTCACGACCGGGTCCGCGGCGACGCCCAGCACGAACACGACCGCGACGGCCACGCCGAGCGCGACCGCCATGCCGAGCGTCGAGAGGCTCTCGGCCTCGGTGCCCTCGGCCGGCCGCATGTACATGTAGACGATGACGCGCAGGTAGTAGTACGCGCCGAGCACGCTCGTGAGCACGCCGACGACGGCGAGCGCGTACTGCTGCGCGCCGACGGCGGCCTGGAAGAGGTAGAGCTTCCCGACGAAGCCGGCGGTGGGCGGCACGCCCGCGAGCGAGAGCAGGAACACCGTCATCGCGAAGGCGAGCGCCGGGCGGCGGCTCGCGAGCCCCGCGAACCGGTCGAGGTCCCAGCTGTCGGAGGGCTCGACGTCGGCCGCGCCGCGCCGCTCGACCGCGCCGACCACCGCGAACGCCCCGATCGCCGTCGCCGCGTAGGCGGCGAGGTAGAAGAGCAGGCCCGAGATCGCCTTCTCGCGCACGCCCGCCGCGGGAGCCGAGATCACGCCGACGAGCAGGTACCCGGCGTGCGCGATCGACGAGTAGGCGAGCATCCGCTTCACGCTCCGCTGCGGGAGGGCGAGCAGGTTGCCGAAGACCATCGTGAGGATCGCGAGCACCGTGAGCACGCCGCCTACCGCGGCGGTGGTGGCCGCGCCGGCGCTCGCGGCGCCGAGGAAGATGCGGGCGAGCACCGCGAACGCCGCGGTCTTCACGCCCGCCGCCATGAACGCGGTCACCGGGGTCGGGGCGCCCTCGTAGACGTCCGGGGTCCAGGCGTGGAACGGCACCGCCGCGACCTTGAACGCGATGCCGGCGGAGACGAGGCCGAGCCCGGCGAGGTGGAGCGTCGAGCCGGCGCCCCGCGGGAGATCGGAGAAGACGGTCGAGCCGGTCGCGCCGTAGAGGAGCGCCGACCCGTACAGGAAGAACGCCGAGGAGATCGCGCCGAGGACGAGGTACTTGAAGGCCGCCTCGGCCGGGCGGCGGCCGCGGCGCAGGTAGGCCGCGAGCGCGTACGTCGCGAGGCTCATCGTCTCGATCGCGACGAAGGCGACGAGGAAGTCGGTCGCCATGCCGAGGAGCGACATGCCGGCCGCGCCGAAGGTCGCGAGCGCGTAGAACTCGCCCCGCTCCGCGTCGCGCGCGCCGAGCCAGCCCGCGCCGACGAG
This sequence comes from Anaeromyxobacter sp., assembly GCA_036390155.1. Taxonomy (GTDB): domain Bacteria; phylum Myxococcota; class Myxococcia; order Myxococcales; family Anaeromyxobacteraceae; genus Anaeromyxobacter. The sequence continues at coordinate 1,451 of DASWCJ010000004.1, forward strand.
CGCGGAGAGCGCGAGCCCGCCGCAGACGATCACCGTCACGAAGGCGGAGAAGTTGTCGGCGGCGCCCTGCCGCCCGAACACCGCGCCGACGGGGGGCGTCCACGCCGCCGCGAGCGCCGCCACGATCGCGATCGCGACGGTGAGCCCGGCCTGGTAGGTCCGCTTGCCGGAGACGAGGAAGACCTCCGACAGGAGGAGCGCGATCGCGCCCACGGTGAGGATCGCCACCGGGAGCAGCGCCAGGAAGTCGCGGGTCGGGAAGCCGGTCATGTCAGTGGGCCTCGGGGTGGGCGGGCGGGATCGGGAGCGCAGGCATCGCCCGGATCGGCGCGACGCCGCGTGCCGCGAGGGCGGTGGTCTGGGTCCCCACCTGCGGGCCCTCGCCGAGCCGCGCCTCCGCCGCCTGGAACCGCTGGACGAGCCGGTCCACCGCCGGCTTCGCCGGGGCGAGGAACGGCTGCGGGAAGATCCCCATCCCGATGATGAGCGCGATCATCGGGGCGAGCACGAACCACTCGCGCACCGAGAGGTCGGGCAGGTGCTCGTTCTCGGGGTTCGTGATCTTCCCGAAGAAGACCTTCTCCACGAGGAACAGCATGTAGACCGCGCCGAGGATGACGCCGAGGGCGCCGATCGTGGCGAAGGTCGAGGCGCTCTGGAGGCGGGAAAGCCAGGTGCCGGAGAGGATGAGGAACTCGCCGACGAACCCGTTCGTGCCCGGCAGGCCGACCGACGAGAGGGTGACGATGACGAATACCGTCGCGAGCGCCGGGACCTGCTTCGCGAGGCCGCCGTACTCGGAGATGAGCCGCGTGTGCCGGCGCTCGTAGAGGATGCCGACGAGGAGGAACAGCGCGCCCGTGGACACGCCGTGGTTCAGCATCTGGTAGACGCCGCCGGTGAGCCCCTCCGGCGAGATCGCCATGAGGCCGAGCATCACGAACCCGAGGTGCGAGACCGACGAGTAGGCGACGAGCCGCTTCATGTCGGTCTGCACGAGCGACATGAGCGCGCCGTAGACGATCCCGATCACCGCGAGCGTCGCGATCGCCACCCGGTACTGGAGCGCCGCCTCGGGGAAGAGGGGCATCGCGTACCGGAAGAAGCCGAAGGTCCCCATCTTGAGGAGGACGCCGGCGAGGATCACGGAGCCGGCCGTGGGCGCCTCGGTGTGCGCGTCGGGCAGCCAGGTGTGCAGCGGGAACATCGGGACCTTCACCGCGAACGCGAGCGCGAACGCGAGGAAGAGCATCCCGGCGGCCTGCGGGGTGACTTGAAGGACGCGGCGCGCCTCCACGTAGTCGAAGGTCCCGCCGTCGTGGAAGTAGACGTACAGGATCGCGAGCAGCATGAGCACGCTCGCCGCGAAGGTGTAGACGAAGAACTTCACCGTCGCGTACAGCCGGTTCTGCGAGCCCCACACCCCGATGAGCAGGTACATCGGGATGAGGATGAGCTCCCAGAACACGTAGAAGAGGACGAGGTCGAGCGCCGCGAAGGTCCCGATCATCGCGGTCTCGAGCACGAGCACCGCGATCATGAACTCCTTCACCCGGGTCTGGATCGCCCCCCACGTGGAGAGCACCACGATCGGCGTGAGCGCCGTCGTGAGCATCACGAGGAGGAGCGCCACGCCGTCGAGGCCGACGTGGTAGCCGATCCCGAGCGAGGCGACCCAGGGGATCATCTGCTCGAACTGGAACTCCGGGGCCGCCGCCGAGGCGTCGAACCCGAACCAGAGGCCGAGCGAGACGAGGAAGGTGACGAGCGACATCGCCAGGGCGAACGCCTTGTGCTGCCGCGGCTCCGTCCCGGGGATGACGACGAGCGCGAGCGCGCCCAGCGCCGGGAGGAAGATGGTCACGGTGAGCAGGTTCACGGCGTCATTCCCCCGAGCACGGCGAAGAAGAGGATGGCGGCGGCGGCGAGCGCCATCAGGGCGGCGTAGCGCTGCACGTCGCCGTTCTGCCCGAGCCGGACGATCGAGCCGATCCCGGCGACGAGCCTCGGGACCCCGTTCACGGTGCCGTCGATGATCCCGACGTCCACGATCTTCCAGAGCCCGCGCGCGAGCCCCTTCACCGGGCCGAGCACCGTCGCCTGGTACAGCTCGTCCACGCGGAACTTGTCGAGCGTGAACCGGTACAGCCGCGGGAGGGCTTCGGCGAGCTTCGCGGGCGCGGCGAGCGCCGGGCCGACGTAGAGGACCCACGCGATCGCGGTGCCGCCGAAGGCGATGGCCCAGGCGGCGTAGTACGGCCAGGAGGGGTGCGCCCCGTGGTGGAAGTGGCCGCTCGCGAGGAGCCGCTCGGTGCCGGGCGCGAAGACCGGCGCGAGGAACTGCTCGAACACCATCGAGCCGGGCAGCGCGAGAACGAGGGCGACGACCGCGCCGAGCGCGAGCACCATGAGCGGCACCGTCATGATGGGCGAGGACTCGTGGGCGTGCTCGGCGGCGGGGGTGCGCGGCTTGCCGAGGAAGGTGAGCGCGTAGAGCCGCGTCATGTAGAACGCGGTCCCGAGGGCGGCGACGGCGCCGATGCCGTAGGCGATCGGGCCGACCTCGTGCCAGACGGCGTTGTGGCTGAAGAGCGCGTTCCCGAGGATCGCGTCCTTCGACCAGAAGCCGGAGAGCGGGACGATGCCGGTCGCGGCGATCGTCGCGATCCCGAAGGTGAGCGCGGTAAAGGGCATCTTCTTCCAGAGCCCGCCCATGTTGCGGATGTCGGTGTCGTCGCCCATCCCGTGCATCACCGACCCCGCGCCGAGGAAGAGGCAACCCTTGAAGAAGGCGTGGGTGACGAGGTGGAGGACGCCCGCCCACCAGGCGCCGCAGCCGACGCCGATGAACATGAAGCCGAGCTGGCTCACCGTCGAGTAGGCGAGGACCTTCTTGATGTCGGTCTGGACGAAGGCGATGACCGCCGCGAAGAGCGCGGTGCAGGCGCCGACGATCGTGACGACCGCCATCGCCGTCGGCGCGAGGGTGAAGAGGAAGGAGTTGCGGGCGACGAGGTAGACGCCCGCGGTCACCATCGTGGCGGCGTGGATGAGGGCGGAGACCGGGGTCGGGCCGGCCATCGCGTCGGGTAGCCAGACGTAGAGCGGCAGCTGGGCGCTCTTCCCGCAGGCGCCGACGAACAGGCCGAGGACGCCGAGGGTGATCGCCCACTCGAAGGTCCGGCCCATGAACATCCCGCCCGGGATGATCTGGTTCGGGTCGATGGTCCGGGCCGCGTTCGCGATCTCTCCGTAGTTCGCGGTGCCGAAGATCGAGAAGAGCGCGAAGAGGCCGATGAGGAAGCCGAAGTCGCCGATCCGGTTCGTCACGAACGCCTTGCGGCCCGCGTACGCCTTCTCCAGGTCGGTGAACCAGAAGCCGATGAGGAGGTAGCTGCAGAGGCCGACGCCCTCCCACCCGACGAAGGTGAGGACGAGCGAGTCGCCGAGGACGAGCGTGAGCATCGCCGCGATGAAGAGGTTCAAGTACGTGAAGAAGCGGGCGAACCCGGCCTCGCTCTCGTGCGACATGTACGAGATCGAGTAGACGTGGATGAGCGTCCCGATCCCGGTGACCACCATGATCATCGTCCCGGAGAGCCGGTCGACGAGCAGCCCCCAGGTGATGGACACGATGGCTCGGCCGTCTGGCCCCGCCACGCGGAACCAGGGCTCGCCCCGGAAGTGGAGCGTGTCGCCCCGGAGGGCCTGGTAGAAGGCGGCGCTCGAGATCAGGAACGCGCCCACCATCACCGCCACGGCGACGAACGCGACGTTCGCGCGGCCGAGCCGACGCCCGAAGAGGCCGTTGAACACGGCCCCGGCGAGCGGGAGGAGGATGATGGCCCACAAAACCGACTCAGCCGCTGCCGGAGAGGCTACGATCGAGGGCATAGGAGTGGGGCGAAGGATTACCCTCTCGGCGACGGCGAGACAAGCCTCTTCCACCGCGAAAAGCCCCCGGAGCTTGCGGACATGACCGCTCCAGATTCTTCGTCCCCCACACCGCTCTCGGAGGTCCGGAAGCTCCCGAAAACGGATCTTCTCCTCGAGGCGGCGGATCGGGCCGGGCTCGTCGCGCGGCTCGGTCGGGGGCCGGTCGTAGAGGCCATCCGCGAGGACCTCGATCGGATCAGGAAGGCAGTGCTGGCGGGTGAATCCTGCCCCACTCCGGGGGCGATCGAGGAGGCCCTCCTCGGCCGGCTGGCGGAGGTCGCCCGCGGATCGCTCCGGCCCGCCGTCAACGCGACCGGGGTCGTGATCCACACGAACCTCGGCCGCGCGCCGCTCTCGCTCGAGGCGATCGAGGCGATGCGCTGGGCGGCCGCCGGGTACACGAACCTCGAGCTCGACCTCGCCGCGGGCGAGCGGGGGGACCGATACGGCCACGCCGAAGGCGCGCTCCGGCGGCTGACCGGCGCCGAGGGCGCCGTCGCCGTGAACAACAACGCGGCCGCAGTGATGCTGGCGCTCGCCGCTCTGATGGAGGGACGGCCGTCCGAGGTGAGCGCCTCTTCTCCCCAGCCCTCTCCCCCTGCCCGGGAGAGGGGGTCCCAAGGAGACGAGGCACCCGAGGTCGTCGTGAGCCGCGGCGAGCTCGTCGAGATCGGCGGGGGCTTCCGGATCCCCGACGTGCTCCGCCGCTCCGGGGCGGCCCTCGTCGAGGTGGGCACGACGAACCGCACCTACCTCGGGGACTTCGAGGAGGCGATCGGCCCTCGCACCCGCATCCTCCTCTCGGTCCACCGCTCGAACTTCGCCGTCCATGGGTTCACCCACGACGCGACGCTCGCGGAGCTCGTCTCGCTCGCCCGCGCGAAGGACCTGTGGGTGGTGGACGACCTCGGCTCGGGCTCGCTCCTCGAGACCAGACCGTTCGGCCTCGGCGACGAGCCGACCGTGCAGGCGCGCGTCGCGGCGGGCGCGGACCTCGTCTGCTTCTCGGGGGACAAGCTCCTCGGCGGCCCGCAGGCCGGGATCCTGGTGGGGCGGCGCGAGGCGATCCGGCGCGTGAAGCGCCACCCGCTCATGCGCGCGCTCCGGCTCGACAAGGTGACGATCGCGGCGCTGTCGGCGACCCTCGCGCACTACGAGCGCGGCGAGGCGGCCCGGGAGATCCCGGTGTGGCGGGCGATCGCCCTCGCGCCGGAGGCGCTCCGCGCGCGGGCGGAGGGCTGGCGCGCGGCGCTCGGCGCGGACGGCGCGGCCTGCGAGGTGCGCGCGTCGGCGTCGGCGGTGGGCGGGGGCTCCCTGCCGGAGGTGACGCTCCCGACGTCCGTGCTCGCGCTCCCGCCCGGCGACGCGGACGCCCTCGCCGCCCGGCTCCGGCGCGGCGATCCACCCGTCGTGGGGCGCATCGAGGAGGGCCGGGTCGTGCTCGATCCCCGCACGGTGATGCCGGGCGAGGACGACGCGCTCGTCCGCGCC
>DASWCJ010000005.1:0-2087 GCA_036390155.1 Anaeromyxobacter sp.
GCCCCCCGAGATCACTGGGGCCGAGGCGATGGTCTTCGAGCTCGGTCCGTCGTTCGCGACGCAGGACGCCACGCGACTCCACGACGCGCTCGCTCGCGCCGCGCCCGGCACGCTGGTCGAGGTCGACTTCCGCGGCGTCCGAGAGTGGGAGGCGGCGGCGCTCGCCGTGCTCGCCCGCGATCTCGCGGAGCGCGGCCCGGGCCTCGCGGTCCGCGGCCTCTCCCGGCGCCAGCTCCGCCTCCTCGGCTACCTCGGCGTGGACGCGCACGTGTAGCGCACGCCGCCGAGCTCTAAGTCCGCCCCGCCTATCCGTCGGACGGCGCGCCCGCACCCTCGGCGCCGAGCGGCCCGCCCGGCGCGGCGAGCCAGGCGAGCACGTCGAGCGCGGAGAGGACCCCGACCACTGCGCCGTCGCCTGAGACCACCGCGACGCGCTCGGCCCCGTGCTCGGCGAGCAGCGCCGCCGCCCGCGACGCGGGCGCGTCCTCCTGGATCGAGAGCGCCACGCGCGACATGGCGTCCGCGACCTTCGCGCCGGGCCGGGCGCGAAGGAGCTCCGACTCGGCGACGAAGCCGACCGGGCGCCCCTCCCCGTCGACGACGGGCGCACCGGGCTGACGTCGCGCGTGCAGCGCGGACGCCGCCGACGACGCGGCGAGCGCGGAGCGGAACGCGATGGACGTCCGGCCCATGAGCTCGCGGACGGGAGGGCCCACCCCCCGTACGGGCTCCGCGGAGGACCGCGTCCGGCAGCAGAGCCACTCGCCGCGGGCGAGCACGTCCTGCGCGACGCCCTCACTCTCGGAGCAGTCCGCGCACTCCTCCACCGCTGCGCTGCCGTGGCGCACCGGGCAGCGGACGCTCGACAGCGTGACCGACCTGCCTTTCCCCGCGATGACCTCGACGGTTCGGATCTCGAGCAACCTGGCTGGGGTGTGATCTTCGTGCCGGACGGTCATGTGCGGCTCCACTCGGGACGGCGGGCTGACGCGGGCCGTGTCTGCACATTCAACCACCGCGCCACGCTCCCGCATTCACGATCCTTACCCGGCCGAGGACCGAGCGCTCGTGGCTCAGCGGCGGCGCCGGTCGCTCGCGGCGATCCAGCGGAGCCCGTCGGCGACGAGCGCCCCGAGCCGGTCCACGAGGAGCCGCTCGACCCACGAGCCCGTCCCGATGCGCTCGAGCGTGATCTCCTCGCCCTCCTCGAACCGCGCGCGGATCCAGCGCGCGCCTGCCTCGGCCGTCGCCAGATCCTCGACCTCGGCAAGCGCCTCGAGGTTCGCGAGCGAGAGCGGATCGAGGTTGAAGCTGCCGACGAGGAGCCGCCGCCCGTCGATGGCCGCCGCCTTCGCGTGGAGCATCGAGAGCGACCACTCGCTGATCCGGACCCCCGCCCGCAGGAGCCGCCGGTAGTGCCGGCGCGTCGCCGGGCCCATGAACGCGACGTCGGAGCGGCCCGCCACGACGAGGCGGACCTCGACGCCACGCCGCGCGGCGGCGGTGATCGAGCGCACGAGCCGCGGGTCCGGGACGAAGTACGCGTGCGCGACGTCGAGGGTGCGGCGCGCGCCCCCGAAGGTCTTGAGGTAGCGGCGGCGGAGCCGGCGGCCACCGCCGAGGCCCGACAGCCAGACGCGGACCGGACCCGGCGGGCTGCGACCGCGCTCCCGGTGCGCGCAGCTCTGCAGGAACGCGGCGACCTCGCCGCGGATCTCGACCGCGAGGTCCGCCCAGGGCAGGTCCTCCGTCCCCGGATGCATCGAGCCGTAGTCGTCCGCGATGTTGATCCCGCCGACGAACGCTCGTTCGCCGTCGACGGCGAGGATCTTCCGGTGGTTCCGGCGGAAGCGGCCGGCGAGGACGTGGAGGAGCCGACCGAAGATCCGCACCTCGCATCCGGCCGCCTCGAGCATGGCCGCGACCTCCGAGGCTCCCGGCGCGGACCCGAAGCCGTCGAGGATCACTTCGACCCGCACGCCCCGGCGGGCCGCAGCCGACAGCGCGGCGACGAAGTCCTCTCCGATCCCCAGCGGCGAGAACTGGTAGACCTCGAGGAAGATCTCGCGGCGCGCGCCCGCGATCGC
>DASWCJ010000006.1:0-6538 GCA_036390155.1 Anaeromyxobacter sp.
GCTGGCGCGCCCGGGCGTGCGCCGGCGTCTGCGTTTCCGGGCCCTCTCGTCAGGCCGGCGCCGGTCGCGACTCTGGCGGCGGCGCAGGAGGACGGCGCCTTCCCCGGCCCGCCACGGCGGCGTTCGGTCCGGGCGACGAGAGAGGCCGGCACCGCGAAGTGACCGGCATTGGGGCTAGCCGACGGCGCGGCCCGCATCCCACCAGCGGCGCGCGTCGGCGAGGCGCCGGAGCAGCGGGGCGGGCGGCAGCGTCGCGAGGAACGCGCGCCCGTAGCCCTTCGACACCAGCCGGCGGTCGAGCACCGCGACGAGGCCGCGGTCGAGGCGCGTCCGCACGAGCCTTCCGAAGCCCTGCCGCAGCGCGAGCGCCGCGGCCGGGACCTGGAGCTCGGAGAATCCGTCCTGCCCCTGCGCCTCGAGCGCGCGGAGCTTCGCCGCGACCACCGGGTCGCTGGGCGGCGCGAAGGGGAGGCGATCGATGATGACGAGCGAGAGCGCCTCGCCGGGCACGTCCACGCCCTCCCAGAAGCTCGCGGTCGCGAAGAGGACCGAGGGCTCCTCCCGGAACAGCTCGAGGAGCCGCGCCTTCGGGCGCTCGCCCTGCAGGAGGATGCGGTATGGCAGGTCGCGCGAGGCGCGGTGGAGCGCGTTCATGTTGCGGGTGGAGGTGCACAGCACGAACGCGCGCCCGCCGGTGATCGCGGTGAGCTCGCGAACGGTCTCCGCCGCGCGCGCCACGAACGACGGGTCGTTCGGCTCCGGCATGTCCTCGGGAGAGACGATCGCGGCCTGTCGCGAGAAGTCGAAGGGCCCGTCGTAGCGCACCTCCGTCACGTCGAACTCGGGCGCGAGCCCGACCTGCCGGCGGAAGAAGTCGAACCGGCCCTGCGCGGCGAGCGTCGCGCTCGTGAAGACCGCGGTGTCGACGCGCCGGTAGAGCCGCTCCTGGAGCTCCGCGGAGACGTCGATCGGCGCCGCCCGCAGGAACACGCCGCGCCCGCGGAGCTCGCCGAAGTAGACGCGCGACGGCTCCTTCATCGCGGTCACCGCCGCGAGCTCGACCCGCAGCTCGCCCGCCCGCCGCGAGATCTGCGAGAGCGCGGGCGTGTCCGCGTCGGCGAGGAGGTCGCGGAGCTCGAGCAGCGCCTCGTCGAGCCGCTCCTGCTCGCGGGCGAGCGGCTGGAGCGTCTCCTCGGTGAGCGGCGCCCTCGTGTCCTCGAAGCTGCGCGGCAGGCTCGTCGAGCCGAGCGCTCGCGGCGAGGCCGCGCTCCCCGCCGGCGGTCCACCGGTGGGCCGCCGGCCCCTGCGCTCGCCCGGACCGCCCGCGCGGAGCCCGTCGGCGATCCCGTGGAAGTACTTCTCCGCGGCCTTCTTCAGCTCGCCCGTCGCGGCCTTGATGAACGAGGCGAGATCCGGCCGGTCGGAGACGGCGCGCGCCGCGTCGCGGGCGAGCTCCTCCGCCCGGTAGGAGGAGACCTGGAGCCCGAAGTACTCCGTCGCGACCTCCTCGAGGGCGTGGGCCTCGTCGAACACGACCGCGTCGGGCTCGGGGAGGATCTCGACGCCGGCGCGGGAGGTGCGCATCGCGAGGTCGGCGAAGAAGAGGTGGTGGTTCACGAGCAGGACGTCCGCCTCCGCGGCGGCCGCGCGCGCGCGCGTGACGAAGCACGTCTCGTAGAGCGCGCACTCGCGACCGGTGCAGGTCTCGCTCGTGGCCGACAGGTCCTTCCAGGAGAGGAGTTGATCGGGGAGGTCGAGCTCGCTCCGGTCGCCGGACTCGGTGCGCTCCGCCCACTCCCGGATGCGGGGCCAGAAGGCCGCCTCCTCGCGGACCGCGAAGGTGGGGGCGCGGGCGAACTCCTCGGCGCGGGCGAGGCAGAGGTAGTTCGAGCGACCCTTCAGGTAGGCGGCGTGGAAGGACAGCCCGCACGCGTCGCGGAGGAGCGGCAGGTCCTTCTGCCAGATCTGCTCCTGGAGCGTCTTCGTCGCGGTCGAGACGATGATGCGCCGGCCGGAGAGGACCGCCGGGACGAGGTAGGCGAGGGTCTTCCCGGTCCCGGTCCCCGCCTCCGCGACGAGGTAGGCGCGGCGGGCGAGCGCGTCGGCGACGGCGTGGGCCATCGCGAGCTGGTCGGCGCGATGCTCGTAGCCGGGGAGGGCGCGTGCGAGGCGCCCGTCGGGCCCGAGCACCTCCTCGATCGCCGGGAGCCGCTCGGCGGGGATCAGAACGCTCTCCATTCTTGCAGGACCCGCAGGAACGCCGCGAAGGCGAGCGCGAGGAGGATGCCGACCACGACGAGCGCGGCGGGCCGCGTCCACCTCGGGGCGCGCAGCGGCAGCGGCTTCTCGCGCGGGAGCAGGGCGAGCCCGGCGGCGGTGGCGCGGCGGATCACCTCGTCGCGCCAGCGCAGCGCGACGGGATCGAGGGGGCGCAGGTCGAGCACCTCGCGGTAGCGCCGGCCGGCGACCGCGAGCCCCTCGAGGCTTGCCTGCCGATCGAGGTACGCGCGGTGCCGCGCCTCGTCGTCCCAGGCCCGCACCACGTCGTCCCAGGCCCGCGCCTCGGCCTCGCTCTCCGTCTCCGCCGTCATCGAGGAGGGCGGAGTCTACCATCGCGTCCGCCGGGCTAGAACGAGACCGGGACGGGAACGAAGGTCACGACGAAGAGCACGAGGCAGAGGATCGCGATCGCGCCCCGGGCGGGGTCGAGCGCCTCCTCCCGCAGCGAGGGCGGGTGGCGGAGCCCCACCGCGAACCGGGTGACGCCCCACCAGACGAGCCAGTTCCAGGAGAGGAAGATCCCGGCGAGGAAGAGCCCGGCGGACACGAGCCGGCTCGCGGCGTGGGCGAGCCGCCGCCCGAGCAGGGAGTAGAGGACGTGCCCGCCGTCGAGCTGCCCCATCGGCATGAGGTTGAGCGTCGTGACGAGGAGCCCGAGCCAGGCGGCGAAGGCGACCGGGTGGAGGGCGAGATCCATCCCCGCCGGGAGCGCCCCGTGGACGAGCCGCGCCGCGGCGACGGTGAGGAGGCTGTCCCCGAAGAACTGCGCGGTCGGCTCGCCCGAGAGGACCGGCGCACCTTGTAGGAGCGCGCGCACGAGCGCGTACGGCGACCCCATCGCGGACCCCACCGCCGGCCCGCTCACCGCCTGGAGCTCGGAGTGCGCGAGCCCCCACAGGAGCAGGGGGACCGCGACGACGAGCCCGGCGATCGGACCGGCCGCGGCGATGTCGAGCGCCGCGCGCCGCGACGGCAGCTGCGAGCGCATCCGGATCACCGCCCCGAGCGTGCCCGCGCCGAACGGGATCGGGATGAAGTACGGCAAGGTCGCGAGCACCCCGTGCCGGCGCGCGACGAGGTAGTGCCCCATCTCGTGGCAGAAGAGGATCGCGACGAGCGAGGCGGCGAAGGGCAGCCCCCCGCGGATGACGTTCGGCAGGGTGGGCGCGCGCGCGGCGAGGGGCGAGAGCCCGTACCCCGCCCAGAGCGTCGTCGCGACGGTCGCGAGGAAGAGCGCGAGGTGCAGCGCCGGGAAGCGGCGCGCGCGGGCTCGAAGGATCAGCTCGTCCATGGGGGTCGAAGATAAGGCTCAGGAGCCCCCGGCGCCCGGCGGCGCGAGCTCGAGCTTCGTCATCTCGCGAAGCCCGCTCCCGTCCACGGTCAGGAAGAACAGGTCCTTCTCGGGGGTGCGTCGCGGGCTCATGGTGATGTCGCCCGTCGCGCCGCGGAACGCGCGGAGCTGGGCGAGCCCGTCGCGCAGCGCCGGGCGCGTCGCGACCCGCGACTCGACGAGCTGGCGCGCCATCCGCGCCGCGTCGTGGGCGGAGGCCTCGAGGATGGTCGGGGTCTGCCCCGGGTACTTCTTCCCGTACGCCTCGACGAACTTCTTCGTCTCCGGACGCGCCGAGCCGGCGTGGAACCCGTCCACGAGGACCGCGCAGCGGACGTGGCGGCCGGGGCCGCCCGGCGCCATGTCGAAGAGCGACGGGTCGTTCCAGCCGTTCGCGCCGAAGAGCTGGACCGGGACGAGGCCCGGGCGGCCGGTGGTCTTCGCGATCCGCTCGACCTCGGTCTTCTCGCAGGTCTGGGTGACGACGTCCTCCACCGCGAGGGCGGGAGCGATGAGCCGGACGTTCGAGGCGAAGTCCGGGATGAAGATCGCGTCGAAGTCGGTGATGGGCGGAAGCCTCTCCCGCGCCTTTTCGAGCGCCTTGCGGCGGCGGAAGGGATCCCTCTCCCTCTCGGCGATCTCCTTCTGCTGGTCCTTCCAGTCGATCCGCTCGTCGAGGTAGTGCTTGCCGACCATGTCCTTCACGAGCGGAGTGAAGGTGGTCCGGTCCGCGGGGTAGGTCTCGGCGGCGCGGACCTCGCCCCCGCGCGCCTCCACCTCGTCCCAGAACGCGTTCGCGAGCTCCACGCCGTACGGGATCGACGGGTACATGATCCCGAACCGCTTCATCCCGCGCTTGCCCATCGCGAAGTCGGCGAGGGCGCGCGCCTGGGCGCGCGCGGTGAGCATGTTCTGGAAGACGTTCGGGCCCGCCTCGGTGACCCCCTCGAGCCGCGAGAGGGAGACGAGCGGGAGCTGCAGCTCCTCCGCGGTCGCGGCGGCGCGCTCGGCCTCCGCGTTCGTCACCCCGCCGATCACGGCGATGGCGCCTTCCTCGAGCGCGAGCGCCTCGAGCGCGGCGGCGGCGCCGTCCGGCTCGCCGCGGGTGTCGCGCACCGCGAGCCGCACCGTCGAGCCTTCGAGCGCGAGCCCGACGCCCTGGAGGATCGCGTCACCCCAGCGCTTGTACGGGCCGGAGAGCGGCACGGCGACCCCGATCACGTTCGGCCGCACGAAGGTGAGCTTCGCGATCCGCTCGACCAGGGCGCGCGCCTCCGCGGCGTACGGCCCGTCCGGCCAGCGCTGGAAGACCTCGCGCGCCGCCTCCTCCGCGCGCGGGTAGTCGCGCAGGTGCAGGTGGATCCGCGCGAGCTTCATCGCGAGCGGCTCCTGGACGGGCGCGTCCTGGGGCAGCTCCTCGCGCAGGCGCGCCACGTCGAGAAAGGGCAGCCGGTCCACCGCGTCCGCGGCGCGGCGGAGCACGTCGGCGCGCGCGGAGGATGGCGCGACCCGGGCGAGCTCGGAGAGCCAGCGCACCGCGTCCGCCTCCGCGCCGAGCGTGAGCGCGGCGTCGGCGGCGCGGGCGGCCGCCTCCGGCCGGGCGTCGGCGGGGAGCTTCGGGTAGAGCGAGGCGAGCGTCGCGAGCCCGTCGCGCTGCCGCCCGACGTCGAGGTCGACGAGGGCGAGCAGGTACTTCGCCTCGACCGCGCGCGGGTAGAGCGGGTGCTGGGTGAGGAGCGTCTGGAGGTCCTGGCCCGCCCGCGCAGGCTCGCGGGCGTCGCGCCGGAGCCTCGCCGCCTCGTGGAGCGCCTCGGCGGCGATCGGCGCGCCGCGGTTCCTCGCAGCGAACGCCTCGAGCCGCGCGGCGCCCTCGGCGGGTGGCAACCCGCGAGTCGCCGCGTGGAGCCGGTCGAGCTCGCCGCGCTGGGGGGACGGCGTGGGCGGGGGCGGGGGGGGCGGCGGGGCCGCCAGCTCCTGGCCGATCACGGTCTGCCGCTTGGGACAGGCCGAGAGGGCGAGAGCGAGGACGACCGAGGCGACGATGCGGTGCGCGGCGCGCATGGAGGGCCGATTGTCCTACTTCTCGCGGACGAGGTCGCGCACCTTCTCCCAGAACGAGCGCGTGCGCGGGTGGACCTCGTCGCCCGCGATCTCCGCGAAGCGCTCGAGCAGGTCGCGCTGCTCCTTCGTGAGCTGGGTCGGCGTCTCCACGTAGATCCGGACGTGCTCGTCGCCCCGGCCGCCGCCGGAGAGCGCCGGGATGCCCTTGCCCTTCAGCCGGAACACCTTCCCGGCCTGCGTGCCGGCCGGGATCTTGAGCTTCGCCGGGCCGTCGAGGGTGGGGACGTCGATGGACGCGCCGAGCGCCGCCTGCGCGAAGGAGATCGGCATCTCGCAGAGGACCTCGGTGTCCTCGCGGGTGAAGACGGGGTGCTCCCGCACCTGCACCACGACGTAGAGGTCGCCGGGCGCGCCACCCGGGACGGGCGCGGGCTCGCCCTCGCCGGAGAGCTTGAGCCGGGTGCCGGTGTCGACCCCGGGCGGGACCTTCACCTCGACGTTCGCCTGGTCGCGCGTCGCGCCGGCGCCGCCGCAGTCCGGGCACTTGTCCACGATGACCCGCCCCTGCCCCTGGCAGTGGTGGCAGGTCCGCGCGATCGAGAAGAAGCCCTGGGTGAGCCGGACCTCGCCCGCGCCGCCGCAGGTCGGGCAGGTGCGCGGGCCCGTTCCGGGCTTCGCGCCGGAGCCCTTGCACTTCGCGCAGGGCTTCGGCCGCGGGATGGTGATGCGCGCGGTCGTGCCGAACGCAGCGTCCGCGAAGGCGACCTCGAGGTGATAGCGGAGGTCCGCGCCGCGGGTGCGGGCCCGCTGACGCCGGCCGCCGCCGCCGCCGAACATCTCGCCGAAGATGTCGCCGAAGATGTCGTT
>DASWCJ010000007.1:0-16391 GCA_036390155.1 Anaeromyxobacter sp.
TTGGCCTGCCAGCCGCGGAAGTACGGCGGAGGGCTGCGGTAGTAGCGCACCGGAACACGCAGCACGTAGAGCGGGACCGACTCGGGTCCCACCATCTGCCACGGCCCGTTGTACCAGCTGCTCGCGTACCAGTTGTCTCCCTGGTAGACCCAGTACGCACCGTCGTAGAAGAAGTAGTTCGAGCTCGCTCGCGGGTCGTAATAGACGGGGTAGCCGGGCACCTGCACGAGCTGCGGATACACCGGCTGGTTGACGCCGATCTCCACCCCTGGAAGTCCGATGGAGACGCTGACCTGGGCGTGGGCCGAGGTCACCGAGCCGAGCAGCAGCGACGACGCAACGAGTAGGTAGCGCATTCTCTTCCTCCTGGCCTTCGACGAACGGCGGTCGCAGAACATTCTGCCATGCTGCCTCAGCAGCATTCGGGCCAGGTACGACTCGCGAGGAAGATCGAGGACTTGCGCGCAGCGCGGCGCATCGCTCGGGTGTGCCTCGCCGTCACGGCGTGGCGCACCCCTCTCCCTGGCCCTCTCCCCTGAGGGGAGAGGGTAATGGGAGAGGGGTGGGCTCGCGCTGCAGGTCCCCTGCCGGCACGACCAGGATGAAGGCGCGGAGGGCGCTACTCGGTTGCGACCGCGCGCAAGGCTGAGCCGGCGCTCGTGCGTCGCCGCTCGCTCGCGTCGCCGCTCGCCTCGTCCGCCTCCTGCTCGAGCTCCTCCGCGCAGGCGACGAGGGCGCGGGCCATGGCCCGACGCCTCCAACGGTTCCACCAGCGCGCGTCGTCGATCAGCTCGAGCGCGGCGAGGCGCGCGATGCACGCGGCGACGCGCGTCCCGCAGTCCCGGCCTGCGGAGAAGCTGGTGGGGTCGTGCATCGATGCACTCCCTCGGACGCGCAAACTGCGAGCGGTCCAGGGCGGGAGTCGCGAGCTCGGCTCGGCGCGGCTGGGCGGATCGGCGAGCAGGACGTCACGACTCTGCTCGCAGAGATGCATAACGCCGCCGCGGCCGCTTGGCCCGGTAAAGCCCGCGCGAGCGCGCCCGGCCGCCGCCCTCGCCCGGCCGCCGCGACATCGTCGCGCCGCCGGGATACACGTAGGGCGAGCCAGCCCCACGCATCGACCCGATGACGCGCTGACTTCCGTCCGGAAGGGGCGTGCTCGCTTGGCTGCAAGGCTCCACGACGACAAGCCGCTCCGCGACGAGCTCCTCGGCGCCGAGCGGCTCGACGAGCGAGCGCGCTCCCTCGCGGCCCGCTTCACGGTGGACCCGTCCCGCCGCGCCGCGCGCAGCGTCTTCCCCCGCTTCGACGACAACGTCCGGATCCTGCGCGACGCCTACCGCGCCTTGGCCGGGGACGTGCGCCGCGGCGAGTTCGTGACGCCCGCGGCAGAGTGGCTCCTCGACAACTACCCGCTCGTCGCGTCCGAGATCCGCGACGTCCGCCGGAACCTCCCCCGCCGCTACTACCGCGAGCTGCCGAAGCTCGCCGCGCGTGAGCAGGCCGGGAACGCCCGCGTGTACGCGCTCGCCGTCGAGCTCATCCGGCACAGCGACAGCCGCCTCGACCGCGCCCAGCTCGTGCGGTGGCTCGACGCCTTCCAGACGGTCGCCCCCCTCACCATCGGCGAGCTGTGGGCCTGGCCGAGCATGCTGACGCTCGCGCTCGTCGAGAACCTCCGGCGGCTCGCCGACGAGACCCTCGCCGCCCGCGCCGCCCGGCGCGCCGCCGACGCGTATGTCGCGAGCTTCGACGCCGAGGGGAAGGGCTCGGCGCCCGCGCTGCCGCAGGCGATGCACCCCGCGCTCGTCGTCCAGCTCCTCCTGCGCGGGCGCGAGTACGGACCGCGCCTCGCCGCGGTCCGCGGCGGGCTCGACGCGGTCCTCGCCCGCGACGGCCAGACCGCGGAGGAGGCGATCCGCGGCGAGCACCAGCGCGAGGCGGTCGCGCAGGTCTCGGTCCAGAACGTCGTGACGAGCCTCCGCCTCTGCTCCACCCTCGACTGGACCCGGTTCGTCGAGGCGGTGAGCCTGGTCGAGCGGGTGCTGCAGCGCGACCCGGCCGGCGTCCACGCGCGAATGGAGTTCCTCTCCCGCGACCGGTATCGGCAGGCCGTCGAGGAGCTCGCCGACCCCACCGGCGAGGCCCAGGTCCGCGTCGCTCTCCGCGCCGTGGAGAGCGCCCGCGAGGCCGCCGATGCCGGCGGCGGCGGGACGGGCGCGCGCGCCGCGCACGTCGGGTACCACCTCATCGGCCTGGGCCGGCCCGAGCTCGAGGCCGACGTGGCCTGGCGCCCGGGGCTCCGGCGCCGCGTCCGCCGCTTCGCGTTCGCGCACGCGACCGCGGTCTACCTCGGCGCGATCGGCCTCGCGACCGCGGCCCTCGTCGCGGCCGCCGTCGCCTACGCCCGCGCCGCGGGCGGCTCGACCCTCGCGCAGGTCGGGGTGGCGCTGCTCCTCCTCGTCCCCGCGAGCGAGGTCGCCATCGCGCTCGTCCAGCGGGTCGCCGCTCGCCTCGCCCCGCCGCGGCGGCTCCCGCGCCTCGACCTCTCGGAGGGGATCCCGGAGGAGGCGCGCACCCTGGTCGTCGTGCCGACGCTCCTCACCTCCGTCGCGGGGGTCGAGCGGCAGCTCGAGCACCTCGAGGTCCTCGCGATCGGGAACCTCGACCGCCACGTCCACTTCGCGATCCTCGGCGACTTCACCGACGCCGCGGCCCGCGACATGCCGGGAGACGCGGCCATCCTCGACGCGGCCCGCGCCGGCATCGAGGCGCTGAACGCGCGCCTCGGCGAGGGCCGGGGCGACCGGTTCTTCCTCCTCCACCGCGCGCGGCAGTGGAACCCGGCGGAGAGCGCCTGGATGGGCTGGGAGCGCAAGCGCGGGAAGCTCGAGGAGCTGAACCGGCTCCTGCGCGGCGCGACCGACACGAGCTACGACGTGCAGGTCGGGGAGCTCGGCGTCCTCGGCGGCATGCGCTACGTCCTCACCCTCGACTCGGACACCCGCCTCCCGCGCGACGGCGCGCGGAAGCTCGTGGGCGTCATCACGCACCCGCTCCACCGCGCCCGCCTCGATCCCGTGTCCGGCCGGATCACCGAGGGGTACGGGATCCTCCAGCCGCGCGTCAGCGTCACGACCGCCAGCGCCGCCGGCTCGCGCTTCGCGCGGATCTTCGCCGGGCACACCGGCGTAGACCCGTACACCACCGCGGTCTCGGACACCTACCAGGACCTCTTCGGCGAGGGCAGCTTCACCGGCAAGGGGCTCTACGACGTCGACGCCTTCACCGCGGCGCTCGAGGGGCGCGTCCCCGACAACACCCTCCTCTCGCACGATCTCTTCGAGGGGCTCCACGCGCGCACCGGGCTCGTGACCGACGTCGAGGTCGTGGACGACTATCCCTCGAGCGTCCTCGCCCACGCCCGCCGCCAGCACCGCTGGACGCGCGGCGACTGGCAGATCCTCGGCTGGCTCCTCCCCATCGTCCGGACGCGCGCGGGCCTCGCCCGGAACCGCCTCCCCCTCATCGCGCGCTGGAAGATCTTCGACAACCTCCGGCGCGCCCAGCTCGCGCCGGGGACGCTCCTCCTCCTCCTCCTCGGCTGGACGGTGCTGCCGGGGAGCGCTGCGCTCTGGACCGCCGCCGTCGTCGCGTCGGTGGCGTTCCCGCTCTACCCGCTCGCCGTCGCGGCGCTCGCCGGCCCGAGGCCACACCAGCCGTTCCGCGCCTTCGCGCGAGCGCTCGCGGAGGACGTCGCGGGCACGGCGGCGCGCATCCTCCTCCAGCTCGCCTTCCTCGCGCAGCAGGCCTGGGGGATGCTGCACGCGATCGCGGTCACGCTCGTCCGCGTCGTGATCACGCGCCGGCGCCTGCTCGAGTGGGAGACCGCCGCCGCGAGCGCCGCCCGCGGCGCCGGGCTCGAGGCCCTGACCGGGCCGCGCTCGTTCCTCGTCGCGATGGTCGCGAGCCCCGCGATCGCCGCGGCGGGCCTCGTCCTCGTCACCGCCGCGCGCCACGACGCGCTCGCCGCGGCGGGCCCCCTCCTCGCCCTGTGGGCGGTCGCGCCGCTCGTCGCGTACCGGCTCTCCCAGCCGATGCGGGACCGCGACCTCGCGCTCGGGCCGGAGGACCGGACGTTCCTCCTCGGGGTGGCCCGCACCACCTGGAAGTACTTCGAGGCCTTCATGGGCCCCGACGACCACCACCTGCCCGCGGACAACTTCCAGGAGGCGCCGTCGCGCGTCGCGCACCGGACCTCGCCCACCAACATCGGCATGGGCCTCCTCTCGACGCTCGCCGCCCACGATCTCGGCTTCCTCTCGACCGCCGAGCTCGTCGAGCGGATCGACGCCACCCTCACCACGATGGAGGGCCTCGAGCGGCTCGAGGGGCACCTCCTCAACTGGTACGACACCCAGACCCTCGCGCCGCTGCTGCCGCGCTACGTCTCGACCGTGGACAGCGGAAACCTCGCGGGCGCGCTCATCGCGCTCGCCGAGGGACTTCGCCGGCTCGCGCGCGAGCCGGCCGCGGCGGAGGCGGCCACCCCCGACCTCGATCGGCCCGAGCGCCTCCAGGACCTGGCGCGCCGCGCCACCGCGTTCGCCGACGGGATGAGCTTCCGCTTCCTCTACGACCCGAAGCGGAGCCTCCTCGCGATCGGCTACCGCGCCGCCGACGCGGAGGGGCCCGGCCGGCTCGATCCCGCTCACTACGACCTGCTCGCCTCCGAGGCGCGCCTCGCGAGCTTCGTCGCGATCGCGAAGGGCGACCTCCCGGAGAAGCACTGGTTCCACCTCGGCCGCGCGGTCACGAGCGTGCGCGGGAACCCGACGCTCCTCTCCTGGAGCGCCACGCTGTTCGAGTACCTGATGCCGCTGCTCGTCCTGCGCAGCTACCCCGACACGCTGCTCGACGAGGCGTGCCGGATGGCGGTGCGCCGGCAGCGGGACTACGCGGAGGAGCGCGGGGTGGCGTGGGGGATCTCCGAGTGCGCCTACGACGTGGTCGACCACCTCGGGACGTACCAGTACAAGGCGTTCGGCGTGCCGGGGCTCGGCCTGAAGCGGGGCCTCGCGGACGAGCTCGTCGTCGCGCCCTACGCGTCCGCGCTCGCGACGCTCGTCCACCCCACCGCGGCCGCGGCGAACCTCCGGCGGCTCGCGTGGGAGGGCCTCCTCGGCACGTACGGGTACTTCGACGCGATCGACTACACGCCCCGGCGCCCGGAGGAGGCGGACCCCGACCTCGCGGTGCGCGGCCGCGCGCGCGGGACGATCGTCCGGTCCTTCCTCGCCCACCACCAGGGGATGACGCTCACGGCCCTCGCGAACGCGCTCACCGGCAACCGGATGGTGGAGCGCTTCCACGCCGATCCGCGCGTGCAGGCGACGGAGCTGCTCCTCCAGGAGAGGGTGCCGCGCCACGCGGCGGTCCTCCGGCCGCGCCCGGACGAGGGCACGCGGGTCGCGGCCCCGGTGCCGCCCGCCGCGGCGCGCCGCTTCCGGTCGCCGCACACCGCGTTCCCGCACGCCCAGTTCCTCTCGAACGGCAACTACACCGTGGTCGTCACGAACGCGGGCGGGGGCGCGAGCTCCTGCCGCGGGCGCGCCGTGACGCGGCGCCGGCAGGACCCGACCCGCGATCCGGGCGCCCAGTACCTCTACCTCCGCGACGTCCGGAGCGGGCGGGTGTGGTCGGCGACGCACCACCCCACCGCCGGGGACGCGACCGACGATCTCGCCGTGTTCACGCTCGAGAAGGCGACGTTCCAGCGGACGGACGACGAGATCGGGACCCGGCTCGAGATCGCGGTCTCGCCCGAGGACGACGTCGAGGTGCGCCGGCTCCAGGTCGTGAACCACGGCGACCGCGCCCGTGAGCTCGAGATCACGAGCTACGCCGAGATCGTCCTCGCCCCGGCCGCCGACGACCTCGCCCACCCCTCCTTCGGCAAGCTCTTCGTCGAGTCGGAGTTCGTCGCGGAGCGCAGCGCGCTCCTCTGCCGGCGGCGGCCGCGCGCTCCGGAGGAGTCCGAGGTGTACGCGGTGCACGTCATCGCGCAGGAGGGACGGAGCCAAGGGCCGGTGGAGTGGGAGACCGATCGCGGCCTCTTCCTCGGACGCGGGCGCGGCCCGGAGGACCCGCAGGCGCTCGACGGCCGCCCGCTCTCGGGCACGACGGGCGTCCTGCTCGATCCGATCGTCAGCCTGCGCCAGCGCGTCCGCCTCGCGCCCGGCGGGGTGGTGCGGCTCTCGTTCGCGACCGGGATGGCCTCGAGCCGGGAGACCGCGCTCGCGCTCGCGCAGCGGTACCACGACCCGGCCGCGACCGCGCGGACCTTCGCGCTCGCGTTCGCGCACGCGCGGAGCCGGCTGCACCACCTCGGCATCGGCGGCGACGAGGCGCTCCTCTTCGAGCGCCTCGCCTCGCGCGTGCTCTACGACGACGCCTCGCTGCGCCCCGCGCCGGAGGTCCTCGCCCGGAACGCCCTCGGCCAGGAGGGGCTCTGGGTCCACGGCGTGTCCGGTGACCTCCCCGTCCTGCTCGTGCGCGTCGTGTCGGACTCCGACCTGGCGCTCGTCCGGCAGGTGCTCCAGGCGCAGGAGTACTGGCGGCTGAAGGGGCTCGCCGCGGACGTCGTGATCCTGAACGAGCACCCCATCGGCTACCTCGACGAGGTCCAGGCGCAGCTCGCCGGGCTCCTCGACGGCGGCCCGTGGCGGGCGTGGAAGCACAGGTCCGGCGGCGTGTACCTGCTGCGCGGCGACCGCCTCACCGAGGCCGAGCGCGCCCTCCTGCAGGGCGCGGCGCGCGCGGTCCTCGACGGCGATCGCGGCTCGCTCGCGCAGCAGCTCGACCGGCCCGCGCCGGCGCTCGCCGAGCCCGCCCCGAGGGCGCACGAGCCGACCGCCCGCGCGGATCGGAAGCTCGCCAAGATCGCCCCTCCCGCCGTACCTGCGCTCACGCTCGCGAACGGGATCGGCGGCTTCGCGGACGGCGGGCGCGCGTACGTCGTCGTGCTCGACGGCGCGGAGGAGACGCCGCTCCCGTGGGCCAACGTCATCGGGAGCCCCACGTTCGGCACCATCGTCACGGCGTCGGGCGCCTCGTTCACCTGGTCGGAGAACAGCCGCGAGAACCGGCTCACGCCGTTCGCGAACGACCCGATCACGGATCCCACCGCCGAGGCCCTCCTCGTCCGCGACGAGGACGACGGCGCCGTCTGGTCGCCGACGCCGGGGCCCCTCCCCCGCGACGGCGCGAGCGGGAGGTTCGTGATCCGGCACGAGGCGGGCGTCACCCGGTTCGCGCGCGCGACGCGCGGCATCCGCCACGCCCTCGACGTCTTCGTGGACCCGGCGGATCCGCTCAAGCTCTCGGTGCTGACGCTCGCGAACGAGAGCGGCATCCGGCGGCGCCTGTCGGTGTTCGCGTACGTCGAGTGGGTCCTCGGCCCGCCGCAGGCGGGGCAGCAGCAGCACGTCGTGACGGCGCGGGACGAGGCGACCGGGGCGATCCTCGCGACGAACGCGTGGAACCACGAGTTCGCCGGCCGGGTCGCCTTCGCCCACGCGAGCGGGGAGGTGCGCTCCGCCACCGGAGATCGCACCGCGTTCCTCGGCCGGAACGGCTCGCTCACTCGCCCGGCGGCGCTCGGGCTCGAGACGCTGCCGTCCCGCTTCGGGGCGGGGCTCGATCCGTGCGCGGGGCTCCAGGTCTCGGTCGTCCTCGCGCCGGGCGAGCGCCGCCGGCTCGTGTTCCTCGTCGGCGAGGGGCGCGACGTGGCGCAGGTCCGCGCGCTCGTCGCGCGGCACGGCAGCCCGGAGGCGGCGGACGCCTCGCTCGCGGCGGCGCGGCGCGGCTGGGACGACACGCTCGACGGACTTCGGGTCCGGACGCCGGACGACTCCTTCGACCTCCTCGTGAACCGCTGGCTCCTGTACCAGGACCTGAGCTGCCGGATGTGGGCGCGCACGGGCTACCACCAGCCCGGCGGCGCGTTCGGGTTCCGCGATCAGCTGCAGGACGCGATGGCGCTCGCGCTCGCGCGTCCCGCCCTCCTCCGCGAGCACCTCCTCCGCGCGGCGTCGAGGCAGTTCAAGGAGGGCGACGTCCAGCACTGGTGGCACCCGCCGAGCGGCCGCGGCACGCGCACGCGCTGCTCGGACGACCTCGCCTGGCTGCCCTACGCGGCGGCGCACTATGTCCGGACCACCGGCGACGCCGGCGTCCTCGACGAGCGGATCCCGTTCCTCGATGCCCCGGCGCTCGCGCCGGAGGCCGACGACGCGTACGAGCTGCCGCGCGTCGCGGCGGAGGACGGATCGCTCTTCGAGCACTGCGTCCGCGCGATCGACCGCGCGCTCACCATGGGCGCGCAGGGGCTGCCGCTCATGGCGGGCGGCGACTGGAACGACGGCATGAACCGCGTCGGGCGGGAGGGGCGCGGCGAGAGCACCTGGCTCGGCTTCTTCCTCCACGCGGTCCTCTCGGACTTCGTGCCGCTCTGCGCCGCGCGCGGCGAGACGCGCCTCGCCGCCCGCTTCCAGGCGAACGCGGCCCGCCTCTCGGTCGCCCTGGAGCGGACCTGGGACGGCGAGTGGTACCGGCGCGGGACCTACGACGACGGCACGCCGCTCGGCTCCGCGCAGAGCGACGAGTGCTCGATCGACTCGATCTCGCAGTCGTGGGCGGTGCTCTCCGGCGCGGGCGCGCCGCAGCGCGCCGACCGGGCGATGGACTCCGTCCGCACCCACCTCGTCCGCCGCGGCGCCCAGGTGGTGGCGCTGCTCACGCCGCCCTTCGATCGCTCGGCGAAGTCCCCCGGGTACATCAAGGGCTACCCGCCCGGCGTCCGCGAGAACGGCGGCCAGTACACCCACGCCGCCGCGTGGGTCGTGATGGCGCTCGCGCGGCTCGGGAGCGGCGACGAGGCGGCCGAGCTCTTCCACATGCTGAACCCGGTGAACCACACGCGCACCGGCCCGGACGTCGCGCGCTACCAGGGCGAGCCGTACGTCGTCGCCGGCGACGTCTGCGCCCGTCCCGAGCACGCGGGGCGCGTCGGCTGGACCTGGTACACGGGCGCGGCCGGCTGGATGTACCGCGCCGGCGTCGAGAGCATCCTCGGCCTGCGCCGCCACGGCGACACGTTCGAGCTCGACCCGTGCATCCCGAGCGCCTGGCCCGGGTTCGAGCTGAGCTGGCGCGTCGGCGGGACGCGCTACGAGATCGCCGTCAAGAACCCCGAGCGCCGCTGTCGCGGGATCGGCGAGGCGCGCCTCGACGGCGTCGCGATCGACCCGGGCGCGATCCCGCTCGTCGACGACGGCGGGACGCACGAGGTGCGGGTGATCCTGGGCTCGGTCGCACCCTAGCTCGCCGCCGGCCGCGTCTGCTTCCGGAGCTTCTTTAGGAAGGTCTTCGTGCAACGCCCGTGGGTGCTCTCGTGGTTGACGATCTCCGCGACGAGCCGCGCCTTCGCGTCCTCCGCGAGCGCGCTCGCGCCCACCTCGCGGGCGAGCATCATGCCCTCGGAGGTCACCGGGACCCTCGGGCCCACGGGACCGTGTACCTGGGGCGCAGGGCGGTAGTGCGATTCCTTCGTCTTCGTCACGTCGTGGAAGCGCGGCGCCGCCTCCGCGCGGCGCCCCGACCCGCGACAGCTCGGGCACGTCGCGGTGCTTCCCCCGAGCGCGTTGCCGATGCGCCCGTCGCCGCCACACGTCCGGCAGCTCTCAATTTCCATGGGACGTCCGGACGGTCGGAGGTGCGGCGGTCAGCCGGTTCGGAGACATGCACGATCTGTAGCACGCGGCCGCCCCACGCGCTGCGGGCGGCCCCGGCTCATTCCCCCTCGACCCGCACCCAAAGAACCCCGCCCGCACGCCAGCGGCATCAGCGCCTGGCGCGCCGCCTCGCCGCCGCGCGCTTCGCCTGGCCGGAGAGCGCGCTCGTCGAGACGGAGCTCTTCCGCTCCCGCTTCAGCGCGCCGAGGACCGCCGCGCCGCGCTTGCGGGACGGGGCCCTCGGCGAGCGCTTCTTCTGGCCGACCTCGTACGCCGCCTCCGCCGACCGGCGCGTGCGCTCCTTCGCCTCGCCCTTGCGCGGCGGCGGCAGCGGGACCCCCGCACGGCGCGCCTTCGAGAGCCCGATCGCGATCGCCTGCTGGGGCGAGCGCGCGCCGTGCTCGCCTCGCCGCACGTGCTCGATCTCCTCCCGGACGAACTCGCCCGCCGCCGTCGTCGGGCGCTTGCCCTCGCGGAGCGCGGCCTTCGCCTTCTGCATGGTCCTCTTCTCGGGCATGACGATTCCTCTCCGCGCGCTCACGGCGCCGCTGGCTGTCCGTGGAATGGGCCACTGTCGCGGCGCGCACCCTCCGGGCTCATGCTTCCCTTCTCCGTCGCCGCGCGCTCGCCCCGGAAGCTCCCCCGCGAGCTCCCGAACGCGTTGAGCATGATCGGGACGGTCGTGATCGCGCCCATGAACAGGAGGGCGAAGCCCGCGCCCCGCCGCACGCTCGCGTCCAGCCTCGGCGAGACGAGCAGCCCGATCCCGACCCCGAGCGCCACCCGCGTCCCCGCGAGCAGCATCATGTCCGTCCCCGTCAACGTCGCCACTCTCATGCCGTTCCTCCTCCCTCGGCCCGTAACGTGGGGGCGGCGCCCGACGAGCGCATCCCACCGTGCTCGACGGCGCTGCGCCGCTCCGGATCCCGCTCGCCCCCTCCTCCCGTGCACACGTTCGCGGTGGTGGCGGCCAGCGGGCGGATCGTCGTGGTCGGTGGGGGAGCGGCCGGGCTGGCCGCCGCGGCGCTGCTGTCCCGCCGGGCGCAGGTCGTGCTGGTCGAGGCTCGGGACCGGCTCGGCGGCCGGATCGACTCCCGGGTGGACCCGCTCCTCGGCGTCGCGATCGAGCACGGGGCCGAGTTCGTCCACGGCCGCCCCGAGCTCACCCTCGCCCTGGCGCGCCGCGCGGGCGTGCGCGTCCGCGAGATCCCGGACCGGCACGCCCGGCGCACCCGCAGCCGCGCCTCCGAGGCGAGCGACGCCTTCGGCCGCGCGCAGCAGCTGCTCGCGCGCGGCGCCCGCGACGACGAGCCCTTCACCACCGTCCTCCGCGAGGCACGGCGCGAGCGCCGCTCCGCGACGGAGCTCGAGCTCGCCTCCTCCTTCGTGCGCGGGTTCTACCTCGCGGATCCCGCGACCGCGTCCTCGCTCGCGCTCGCGAAGATGACCGCCGCGCTCGAGGAGGTCGGCGGGGACGCCGTCTTCCGCGTCGAGGGGGGCTACGCGCGCGTGCTCGACCCGCTCCGCCGCGCGCTCGAGCGCGGCCGCGCCGAGATCCGGCTCTCGACCTGCGTGCAGGAGATCCGGTGGCGCCCCGGCCACGTGGAGATCTCCGCACGCGGTCCCGCCGGCGGCTGGCTCCCCGCGCTGCGGGCGTCGGCGGCGATCGTCACCCTGCCGCTCCCCGTCCTGAGCGAGGGGCACGTGCGCTTCCGGCCGGCGCTCCCCGACAAGCGGCGCGCGGCGGCGGCGCTCGGGATGGGACCGGTCGTGAAGGTGGTCCTGCGCTTCCGCCGGTCCCCCTGGACCGACACGGGCCCGCGCGCGCTCTCCTTCCTTCACGTCCCCGGGGCGCCCATCCCGGTCTTCTGGACCCTCGCCCCGCTCCGCGCGCCCGTCCTCGTGGGCTGGGCCGGCGGGCCCGACTCGGCGCGGCTCGCCGGGAAGCGAGAGGTCGAGGTCCTGCGCGCCGCGGTCCGCTCGGCGGCGCGCGGGCTCGGCTGCTCC
The DNA here is from genome assembly GCA_036390155.1 of Anaeromyxobacter sp. Classification (GTDB taxonomy): domain Bacteria; phylum Myxococcota; class Myxococcia; order Myxococcales; family Anaeromyxobacteraceae; genus Anaeromyxobacter. The sequence goes on from DASWCJ010000007.1 coordinate 11,802, forward strand.
GCCGGCGAGCTCGAGGACGCGCTCGACGGCGCCACGGTGGTGGACTGGACGCGGGATCCCTACGCGCGCGGCGGCTACGCGGTCTTCCCGGTCGGGTCCGCCGCGGCGCCGCTCGTGCTCGCACGCCCCGTGGACGAGACGCTCTTCTTCGCGGGCGAGGCGACCGCGGGCGGGCTCGCCGGCACGGTCGAGGGCGCGCTCCGGAGCGGCGAGCGCGCGGCGCACGAGGCGCTGGCGGCGCTCGAGCGGGGCGCAGGTCCTCACCGCTCGAGGTCGAGCACCTCCTCCGCGTGACGCCGGAGAGCCCGCGCGCTCGGCGCCGGAGCGCGCGCCACCCGGAACAGCATCGGCTCGCCGCGACCCGCCGCGTCGGGGAGCACCGCTCCGAGCCGGTCCCGGAGCCCGCGGAGCGTCGCGATCTCCGCGGACCTGAGCCCCTCGCCGCGGCCCTTCTCGAGCCGCGCGAGGAGGTAGGTGAGCGGCGCCATCGGCTGGAACGCGAGCCCGAGCGCGGTCGCCCGCAGCCAGACGCGCTGCATCGCGCGGCCGCCCGCGAAGAACGACTCGCGCGAGGTCCCTTCGACCGTGACGAGCCCGACGGCGCTCGCCGCCGCGATCGCCTTGCGGGCCGGCCGCTCGAGCGCCGTGCCCGCGCCGAGCTTCCCCACGAGCTCCATCGCCCCCCACCTGGACATCACCCGGAGCGCGGTGAGGTCCGTGGGCGTCAGCTCGAGCGTCGCCACGTCGAGGCCGTCGCGCGTGCGGCGGACCTCGTCGGCGTTCCAGCGGACCTCGGACATCATCTCCTGGTGCATCGTCCGAGACAGGAGGCGCAGCCGGTCGCACCGCCCGAGCACCTCGCCGAGCTCGGCGAGCCGCTCCGGCTCCTCCACGAGGTGGAGCGCCGCGCCGGGCACCTCCGCCGCAGCGCGCAGGAGCGCCTCGCGCGCGTCCGGGCCGAGCGGCGCGCGCGCGGCCAGCCTGCGGTTCGTGACCCGCTCCGGGATCGCCGCCGCGAGCGCCGCCTCGCCCGCGGGCGGAGCGCCCTGGCGGGCCGCGAAGCGGAGGTCGCACACGACCGACGGGTCGCGGCGATCCGGCGCGAGCTCCACCGTGACCTCGAGCCCCATCGCCGCCGCCGCGAGCGACACGTTCTCCACCGCAGCCCCGAAGGCGAGCCAGCTCGCGAGATCGTCGAAGTCGAGGAAGGAGCGGGAGCGATCCCGCTCGTGCACGAGCCGCAGCCGTTCGCCGTTCCAGCGGAGCCGCCAAGGCTGGCAGTTCCCGCCCGAGGGCGCGAGCGTCGCGTAGGTCGCGAGCACCCGCACCTGCTCGGGCGCGAGGACCGCGCGCTTCGACCAGACCATCGGCGCGAGCGCCGGCGCCGCCGGGGTGGTCCGCGCCTCCTCGATGGGCGTGAGCGAGGGCTCGGGCTCGAGCGCCACCTCCCCCGCGCCGTCCGCGACGAGCTTCTCGAGGTCCACGTAGAAGCGCCCGGACGAGGTGAGCTGCCCGAGCGCGATCCGACGCACCGCGTCCGTCAACACCCCCGCCCCGAGCCAGATGGCCGAGGCGAGCTGCGGCCAGGTCTTGAGGGTGGACTTCACCTCGATGAGCGAGGCCGCCATCCGCGGCGAGATCGTGCGCTCGCCGACGATGCGGAGCACGAACGGGATCCGCTGCTCCGACGGGAGCCCGCGGACCTCCTCCGCGGTGGTCGCGCCGATGAGGCCGTGGAACACGGGCCGGTCCGGCTCGAGGTCGAACCGCTCGATGTCGAGAAGCCCGCGGTCGCTCGTCTCCATGACGACGGGGATCCGCAGCTCCCGCGCCCGCTCGCGGACGCGCACCTTGACGTAGAGGTCGTCGCATTCCTCCACCACGAGGTCGAGCGGCCGCCCGTCGGGGCAGAGGAACGCGTCCAGGTTCTGGTCGTTCAGCCCCTCCAGGAACGGGCGCACGCGGGCGTAGGGGTCGAGCTCGGCGATCGCGCGGGCGGTGAGGATCGCCTTCGGCAGCCCGAGCTCGTGGACCCCGGCCCGGAGCCGGTTCAGGTTCGAGAGGCTGAGGTGGTCGAAGTCGGCGAGGAGGAGCTCGCCCCCGACCTGCTCCATCGCGAGCGCCATCGCGCTCGCGCTCCCGACCGAGAGCCCGACGATCCCGATCCGGAGCGCCCGGAGCCGCTCCTGCTCCTCTGACGAGATCTTGTTCCGGTTCCGGCTCGACCGGAGCTCGCGGAACTCGGCCTCGGGGAGCACGTGCACCGCGCGCCGCGACCACGGGTAGAGGAACCAGGTGCCGTGGTGCGCGATCGGCGCGCCGCCGAGGTGCAGCGCCCTCCGCCGCCGCACCTCGATCGGCGAGAGCTCGAGCGCGGGGACGCGCGTCTCGACGAGCTCGGCGAGCTGCTCCCCGATCGTGTCGTGGACGGTGTAGTTGCCCTCGACGACGAGCCTCGCGACCTGCGCGCGCGCCGCCGGCGAGCTCGCCGGGAACGGCTCGGCGAACCAGGCGCCCGCGTCGCGCCCCGGCCGAAGCACCTCGTCCGGATCGAGGGACGGGGCTCGCGGGGGTGGAAAATCGAGCCGCCGCTCCGCGCGCGCCCGGGCCAGGAGTCGCACTTCCCGTTCGGTCATCCGGCGAGTGTAGAGGGTACGGACGCGCTCCGGGACACATCCCCCCGATGGGGTAGAGACGCCCCCGGTCCCCGTGGTAGACGAACGCAATGGGTTCGAGGCGTTGGGATCGCCCCGGCGACTGCGACGAGGTGCTCCTGCTCGCTGCGCCGGACGACGCGCACCGCCGCCGGATCCGGGAGCGGCTCGCCCTGGTTCGCGGCGGCCGGCGGCCTGGGTCGTACCCGCGGTTCAAGCTCGTCCTGGCGTCGAGCGGCGCCGAGGCGCTCCGGCGCGCGCGGCGCGCGACGGTGGCCGCGGTGGACCTCGCGCTCCCCGGCGGGCCGGGGCTCGACGCGATCCGCGAGCTGCGGGAGGCGCTGCCGGCCCTCGCGATCCTCGCCTACGCGAGCCGCCCGACCGCCTCGGACGCGATGGCGGCGATCATGGCGGGCGCGGACTTCTTCCAGGACGGCGAGGACGACTCCGGCGAGGCGCTGGCGCTCGCGGTGGATCGCGCCCTCGAGCGGCGGCGGCTCACCCACTCCCTCGAGGAGCACGAGGCCGAGATGGAGCGGGCGCGCGCCGGGCTGGCGCAGCTCTCCGGCGAGCTGGGCGGGATGGCGACCGGCCTGTGGCCGCTCCGCGCACCCGAGGACGTCCTGCCGTTCCGGGAGGCGGCGCGCCGCTACCTCCTCGCGGCGCGCGCCCATTTCGCCCGCGATCCCCGGGGGCTCGCGGCCGCCCTCGGCGTCTCCTACTTCTCCCTCCGCCGCCTCCTCACGCGGTACGAGGTCCCCCTCCCCGCGGCGCGCGCGCGCAGGTAGCGCCTTTCCGTGATGGACCCCTGGTGTACCCGCTCTATTGGTGCTACTGTTCCTTCCTGCCGATGCCGCAGCCGCAGTTTGCGGAAACCGCAGTTCACTCGCAGCGCATCCCAGGGGATTCTCATGGCCAAGCTCGCCGACAAGTTCGCCTCGAACCTCAAGAGCGAGCGGCTCCGCCGCCGCCTCTCGCAGGAGGCCCTCGCCTGGAAGGCGCAGCTCTCGGTCTCCTACATCTCGATGCTCGAGCGCGGGCAGCGGTCCCCGCCGCTCAACACGATCGAGCTGCTCGCGAAGGCGCTCGCCGTCGCTCCGACGCACCTGCTCGCCTGAGCAGAGCGCGGGCGGCGCTCAGCGGTTCAGGCGCATCGCGATCTCCGGGAACAGGCCGGTGAGCGAGGCCGCGAGCTTCTTCTGCCAGGGCACGCCCGCGCTCCCGTAGAGCGTGACCTGCACGCCCTTCGCGCGGGCGGCGAGGAGCACGTCCGCGAGCCCGCGGATCCCCGAGCTGTTCAGGAACACCACAGGGGACAGGTCGATCGAGATCGCCCGAGCGTCCCCGACCGACGCGGTGATGGGCGCGAACGCCTTGGTGTACGCCTCGGGGGAGTCCAGCCGCAGGACGCCGCGCAGGATCCACGCCCCGGGGGACGACCCCGCCTCGATGGCGTAGTCCGGACGATCGGTCCTCATCGCTGCTCCACCTCCTGTACGCTCAGGGCCACGCGCAAGCAGACCGTTTTCCCGCCCGGCGTGCAACCCGGAGTGACGCGGGCGCCCACCGTCGCGTTATAGTCCCGCGCGATGAGGGCGAGCCCGAGCCCGCTCCGGCCCTCGATCCGCCGCCGGAAGACCGCCTCCGCGCCGTCCCGGGCGAGGTCCTCGAGGACCTCGGTGAGGCGCGCCACGTGCCCCTCGGCCGCCTCGTTCCGCACCTCCGCGTGCAGGATCTCGCCGTAGTGGCGGATCGTTACGTCGGTGTGGACCCGGTTGTCGACGCTGAACTTCGCCGCGTTCTCGACGAGCTCGTTCACCACCGTCGAGACGACGCTCCGCGCCGTGCTGCGGCGCGCGAAGGCCCACTCCAAATAAGCCGCCGCAAAGTCGGAGATGATCCCGCAGCGCCGCCACTCGGTGACGAGGTCGATGGG
>DASWCJ010000008.1:0-8250 GCA_036390155.1 Anaeromyxobacter sp.
CCGCCCAGCGCGCGCTCATGCCCCTCGACGTTCTTGATCCACGTCGGAGTCTCGCCAACTTACGTAAACGCCGGCCACCGAGCGCCTGGCCGCGAGAATCGCGGTTCGGGCTCGCTGCGTAACGGCGAAACCCGAGTCAGACCCGGTGACCGTTCGATGCCGCGCCCATGGCGCTCGCCATGCCCGCCACCGTACGGGAACGCTCTCGCGCGGAGCTGGCGCGCCCGGGCGTGCGCCGGCGTCCACGTTTCTGGACCCGTTCGACCGTCCGGTGCCGGTTGCGACCCTGGCGGCGGCGCAGGAGGACGGGGGCCATGCCCGAGGCCCTCGGGAGCGTTCGCCGAAGTTGAGGATGCTCAGCTACCCCGGAAACGGCCGGACGCTAAGTGACCGGCATTGCGGCTAGACCGGGTGGACGAGCTCCTCGGCGGAGCGCGCGCCCACGTCGGAGCGGCGGAACACCGAGGTGAGATCCACGGCGCCGGGGCGCGAGGCGTGCGCGAGCGTCGCGAACGTGCGCCCGAGCTCGGCGCGGGCGTGGCCGAGGGCGGTCGCGACGAGGCCGAGGCCCCACGCGAGCTCCTCCTTCGGCATCCGCGCGAGCGCGCGGCGCTCGATGGCCTGCTCGAGCGCCGCGAACGCGGCCTCGACCTCGGCCTGCTCGAACCCGCCCTCGAACCGCTCGCGCGCGATGCGGCCCGCGTGGGCCACGATCCCGTCGAGCTCCCGGGCGGAGACGGCCCGCGCGACGGCGCGGTAGAGCGCCCGGACGCGTCGCCGGGTCGCCTCCTCGCCGTCGCGGCGGTAATGCGAGAGCTGCGTGGTGGTCGGGACGGCCTCCGCGAGGATGGCCGCCTCGTCTTCGCGCAGCAGGTCTTCGATGTTCCTGATCTGCACTTCTTCTCCGTGCTCCGAGGCCGCGTTCCGGCTCCCGGTCGACCCGCAACCTAGCCGAATCGGAACCATGAGGGAAATGCATTCATGCTATAGGTATGATGAGCGAAAGGAATGACTGAAATGGACGTCCACGCGCTCCGCACCTTCATCGAGGTCGCCCGTCACCAGAACTTCACGCGGGCGAGCGAGGTCCTCCACGTCACCCAGCCCGCGGTCAGCAAGCTCGTGCGCGCGCTCGAGGACGAGCTCGGGACGCCGCTCCTGCTCCGCGAGCGGCGGCGCGTGCGGCTCACCGACGCCGGGCGCGTGGTGCTCGATCGCGCACAGGGCGTCCTCGACGCCATGACCGGGATCGAGCAGGAGGTGGGTGCGCTCGCGGCGCTGCGGCGCGGGCGGCTCCGGGTCGGCTTCCCGCCCATCGTCGGCGTCGCGTTCTTCCCGCCCATCCTCGGCGCCTACCACGACGCCCACCCCGGGATCTTCCTCGAGCTCCGGGAGGAGGGCTCGCACCACATCGAGGCGCTGGTCGCGAGCCGCGAGCTGGACGTCGGCGCGGTGGTGCTCCCCACCGACGAGGCGACCTTCGGGACGATGCCGTTCGTCCACGACGAGCTCATGGCGGTGCTCCACCCGTCGCACCCGCTCGCGCGCCGCAAGACCCTCGCGCTGCGCGAGCTCCGGGACACGCCGTTCGTCCTCTACCGCCCCGAGTTCGCGCTCCACGGGCACATCATCGAGGCCTGCCGGCGCGCCGGGTTCAAGCCGCAGGTCGCGAGCGAGAGCTCGCACTGGGACTTCATCGTGGCGCTCGTCGCGGCCAACCTCGGCGTCGCCCTCCTGCCCCACACGATCAGCCGCCAGCTCGATCCCGCCGAGGTGCGATCGGTCCCGCTCGTCGACCCGGTGATCCCGTGGGACGTGGCGCTCATCTGGCGCCGCGACCGGCACCTGCCGCCCGCCACCCGCGCCTGGATCGACCTGTGCCGCCTGCGGCTCGGCGCCGGCGCGCCCGCGCCAATCGGGCGGGGCACGCGCCGGAGGGCGTGACCGGCGGAGTGATCTGCGCGGTGCGCGCTCCGCGCCGCGCGGCTAGATCCCGGGCGCCGGCGGCGGCCCGCGGAGCCGTCGCGCGCGAGGTGCCATGGGTCGGAGCGAGCTCGAGGTGCTGGACGCGAACGACGCCTTCTACCGGGCGTTCCGGGCGCACGACGCGGACGCGATGGCGGCGCTCTGGGCCGAGGACCACCCGGTCGCGTGCATCCACCCGGGCTCGGACGTCCTCGCGGGGCGCGACGACGTCGTCGCGAGCTGGCGCGCGGTGCTCGTCCCGGGCGGCGCGCCGGCGCTCTCCTGTGCGCTGGCGGAGGCCCACGTCCTCGGCGAGGTCGCGTTCGTCACCTGCCACGAGGTGCTCCGGGAGGGCGCCCGGCTCGCCGCGACGAACGTGTTCGTGCGCGAGCGCGGCGCCTGGCGGATGGTCCATCACCAGGCGACGCCCATCGCGCCGGGGCAGGTGCGGCCCCGCAGGCGGATGGGACCGGCGAACTGAGTCACCACTCCATCGCCTCGGCCCGCGGCGGCGGTCGCGCTACGCCCGTCCGGCCGCGTCGAGCCCACGCCCGAGGTCCGCGAGCAGGTCGTCCGGGTGCTCGATCCCGACCGAGGCGCGGATGAGCCCGTCGGAGATCCCGAGCGCGGCCCGCGTCGCGGGCGGCACCGAGGCGTGGGTCATGATCGCCGGGTGCTCGATGAGGCTCTCCACGCCCCCGAGCGACTCGGCGCACGCGAAGATCCGCACCGCGCGCAGGAACGCGGAGGCGGCCGGGAGCCCGCCGCGCAGGACGAACGTCACCATCCCGCCGAAGCCGGTCATCTGCCGCCGCGCGAGCGCGTGCTGCGGGTGCGAGGGGAGCCCCGGATAGACGACCCGCTCGACGCCGGGCTGCGCCTCGAGGAAGCGCGCGACGGCGAGCGCGTTCGCCGCGTGGCGCTCCATCCGGACCCCCAGGGTCTTCAACCCGCGGAGCACGAGGAACGAGTCCATCGGCGACGGCACGCCGCCCACCGCGTTCTGGAGGAAGGCGAGCCGCGCGTGCAGGTCGGGATCGTCCGTCACCACCGCGCCGCCCACCACGTCGGAGTGGCCGTTCAGGTACTTCGTCGTCGAGTGGACGACGAGGTCGATCCCGAGCGAGAGCGGCCGCTGGAACACCGGCGTCGCGAAGGTGTTGTCCACCACCGTCCGCGCGCCGCGCGCCCGCGCGAGCTTCGCGATGGCGGCGAGGTCGGCGAGCTTGAGCATGGGGTTTGTCGGGCTCTCGATCCAGACGAGCCGCGTCTCGGGGCGGAGCGCGCGCTCCACCTTCGCCGGATCGGTCATGTCCACGGCGTCGAAGGCGAGGCCGTGCCGGCGGAACACCTTGTCGAAGATCCGGAAGGTCCCGCCGTACACGTCGTCCGAGGAGAGGACGTGGTCCCCCGCGGAGAGGAGGTGCAGGACCGCGTCGGTCGCGGCGAGCCCCGAGGCGAAGGCGAGCCCGTGCCGGCCCCCCTCGAGCGCCGCGAGGCAGCCCTCGAGCGCGTCGCGGGTGGGGTTGCGGGTGCGCGAGTACTCGAACCCCTTGTGCCCGCCCGGGCCGTCCTGGACGTACGTCGACGTGAAGTAGACGGGCGTCATGATCGCGCCCGTCGTCGGATCCGGCGCCTGGCCCGCGTGGATCGCGAGCGTGTCGAACCGCAGCTTCTCGTCCGCCATGCCGACCTCGCCCCACCCGCGCCCGCGCGGGACGCTACTTGAGCCGCGCTCCGAGGAACTCGATGAGGTCGATCTTGGTGAGGATGCCCGTCACCTTCTCGCCCTCCTTCACCACGGCCACGTTGTCGTCGTTGAAGATCTCCCGCAGCCGGCCGACCGGGGTGTCGGGGCCGACGACCCCTTGCAGCGGCTGGACGAGCGGGTCCACCGCCTCCGACAGGCGGTGCTTTCCCTCGACGAGGAAGTTGAGGAGGTCGTACTCGTTGATCATCCCGATGGCGCGGCCGGAGTCGTCCACCACCGGCAGCTGCGAGACGTCGTTGTCGCGCAGCCGCTTCACGACCGCCTCGACCTTCTCGGTCCGGCGCGCGGTGATCACGGCGCCGCGTCGCTTCCCGAGCACGTCCTTCACGGTCGAGGCGGAGACCGGGCCCTCCCCCTCGACCGGGAAGCCGTTGTCGCGCATCCACTCGTCGGAGAAGAACTTCGAGGCGTAGGAGCGGCCGCCGTCCGGGAGCGGGACGAGCACCGTCTTGCCCGCGCCGAGCTCGCGCGCGACCTGCAGCGCGACGTGGACCGCCGCACCCGACGACCCGCCCGCGAAGATCCCCTCCTCGCGCGCGAGGCGGCGCGCCATCGCGAAGGACTGCGCGTCGGTCACCTGGCGCACGTCGTCGAGGACCGAGAGGTCCATCGCCCCGCACATCATGTCCTCGCCGATTCCCTCCACCTTGTAGCCGTGCGGGGTGGAGAGCTTCCCGGTCTTGAACATCGAGAAGTAGACCGAGCCGAACGGGTCCGCGCCGACGTTCTGGATCTTCGGGTTCTTCTCCTTGAAGAACTTCCCGCAGCCGCTCATCGTCCCGCCGGTCCCGATCCCGGCGACGAACGCGTCGACCTTGCCGCCGGTGTCGGCCCACAGCTCGGGCGCGGTGAGCCGGTAGTGCGCCTCGACGTTGTCGGCGTTGTGGTACTGGTTCAGGTAGAAGCTGTTGGGCGTGTCCGCCGCGATCCGCTTCGCGACCGAGTAGTAGCTGTCGGGCGAGTCCGCCGGGACGTTGGTCGGGGTCACCACCACCTGCGCGCCGAACGCCTTGAGCGCGTCCTGCTTCTCCTTCGACATCTTGTCCGGCATCGTGAACACGCAGCGGTAGCCGCGCACCGCCGCGAACATCGCGATCGCGACGCCGGTGTTGCCGCTCGTGTTCTCGACGACGGTGCCGCCGCGCCGGAGGAGGCCCGCCTTCTCGGCCTTCTCGAGGATGTGCAGCGCCATCCGGTCCTTGATGGAGCCGCCAGGGTTCAGGTACTCCAGCTTGACGAGCACCGTCGCGGCGTCCGGGCCGGCGAGCTTCTGCAGCTTCACCAGCGGGGTGTGGCCGATCGCGGAGAGCACGCTGTCGTGGATGGACATGGTGCCGGAGGATACCGATGAACGACCCCCAGACGGAAGCGCGCGTGCGGGCCGCCGTGACCCGCGCGACCGGGCGGGATGCCGCGGGCGAGCCCGTCGTCCGGCTCGCCGGGCACGCCTCGATGCGCAGCTACTGGCGCGTGGGCCGGCCGCCCGGCTCCCGGGTGGTGATGGTCCTGCCGCTCGACGCACGCCCCGAGGAGGTCACGAAGGGGGCGGCGCCCACGGTCGATCCGTTCGTCGACGTGCAGGCGTTCCTGCGCCGGGCCGGCGTTCGCGTGCCGGAGATCGTCGCGTTCTATCCGGACGACCCGCGCGGCGGCCTCATGGTCCTCGAGGACCTCGGCGACGACATGCTCGAGACCCGGCTCCTCGCCGGCGCCCCCGCCGAGCCGCTCTACGAACGGGCGATCGATCAGCTCGCCCTCCTGCGCGCCCGGGCCGAGCGGGCGCAGCGCGAGGGCGACCGGTGCGTCGCGTTCTCGCGGGCGTTCGACCGGGACCTCTACCTCTGGGAGCTGCACCACTTCCGGGAGTGGCTCCTCGAGGCGTGGAAGGGGGCGCGCCTCGGCGCGGCGGAGGCGCCGGTGGTCGAGCGCGAGTTCGGCCGGATCGCCGCCGCGCTCGACGCGGAGCCGAAGGGGTTCACCCACCGCGACTACCAGTCGCGGAACCTCATGGTGCTCCCCTCCGGCGAGCAGGTGGTGATCGACTTCCAGGACGCGCTCCTCGGGCCGCGCCAGTACGACCTCGTCGCGCTCCTGCGCGACAGCTACGTCGAGCTGCCCGCGGAGCTCGTCGACCGGATGCTCGGGCGCTACCTCGCGCGCCTCGGCGAGCACGGCGGACCGTCGCTCGATCCCGCCGCGTTTCGCGCCACCTTCGACCTCCTCACCGTGCAGCGGAAGCTGAAGGACGCGGGGCGATTCGTGTTCATCGACCGCGTGAAGAAGAACCCCGGCTTCCTCCCGTCGATCCCGGCTTCGCTGCGGTACGTGCGGGACGCGTTCGCGCGGCGCCCGGATCTCGCCGAGCTCCAGGCGATCCTCGCCCGGTACGTGCCCGAGCTGGGGTGAGGCGGCTCGCCGCGGGCGGTGTCGCAAGCCTCCGCCATCCCCCGGGTCGTGGACACGACCCCGCTCCGCGCGCGTGCTAGCGTCGATTCGGTTGAGGGCCGGCTCGAGACGAGCTGCCCCCCCGGGAATCGGCGAGAGGAGGTTCGGTGTCGAGGGTTCGCATCGGCGTCCGCCTCGGGGCCGCCTTCGGGCTCCTCTGCGCGTTCCTCGTCGCGCTCGGCTGGGTCGGCCTCGCGAGCATGGGGCGGATGAACGCGCTCCAGCACGACCTCACCGCCCGGACCTGGGTGAAGGCGCGCGCGGCCCAGCGGCTCTCCGAGGCGACGCTCCGCGTCACCATCGGCGGCGACGCCCTCATCCTCGCGGACAGCGACGAGGGCGTGAAGCGGGCGTCCGCCGTGCTCGCGCAGCGCCGCAGCGACGCGGACGAGGCCCTCGCGACGCTCGAGCGGCTCGCGGGCGACGAGGCGGAGCGGCGTGCCGTCGCCGAGGCGAAGGCGCTCGTCGCCGAGATGGCGCCCAAGTACGAGAAGGTCGCGAGCCTCCTCGCCGCCGCGCAGCCGATCGCGGCGCAGAAGGCGATGGACCGGGAGCTCGACCCGGTCCTCGCCCGCCTCGAGAAGGCGGCGGAGGGGATCACCGCGTCCTCGGGCGTCGCGGTGGACGAGGCGTCGCGGCGTCAAGAAGACGCGTACCGCCTCGCGCGCGGGGTCGGCGCCTTCGTCGTGCTGGTCGCGGCGGCCATCGCGGTGGCGGTGGCGGTCCTCGTGACCCGGTCGATCACGCGCCCGCTCGAGGTGGCGGTGCGCGCGGTCGGGCGCGTCGCCGCGGGCGACCTGAGCGAGCGCGTCGAGCCGACCGGCGGCGACGAGCTCGCCGCCCTGCTCGGGGCCGTGAAGGACATGACCGAGCGGCTCTCCGACGTGATCGGGAAGGTCCGCTCCACCGGCGACGCCCTCGCCTCGGCGGCCTCCGAGGTCTCCGCGACCTCCGCGGCGCTCTCGGAGGGCACCGGGCAGCAGGCCGCGAGCGTGGAGGAGACGACGTTGGCGCTCGAGCAGATGAGCGCGTCGATCGTCCAGAACGCCGACAACGCGCGCCAGACGGAGGCGATGGCGAGCGGAAGCGCCCGCAACGCGGAGGAGGGCGGGGCGGTGGTGCAGGAGACGGTCGGGGCGATGCGGACGATCGCCGAGCGGATCGGGATCGTCGAGGAGATCGCCTACCAGACGAACCTCCTCGCGCTGAACGCGGCCATCGAGGCCGCTCGTGCGGGCGAGCACGGGCGCGGCTTCGCGGTCGTCGCGGCGGAGGTCCGCAAGCTCGCCGAGCGGTCCCAGAGGGCGGCGAAGGAGATCGGGGCGCTCGCCACCTCGAGCACCGATCTGGCGGAGCGCTCGGGCCGGCTCCTCGGCGATCTCGTGCCCTCGATCCGCAAGACGGCGGACCTCGTGCTGGAGGTGGCCGCCGCCTCGGCGGAGCAGTCGGGGGGCGTCGCCTCGGTCTCGCGCGCGATGGGCGCGGTGGACCAGGTCACGCAGCGGAACGCGACCGCGGCGGAGGAGCTCTCCTCCACCTCGGAGGAGATGGCCTCGCAGGCCGCGGCGCTCCAGCAGCTCATCTCGTTCTTCGTGGTCGCCGGCGGCGACGCGCGACCGAGGGTGGTCCCGGCGCCGCGGCCGCCGGCCCGCGCCCTCGCGTCGCTCCCCGCCCCGGAGGCGAAGCGCGCGCAGTCCCCGGGCGCGGCGGCGAAGCCGCAGCTCCTCGCGCCGTCCGTCGCGTCCGCGCCGAGGCAGGCCGCGAGCGGCAAGCCCGGCGCGAAGCCGCACGTCGAGGTCGGCGGGTACAAGAAGTTCTAGGCGCAATGCGTTTACTTGGCGATGCCGGCCTCTCGCGGTCGCGCACGTCGCGGCTCGCCCACTCGACGATCTCGTCCCGACCGAACGCCGCCGAGGCGGGCAGGGGAAGGCGCCGTCCTCCTGCGCCGCCGCCAGAGTCGCGACCGGCGCCGGACTGTCGAAAGGACCCCGAACGCAGACGCCGGCGCACGCCCGGGCGCGCCAGCGGCACACGGGGACGCCACCGGACTGCGACCGGCACGGCGAAAC
>DASWCJ010000009.1:0-4100 GCA_036390155.1 Anaeromyxobacter sp.
GACCGCCGACGCGCTGGAGCGCGTGTTCTTCGAGCAGGCGCGCGGCCTCGTGGACGGCGGCGTCGACGCCGTCATCATCGAGACGCAGCAGGATCTGCTGGAGCTCCGCGCGGCCGTGCTGGCGGTGGACGCCTACCGGAGGGAGTCGCTCAAGGACGTCTTCATCATCGCCCAGCCGACGCTCATCGACGCCAACGGCCGCATGCTCCTCGGAACCGAGATCGGCGCCGCGCTGGCGGCGCTGGAGCGGCTGCCGCTCGACGCGATCGGCCTCAACTGCTCCACCGGCCCGGCCGAGATGCGCGAGAGCGTGCGCTACCTGGGCGAGCGGTGCAGCCACGTCGTGTCCTGCCTCCCCAACGCCGGCATGCCGGAGAACGTGGAGGGGAAGGCCGTCTACAAGCTCTCGCCCGAGGCGCTCGCGAGCGCCCTCTCCGAGTTCGTGCGCGACTTCGGGGTCGGCATCGTCGGCGGCTGCTGCGGCACCACCCCCGAGCACCTGCGGCACGTGGTGGAGGCGATCCGCCGGCTCGACGGCACGCCCCGGCCGCGCCCGAAGCGGCTGCCGGAGCTGGCCTCGGCCATGAAGTCGGTGCCGCTCGACCTCCAGCCGAGGCCACTCGTCGTCGGCGAGCGGGTCAACTCGCAGGGCTCGCGGAAGGTGAAAGAGCTGCTGCTGGCCGACGACTACGCCGGCATCCTCCGCATCGCGCGCGACCAGGTCGAGGGCGGGGCGCACGTGCTCGACGTCTGCGTGGCCCTCAACGAGCGCGAGGACGAGGCCGCGCAGATGCGCACGCTCGTGAAGCTGCTCGCCCAGGCCGTCGACGCGCCGCTCATGATCGACTCGACCGAGGCCGACGTGGTCGAGGCGGCCCTCAAGGTCCACCCGGGCCGCTGCATCGTGAACTCTGTGAACCTCGAGAAGTCCGGGGAGCGGGTGAAGAAGGTGCTGCCGCTCGTCCGCCGCTACGGCGCGGCGGTGGTCGCCATGACCATTGACGAGAAGGGCATGGCGCAGACCGCCGACCGCAAGGCCGAGATCGCCAAGCGCATCGTGCAGGTCGCGGCGGAGTATGGCATCGGGCCCGACGCGCTCGTCTTCGACGCCCTCACCTTCACGCTCGCGACCGGCGGGGAAGAGTACCGCCGGAGCGCGGTCGAGACGCTCGAGGGGATCCGGCGCATCAAGGCGGAGAACCCGGGCGTCTTCACGACCCTCGGCGTCTCGAACGTCTCGTTCGGGCTCGCGAAGCAGGCGCGCGAGGTCGTGAACTCGGTGTTCCTGTACCACGCGGTCCGCGCCGGGCTCGACCTCGCGATCGTGAACCCGAAGGACATCCTCCCGTACCCCAGCGTGGGCGAGGTCGAGCGGACCCTCGCGGAGGACCTCGTCTTCGACCGACGCCCCGACGCGCTCGCGCGCCTCATCGCGCACTTCGGCGACAAGGGCGCCGGGAAGGCGGTGATCACGGAGGACCTCCTCGCCGGCAAGAGCGCCGAGGAGCGAATCCACCTCCAGATCCTCCACCGGCGCCCGGAGGGGATCGAGGCGCTCATCGATGAGGCGCTCACCCGCCGCCCCGCGGTCGCGGTGCTGAACGAGCTCCTCCTCCCCGCCATGAAGGACGTGGGTGACCGCTTCGGCGCGGGCGAGCTCATCCTCCCCTTCGTCCTCCAGTCGGCGGAGGTGATGAAGAAGGCGGTGGCCCATCTCGAGAAGTTCCTCGAGCGCAAGGCGGGAACGACGAAGGGGACGGTGGTGCTCGCGACCGTCTACGGGGACGTCCACGACATCGGCAAGAACCTCGTGAAGACGATCCTCTCGAACAACGGCTTCACGGTGCACGACCTCGGGAAGCAGGTGCCGGTCCCGACCATCATCGAGCAGGCGGTCGCCCTCGGCGCGGACGCGGTCGGGCTCTCCGCGCTCCTCGTCTCGACCTCGAAGCAGATGCCCTTCTGCGTCGAGGAGCTGCACCGCCGGAACCTCTCCTTCCCGGTGGTGATCGGCGGCGCCGCGATCAACCGCCGCTTCGGCTACCGCACCCACTTCACGCAGGACGGCACCCCGTACGCGGGCGGCGTCTTCTACGCGAAGGACGCGTTCGAGGGGCTCGACATCGTCGAGCAGCTCGTCTCGCCCGAGAAGCGGGACACGCTGAAGCACGCGGTGCTGCAGAAGGCGCTCGCCGCGAAGGACGCGCCGGCCGAGGTCGCGGCGGCCCCCGCCCCGGCGCGCCGCTCCGAGGTGCGCCGGGCGGAGAAGATCCCCACGCCGCCGTTCTGGGGGCCGCGGGTCGTGCCCGCCGGCCAGGTCCCGCTCGCGGAGGTCTGGCCGCACCTCGACCTCGACGAGCTCTACAAGCTGCAGTGGGGCGTCCGGCTGAAAGGGGCCGAGTACGAGAAGGCGATCCGCGAGGAGTTCGGCCCGCGGCTCGAGGAGCTGAAGAGCGAGGCGCAGGCGAAGGGCTGGCTCGTCCCGAAGGTGGTCTACGGCTACTTCCCGTGCCACGCCCAGGGGAACGACCTCGTGGTGCTCGATCCGGTGCACCGGAAGGCGGAGGTCGCGCGGCTCGCGCTGCCGCGGCAGCGCGACGACCGGCACCTCTGCATGGCCGATTGGTTCCGCGAGGAGCCGGGCTCGGACGTCTGCTCCTTCCAGGTCGTCACCGTCGGTGACCAGGCGTCGCGGCTCGCGAACGAGGCGCAGGAGCGGGGCGACTACACCTACGGCCTCTTCCTGCACGGCCTCGCGGTGGAGGCGGCGGAGGCGCTCGCGGAGCGCTGGCACCGGCAGGTCCGGGCCGAGCTCGGCCTCCCCGAGGGACAGGGGAAGCGCTACTCGCCGGGCTACCCGTCCTGGCCGGAGCTGACGGACCAGGCGCAGCTCTGGAAGCTCCTCGAGCCCGACAAAGCCATCGGCGTCTCGCTCACCGAGGGGCACCAGATGGTGCCGGAGCAGTCGACCTCCGCGATCGTCCTGCACCACCCGGACGCGATCTACTTCGTGATTCGCTAGTGCCCCGACCGAGCCTCCCCCGTGAAGGGCGGGCGCAGCGGTCGCCGAAGGAGGCCACGGGATGGAGCTCTCGGAGCTGAGGATCATCGTCACGGGCGCCGCGCAGGGAATGGGCGCCCACTTCGCGCGCCGCCTCGCCGAGGCCGGGGCGAAGGTCGCGGCGGGGGACGTGAACGAGCAGGGTCTCGCCGCGCTGCCCGCGGGGATCCACCGCCGCCGGCTCGACGTGTCCGACGAGGCGGACGTCGCCGCGTTCGTCGCCTGGGCCCAAGGGTCGATGGGCGGGCTGAACGCGCTCGTGAACAACGCGGGGATCCTCCGCGACGGGCTGCTCGTGAAGCGGGACCGCGCGACCGGCGAGGTGACGACGCTCTCTCGAAAGGACTGGGACGCGGTGATCGGCGTGAACCTCACCGGGGCGACGCTCATGGCGCGCGAGACGGTCGCGGCGATGGCGCGGGCGGGGACGCGCCCGGGCGTCATCGTGAACCTCTCCTCGATCGCGCGCCACGGGAACCGCGGGCAGTCGAACTACGTGGCGGCGAAGGCCGCGCTCGCCGCGAACACCGTGACCTGGGCGCGCGAGTTCGCGCCGTTCGGGATCCGCGTGGGGGCGATCGCGCCGGGGATGATCGAGACGCCGATGACGCAGGGGATGAACCAGAAGGCGCGCGACGCGCTTGTCTCGATGATCCCGGTCGGCCGGATCGGCGCGCCGGAGGACATCTGGCGCGCGCTGCGCTTCGTCCTCGAGTGCGACTACTTCTCCGGCCGCTGCGTGGACGTGGACGGCGGACTGGCGATGTAGCGCGCGAGCGCTCCGACCGAGGCTAGGTCCCGGGCTTCTTGCCGGGCGCCGGGATCGTCTGCCCGGGGATCCGCCCCGGCTCCGGCGTGCGCGCCGGCGCGGACATCCGCTGCGGCGCGGGTGTCCGCCCGGGGACGGGCGTGCGGCCCCCGAGGTCGAGCGTCCCGAGCTGGCCCGGGAGCGGCGTCAGGGCGGGCCCCTTCCCCGCCTTCGCCTCCGCCATCGCCCTGAAGTTCGCGCGCGCGGCGAAGAAGCGCGCGAGCTTCAGGT
>DASWCJ010000010.1:0-8167 GCA_036390155.1 Anaeromyxobacter sp.
CGACCCGGCGGTCGGCGAGCGGCTCTTCCGGCTCGGCGAGCCGCAGGGGATGTTCGAGGTGAACGGGATGATCGTCCCCGGGAAGAAGGTGGACGCGGTCGGGAAGCGCGACACCCTCTGGCTCGAGTACCACGTGGGCACCACGAACGCGTCCAACACCGTGTCGGACGGCAACGTCCAGAAGGGCGTCTACGGCCGGTTCGTCGCGCGCTGGTACAACCAGTCGCTCGGGGGGTTCGGCTTCTGGACGCCGAACATCGTGGACGAGCAGATGATCCGGTCCGCCACGGCGTTGGGCCGAAACGGCCGCCGGATCATCGCCGACACCGCGTTCCAGAGCGAGCGGGTGAGCGTCGGGCCGGACGCGACGCTGAGCCTCGCGCCGTTCAAGATCCCGCTCAGCCTCGAGAACAACGTCCTATACAACCGGGAGAGCAACCCGACCGGCTACGGAAAGGAGTTCGTCTGGTGGGGCGGCTTCCACCAGCTGAACTGGTTCCCGACCAAGATGTCCGTGGTGTATGCACGCTACGACTGGATCGAGGGGAACAGCTTCGACGACACGGGGGTCGGAGGCGAGAGCAAGGGGCACCCGCAGGAGTGGGACCTCATCGGCGGGATCCAGTACATGGTCCTCGAGAACGTGAAGCTCATCGGCGAGTACCGTCACCACGAGTTCGACGACCGCGTGGCGACCGGAGCGTCCACCCTGAAGGACGACGGGTTCACCATCCGGGCGATGACCGGGTTCTGATCCGCGACGCGATCGCCGATCACCGCGCCGCGGCGACCCGCGTCGCGGTGATCGCGCGGTCGAGCGCGTCGCCGGTGCAGAGGAAGGCGAGGAGGCCGCCCGCGCGGCGGGAGCGCTCGAGCGCGGGCAGCGCCTCCGGATCCCGGAGCTCGCCGAGGAGGTGCGCGGCGGAGCGGCGCGTGCTGCACGCCTCGTCCGGCTGCACGAGCCGGCGCGCGTTGAGCCGGAGCGCCGGGTCGTCGCGCAGCCCGGGGCGCGACGCCAGGGCGACGCGGTAGCGCCGCAGGCACTCGCTCGCTGCGCCACGGGCGCAGGCGACGTCGCCGCGCAGCTTCTCGATCACGGGGTCGTCGGGTCGCGCCCGGGCGGCCGCGTCGACCCGGCGCCGCGCGCCCGGGACGTCGCCG
Source organism: Anaeromyxobacter sp. (assembly GCA_036390155.1). GTDB lineage: Bacteria > Myxococcota > Myxococcia > Myxococcales > Anaeromyxobacteraceae > Anaeromyxobacter. The sequence goes on from DASWCJ010000010.1 coordinate 1,162, forward strand.
CGCTCGAGGAGGCTCCCGATCTCCCGCGACAGCGCGGCGTCGGTCCGCACGAAGGGGACCGTGGCGAGGAGGAGCGCGAGGGCGACGAGCCCGGCGCGGGCGGGCGTGAGGTCGAGGTCCGCGAGCCGGACCCGCGTCAGGGCCTGGAGCGCGGCCGCGACGAGCCAGGGCGAGGTCGAGGTCACGCGACGTGAGAGCGCGGGCGGCGCCACGGACCGCGCCGCCCCGAGCGCCTCGGCGAGCCGGGCCGCCGACGGGCGGCGCCGGGGCCGCCGGTCGAGCGCCGCCGCGACGGCCTCCTCGACCTCACGCGACGCGGAGGGTGCCGCGAGCCGCAGCGGGCCGGGATCGGAGAAGAGCGCGCGCTGCACCCGCGCGAGCGGTCCGTCGCCGTCGAACGCCGGGCGCCCCGAGAGCACGAGCCACGCGAGCGCAGCCGCAGAGAAGGCGTCGGAGCGGTGCGTCGGGCGGCCGCCCCGCGCGACCTCCGGAGCGTCGAAGCCCGCCCGCCGGAGCGGGGACTCGAACGCGGGGGGCGGCGGGAGCACCACGACCGCTCCCGCGTCGGTGACGACGACGCGCCCGGGCGCGAGCGCGCCGTGGACCCGCCCGCTGGCGTGGAGCCGCGCGACCACCTCCGCGAGCTCGCGCGCGATCCGGAGCCGCTCGCCGGGGGCCCGCTCGGTGGCCGCGACGAGCTCGAGTGAGCGCGGCATGGCTAGAAGAGGACCGCGAGCGCGGCGGAGAGCTCCGCTCGCATGTAGGTGGACGGGAGGTACTCGAGCTGGCCGTCGAGCGACGCGCGGAGCCGGTCGCCGAAGCGGTGGCTCGCCGAGAGCAGGGCGTCGCCGCCGAGGCGGGTGCCGCCCCCGGGGCCGGCGGTGACCTGGAGCGACGGTCCGGCGTCGAGCGCGAGCCGCCCGACGACCCCGGCATCGCGGACGAGGGCGAGCCGCGGGGACGCCGTGAGGAAGAGCGGTGGCGAGAACAGGCCCGGCGCGAGCGGGTCGGCGTCCCGGAGCCCGGAGAGATCGCGGGCGTGGTGCGTCCCCTCGATCCGTCCGCCGCCGAGGAGCGACCAGCCGCCGGCCCGGAGCAGCGCCCGATCGGCGCGACCGGTGGCGCCGGCGGTGAACGTCGCGTCGAAGCCGGAGCCGGTCACCGCCCCTGCCCGCACCGCGAGGTGGAAGCCGCCGCCGTCGTCGGCGCGATCGAGTCGGAGGTCCGCGAGCGTATCGGACGCGGCGCCGCGCAGGGCCCCGCCGACCACCTCGCCGGCGAGCGCACGGTACGAGTCCTGCCGCGCCTGGTGGGCGATCCCGAGGGAGAGTCGTCCGTCCCCCTGGCGCTCCCAGCGCGCCTCGCCGCTCGCCTCGCCCGCCAGCCTCGACGCGTCCCACCCGAGCCGGAGCCGGAGGAGGTCGCCCGCTCGCGGGCGCCAGTCGCCGGCCGCGGTCGCGAACGGGCCCTCCGCGCGGGCCGCGGGCCCGGCATGAAACGCAACGCCGCTCTCGGCCGTGACCGCCGTGAACGCGGAAGGGCTCGTGGAGCCCGTGAGGAAGGTTCCGATGGAGCGGAGCGGGAAGGAGCCGGAGGGCTGGTCGAGCACGCGCGCGCCGCCTCCGAGGGACGGCTCGCGGCCGCGTCGCAGCGAGCGCTCGAGGGTCGCCACCTCCGGCGCGGGCCCGCCGTAGCGGCCCGCGAGCTCCCCGTGTGCCAGGGCGCGGTCGGGGTCCCCGTTCCAGGCGTAGGCGCGGGCGAGGCCGAGGTGCGCCTCCGGATCGCGCGGCGCCTCGCGCAGGACCTGCTCGTACCCGGCCGCCGCGGCGAGGCTCGTGTCCTTGCGCGCGAGGAGTACGCGCGAGAGGTCGAGCCGCGCCCGGCGCGAATGCGGCGCGACGCGCAGGATCGCCTCGAGCTCGGCGCGGGCCTCATCGCGCGTCGCCGGATCCGCGGCGAGCAGCTCCGCTCGCTCGAGGCGGGCTTCGAGCGTGGGCGAGGCGGCCACCGCGCCCGCGTACGCCTCGCGTGCCTCCGCGCGGCGGCCGGCGCGGGCGAGCGCGCGGGCGAGGCCGAGGCGGAGCTCCGGGTCGGCCGGGCTTCCCGCGAGCAGCCGTTCGTACCGCGCCGCCGCCTCCGCGGCGCGCGCCGGGTCGGCGGCCTCGAGCCGCGCGAGCTCCCGGAGCGCCTTCGCGTCCTCGGGCCGCGCTCGCACGCGGGCCTCGAGCTCGCGGCGCGCCTCCTCGCGATGGCGGGGATCCCAGAGCAGGAGCCGGAGCCGCTCCTCGCGCAGCACCTCGTCGGCGGGAGCGGCCGCGACGAGCCTCCCGTACTCGGCGAGGGCCTCGTCGAGCGAGGCGCGGTCTCGCGCGAGGAGCCGGGCGAGGTCGCGGCGCCGCGCCGGGTCGTCCCGGACGGCGAGGCCCATCCTGAGGTAGCGGACAGCGTCCTTCGCCCGGTACGCGTACCGGGACCACTGGAGCAGGCGCGCCTGCTCGAAGGCGACGTCGGCGTCCTCGGGGAAGGCGCGAAGGTGGCGGTCGTACTCGGCGACGGCGCGGTCGGTCTCACCGTTCCGTTGCCGGGCGGTCCCGAGCGCGCGGGAGGCCTCGCGGCTGCGGGGGTTCGCCGCGAGCGCCTTCTCGTACGCCTCGACCGCGGCGGCGTAGTTCCCGATCTTCATGTTCGCCGCGCCGCGGGCGAGGTACCAGGACTCCGAGATCCCGGCCGAGGCGGGCCCGGCGGCGAGGAGCGCCGCGGCGAGGGACGCGACCCGGAGCGCGTGGGCCATGCAGGGTCGTGCCTCCCTCGGTCAGACCGGGCGGGCGCTCGGTCTCAGCCCGCAAGGTAGACACGCGCCTCCGCGGCCGCGACGGCCGCGGGGAGGTCGTGCTCGAGCCCCATCCGCCAGATCCCGGGGAGCACCCGCCGGACGTGGACGACGCGCGCGGGGAGGGTGCCCGCGGCGGAGAGCACCGGGACGGGCGTCCCCCGCGGCGGCGGGGCGCGGCCGAGGACCAGGACGCCGAGCCCGCCGTCGCTCTCGTCCACCTGGAGCGCGCGCGCGCGCCCCGCCTCGCCGACGAGCGCGAGGAGCCGGAGCGCGCGCCGGCGGATCCCGATCCTGCGGCGCGGGCGCGCCGGGAGGAACGCGCGGACGAGCCCGGCGAGGAGCCGCGCGGCCATGCCGAGCTCGGAGCGGGCCCGGCGCGCGTGCGCGCCCGCGTGCGCGTCGTCGTCGCACCACGCGGCGCGCACGATCGCCCGGCGCGCGGCGGCGGAGAGCGCCTCGAAGGCGACGCCGGCCCGCTCGCCCCGCCCGACGCGCTCGTGCCACACGACGCGCCCCCGCAGGCGGAGCGGCTCCCGGCCCCCGAGCTCGAGGAGCACCTCGCGCGGCAGGACCGTCCCGGGCGCGAGCGCGAGGCACGCGCCGGAGGTCGAGAGGTCTACGGTCTCGGCCTCCGCCGCCGCGACGTCGCGCGCGCCGCCCGCCCCGGCGATGCGCACGGCGAGCCGCCGCCGGATGCGCTCGTCCGCTCGACGCTGCGGGCGCTCCCACGCGACGAGCAGCGCGGCGCCGACCGCGAGGAGGTTCGACGCCGCCCAGCCGAGGTTGAACGCGTATGCCTCGACCTCGATCCCGAACGCGGCGAGCTCGATCGCGCCCTTCGCCAGGGCGGCGAGCGCCACCGCCGTCGCGAGGAGCGTGAGCCGGGAAGAGGCCCAGTCGAACCGGCGCCGGTCGCTCCGCAGCCCCTTCGGCGTGACCTTGAACCCGAGCCGCTTCGGCAGGACGAGGTCGAGCGTCGCGCGGGCGAGCGGGAAGGCGACGGCGCACTCGTACACCGAGCCCCAAAGGAGCCGCGGCCAGCCCGGCAGGAGCGCGCTCGCGGCGAGCGGCAGGAGCAGGAGGTGCGGGACGAGGTAGGCGAGCAGGACCGGCAGCTCCGCGAACAGCGGGTGCAGGTGGAAGAGGAGGTACCAGAGCGGGGTGAGGAAGAAGACCACGCGCGCGAGCGGGAAGAAGAAGAACCAGAGCGACGCGAGGTAGCCGACCCGGTGGCGGAGCGGGAGCCCGCGCTCGAGGAGGGGGTTGTCCCGGAGGAAGACCTGCAGGCACCCGAGCATCCACCGCCGCCGCTGCACCACGTACGCCTGGAGGGTCTCCGCGGAGAGGCCTGCCGCGAGGTCCTCGTCCACGAAGACGGAGCGCCAGCCCTTCGCGTGGAGCTTCTGGCTCGTGTGGATGTCCTCGGTGATGGAGAGGAGCTGGAACCCGTTCACCGAGCGAAGCGCCTCGCGGCGGAACACCGCGCTGCACCCCACGAAGAAGGCGCCGCCCCACCGGTCGCGCCCCGCCTGGATCGCGTGGTGGAAGAGGTCCGCCTCGTTCGGCACGGCCTCCGAGGCGCCGAACGCGCGCTGGAACACGTCGGGGTTCGTGAAGTGGTGGGGCGTCTGGACGAGGCCCACCCGCGGGTCGCCGAAGTGGGGGACCGTCCGCTCGAGGAACGACGCGACCGGGACGTGGTCCGTGTCGAAGACGGCGACGAGGTCGCCAGACGTCCTCGCCAGGGCCGCGTTGAGGTTTCCGGCCTTCGCGTGCTGGCGGGGACCGGCGAGGTAGCGGCAGCCGTGCTCGGCCGCGAGGCGTGCCACCTCCTCGCGGTGGGAATCGTCGCAGACCCACACGGTGGCCCGGGGCCAGCGCAGCGCTGCGCAGGCGGTGAGCGTCCGGTCGAGGATGTCGAGCGACTCCGTGTAGATCGGCACGAGGACGTCGACCGTGGGCGGCGCCGCGTCCAGCTCGATCGGAGGCGGCTCGCGGCGGCCGCCGCGGAACCCCATCTGCACGGCGAGGAGCACGACGGTGGAGAACGCGTACGCCTCGGCGGCGAGGAGGGCGAGGCTGATCGCGGGGCCGAGCGGCTCGACGAAGTTGAGGGTCGTGCCCGCGCGCCAGCCGAGGTAGCGCAGGGACAGGCCCGCGGAGAGCGCGACGAGGAGCGCTTTCGCCCAGGCGCGGCGGCGCGCGAGGGGGACGAGGAGGAGGCCGACCGCGATCCATCCGAGAGGGAAGCGGTCGCGAAAGGGTCCCCAGTCGAGCCCGAGGAGGAACGCGAGCGGCTCGTCGTAGCGCCGCGCCGCCCCGATCTCGAGCGCGCGGCCGAACCAGAGCCAGTTGTGGAGGTAGTAGGGCGTCTCCTCTCCGCCGAGCGCGCGGTCGAAGAGCGCGTCGAGCTTCTCGCGGCGGATCCGGTCCGCGAGCTCCCCGTCCACGACGCGCGCGAGGGCCTGCACGGAGGCGAGGTGGGGCAGCCCGTCCTGCTCCGAGAGCGGCCGGCCCGCGGTGCTGTACCGCTCGCGCAGCCGGCCCTCCGCCGCGAACGCCTCGCGGGGGAACGCGAGCATCCGCTCCCGGAGGTCGGCCTCGCCCCGCCTCCCGAACCAGCGCGCGTCGAGCGCGACGCGCCAGTAGATCGGCACGGCGTCGTAGCCGAACGGCGCCGGTCCCCCGCCGCCCGGGCGCTCGAGGAGGAGCTTCCCGGTGCGTGGGTCCACCCAGACGATCTCGGGTGGGAGCGCCAGCCGCTCGTCCACGAGCAGGAAGCGGAGGACGTCGTAGGAAGACCGGACGAGGTCCTTCCAGGGGTGGGCGGGGTCGGCCTCGGCGAAGACCTCGTAGGCGTAGGGGGCGAGGTAGGCCACGTGGATCGTCGGCCAGCGCTCTCCAGGGGCCCAGTCGCCCGCGGTCGGGAGCCGCCGGCCCCCGGCGGAGATCACCTCGCGACGCCAGACGTCCGCGAGGATCGCGCGCGCGTCCTCGAGGAAGCGCCGCTCCCCGAACCGGCGCGAGGCGAGGACGAGCGCGAGCGCGGCGTCCTGGTCCGCGTCCGTCGCGGCGTTCCGGTCGAGGACCCGGTCCTTCCACTTCCAGGAGAGGAGCCGATCGCCGCGCGTCTGGAGGTGCTCCCGCGTCCAACGCCACACCTCCTCGAAGGCGGCGCGGTCGTTCGCCCAGACCGCGCGGAGCATGGCGTACGCCTGCCCCTCCGAGGTGGTGATCCCGCCTTCGTCGTGCTCGACGACCCGCCCGCCCTGGACATGGGTGTACCGGTACAGGCTCCAGAGCGCGGAGAGCTCGTCGCGCTCCCGGGCCAGGGTCCCCTCCGAGGGCGCGGCGCCGCCGTGGCCGCAGCCGGGCGTCGCGACGGCGAGGAGGAGAAGGAGCCACGCGCCTGCCTGCATACCGGACGCGAGGATGAGGGTCGGTCCCGGGACGGGGAACTGCTCCATGCGGGGTCCCTCCTCGAACCGTTGCGCCCGTTCGGTCGCGCCGACAGACTCCTCGGCGAAAGGGGACGCTCATGCAGAGCAAGGCGACGGCGCGCTGGGAAGGCGATCTGATGTCGGGCAAGGGGGCCACCACGGCGGGGAGCGGCACGTTCAAGGACGCGACGCTCACCTGGAAGGCGCGGACGGACGGTGCGTCCGGCATGACCACGCCCGAGGAGCTCCTCGCCGCGGCGCACGCGAGCTGCTTCTCGATGGCCCTCTCCCACGCCCTCGCCCAGGGCGGCCACCCCGCGCAGCGGCTCGAGACGAGCTGCACGGTCGAGTTCGGCCCGAAGAAGGAGGGCGGATTCGAGGTTCGCTCGAGCGCGCTCGAGGTGAAGGGCTGGGTCCCCGGGCTCGACGACGCCGCGTTCGCGAAGGCGGCGGAGGGCGCGAAGAACGGCTGCCCGGTCTCGGCCGCGCTCAAGATCCCGATGTCGGTGAAGGCCTCGCTCCAGAAATAGACTGAACGAGGCCCTCGGGCGCGCGATCGCCGCGCTCGAGGCCCTCGCCCGCCGTGCCTGAGGCGCTACCTCGTCTCGACGCGCCGGTAGCCGATCCGGACCGCGCCCCAGTGCTTGCCCTGGACGAGCACCGGGACGGACAGATCCGCCATCGTCTCGCCCGTGTCGCGCTGGTAGTTCTGGATGAGGAACGGCGCCGCGTT
>DASWCJ010000011.1:0-24989 GCA_036390155.1 Anaeromyxobacter sp.
CGGCCGGCGCGAGGAGCGACAGCCCGACCGCGATCGCGCCCTGGAACGTCCCGATCATCCCGGGGCCGGCCGGGATCATGACGCCGACCACGAGGACGCCGAGGAGCGTGCACGCCTCGAGCACGCCGAGCCGGAACCCGAATCCGGCGGCGAGGACCGCCATCCCGAACGCGTTCAGCGCCCAGTAGGCGGCGGTCATTCCGAAGAAGAGCGCGACGCTCCGGCCGCCGGGCAGCACCCGCAGCCCGTGGATGAACGCGTCGAGCATCCCTGCGACCCGGTCGGCCGCCTTCGCCGAGAGCGGGCGGACGAGACGCGCCGCGATCGAGACCGCGACCGCGCGGGAGCGGTAGGCGAAGACGAGGAACGCGATCGCGACGCCGAACGCGCCGGTCACGAGCACCCCACCGATGCGGAGGATGCGGATCCCCGGGGTCGAGTCCGGGAGCCCGAGCAGCGCGAGCACGAGCACGAGCCCGGTGAAGAGGCCGTCGGCGGCGCGCTCCACCACGATCGAGGAGAGGGCGACGCTCGTCCGCAGCGTCGGGCGCTCGGCGATCAGGATCGGCCGCGCAAACTCGCCGAGCCGGAACGGCAGCAGCGAGAGCAGCATCAGCCCGACCGCCGAGACCGCGTTCAGGCGCCCGAACGGGATGCGGGCCACCGGGCGGAGGAGAAGCCCCCACCGCACCGTCCGCAGGAGGTGGATCGCGAGCAGGACGGGCAGGTACGCGAGCAGGTAGCGGTAGTCCGCCCCGCGCATCACCGCCCAGATCGCGCCGACGTCCTTGCCCCGGAGCGTGAGCCAGAGCGCGAGGGCCGAGATCGCGACCCCGCCGAGGACCTGGATAGCGCGCTTCATGCCTCGAGCTCCTCGCCCGCGAGGATACGGCGCGGGTTCACGCTCATCAGCCGCTCGAGCGCACCTTGCCCCGCCCGTCGGTCGAGCGCCTGCAGCGCCTCGCCGAGCCAGTCGTGCGCGCCGTCCGGCCGGTGGAGGTCGGTCGCGGCCACCGCGTAGAGTCCGTCGTCGAGCAGCCGCTCCGCCATCTTGCGCGGGACCTTGCCGTACACGCCCGTGAGCGCGCCGACGTTGAGCTGCAGGGCGCCGCCGAGCCGGACGACCTCGGCCGCGCGCCCGGGCCGCTCGAACTCCTGGCAGCGCTCCGGATGCGCGAAGAGCGGGAGGATCCCCATCCGGCGGAGGCGGAAGACGAGCTCCGGCAGCGCCGGGACCGCGCCGTCGAAGGGAAGCTCCACGAGGACCCAGCGCTGCGAGGCGCCGATGCCGCGACGGCCGTCACCGTCGGCGCGGGAGAGGAACTCGTCGTCGAGCCGGTTCTCGGCGTTCCGGTGGAGCGCGAGAGCGATCCCCTCCGCGCGAAGGAGCGCCTCGGCGTCGGCGCGGCGCGCCTCGGCGCGGACCGGGTCGCCCGACGGGAGGCCCCGCACGGCGTGCGGGCTCGGCGCGACGTCCGTGAACCCGAGCTGGACGAGCAGGCGCGCGGCGGAGAGCGTCTCCCCCGGCGTCTCGCAGCCGTCGTCGATGTCCCACAGGAGATGGCAGTGTAGGTCGACGAGTCCCATGGCGCGCCGGGCTCATAGCACGCGCCGGCCCACCGCGGAAGCCGCGGCCGTGGAGCCCAGGCCGGGTCAGCCGACGGGGTGGGCGGGGGGCTCGCCCCTCGCGAACCGGAGGGCGTCCTCGAAGACGAGGCGGGTCATCGCCGCACGCGTCTCGCGGGACCCGGACCCGAGATGCGGCGTGAGGACCACGTTCGGCAGGGCGAGGTAGGGCGCCGGGACCCGGGGCTCGTCCCGGAAGACGTCGAGCCCGGCGGCGGCGACCTGCCCCGACGCGAGCGCCCCCGCGAGCGCCGCGTCGTTCACGACCGCACCGCGCGCGGTGTTCACGATGACGACCCCGTGCCTCATCCGCGCGATCCGCTCGCGCGAGAGCAGGTCCTCGGTTTCGGGGGTGAGCGGCGTGTGGAGCGAGACGAAGTCGCTCGCGGCGAGCAGCTCGTCGAGCGCGGCCCGCGTCGCGCCCTGGAACGCGACCGCGCGCGGGTTCGAGTAGAGCACCGTCATCTCGAAGCCGAGGGCGCGACGGGCGACCGCCTGGCCGATTCGGCCGAACCCCACGATCCCGAGGGTCTTCCCGGTGACCTGGGTGCCGAGCATGAACCCGGGGGCCAGCTCCCGCCAGGCGCCGCCGCGGACGACGCGGTCGCCCTCCACGACCCGGCGGGCCGCGGCGAGGAGGAGCGCCATCGCGTGGTCGGCCGTGGCGTCGGTGAGGACGCCGGGGGTGTTCGTGACGAGCACGCCCCGCGCCCGGCAGGCCGCGAGGTCGACGTGGTTCAGGCCGACGCCGTAGGAAGCCACGTGACGGACGGTGGGGAGCGCGTCGAGCAGCGCGGCGTCCACCGGATCGAGGTACGTCGGCGCGAGGATGGTCGCCCCGCGCGCCTCCTCGACGAGCCGCTCGCGGGCGGGCGCGGCGGGCGCGCCGCCGCGGACCTCCAGCCAGGGCCGGAGCGGCTCGAGGTCCTGCCCGGGGAGCGCACGGACGAGGTAGAGGACGGCCCTCACCGCTCGTCCTCGTCGGACGGCGGCGGCGCCGCCCCGTCTCCCGCGAGCGAGCCGGGAACGCAGTACTCCTCGCCGAGCCACTTCGCGAGATCGACGAGGCGGCACCGGTCCGAGCAGAACGGGGAGGACCGGTTCACGGGGCGAGGGGGCACGGGCTTCCCGCAGATCGGGCACGCTGCGCTGCGCACGTGCCTTCTCTAGCAGGGAACGGCGGCCGCCGCGACCCGCTCAGCTCGCCGGGCAGCTCGCCGGGAGCAGCGGGCGGATCGCCGCCTCGAGCTCCCGCTTCTCGACGCCGCCGGTGAAGACCTGGCGGACCTTCCCCTCGGTGTCGACGAGGTAGGTGACCGGGTAGCCCGCGACGCCCCAGGGCTGCACCGCCGCGGCGCGCTCGTCGAGCAGGATCGGATACGGGATCGAGGAGGCCATCCGCCTCACGTCCTCGCGCGCGGACTCCTCCGCGACGCCGAGCAGCTCGAAGCAGCGGCCGCGGTGCTCGGTCCAGAGCTCCGCGAGCGCCGGGATCTCCTGGCGGCACGGCGGGCACCACGTGGCCCAGAAGTTCACGGCGACCACCTTGCCGCGCAGGTCGGCGAGGTCGATCGAGCGGCCGCCGAGGTCGGGGAGCGCGAGCGGCGGCGCGGCGTCGCCCTTCGCGCGCGGCGCCGGCGCCCCGCGCACGAGCACCTGCGCCACGACGACGGCGGCGACGACGAGCAGGATCGACTTCGCGAACTTGTTCATGTCGTGAGCCCCGGGAGGGCAGAGTATAACGGACGCGCCCCTCCCACCGTATGACCCGCTTCCGCCCATGAGGATTCTGCCTCTCCTCCTCGGAAGCCTCCTCGCATCCGGGGATCCCACCCCCGCGGGAACCCTGACCCGGCCCCCCGAGCTCGTCGAGTTCGTCCCCGCCGAGTACCCCGTGGAGGCGGAGACGGCCGGCGTGCAGGGCTCGGTGGTCCTCGCGCTCGTCATCGACGCGAGCGGCGAGGTCACCGAGGCGCGCGTGCTCGACCCAGGGCCGCACCCGGGCTTCGCCCCGGCGGCGCTCCACGCGGTGGTCCGGTTCCGGTTCCGACCCGCGGAGATCGACGGCGTCCCGGCGGCGGTGGAGATCGAGTACCGGTACGAGTTCGTGCTCCGCCGGCCGGAGCCCGCCGCGCCGGCGACGGCGCCGATCGTGCTCGAGGGCCGGATCGTCGAGCGCGGCACCGGCTCGCCGATCGCGGGCGCGACCGTCGAGTCGGAGGGCGTCTCGGTCGAGACCGGCCGCGACGGGACCTTCCAGCTGCGCGGCGTCGTCCCCGGCGACGTGTTCGTGCGCGTGCTCTCACCCGAGCACCTGCCGCTCACGATCACCGAGAAGATCGAGCAGGGCAAGGTCCGGGAGGTCCTCTACCGGCTCGCGCGGCGCCACTACGATCCGTACGAGGCGGTGGTGCGCGGCGAGCGGGACCGGAAGGAGGTGACGGTCCGCACCCTCGCGATCGAGGAGGTGCGGACGGTCCCGGGGACGCAGGGCGACACGCTCAAGGTGATCCAGAACCTCCCCGGCGTGGCCCGCAGCCCGTTCGGCATCGGGCTCCTCGTGGTCCGGGGGTCCGAGCCGAACGAGTCGCCCGTCTTCGTGGACGGCGTGCCCATCCCCCAGCTCTTCCACTTCGGCGGGCTCACCTCCGTCCTCAACGCCGACGTGGTGGACTCGCTCGACTTCTACCCGGGCAATTACGCGAGCCGGTACGGGCGGGGCCTGGGAGGCGTCGTCGAGCTCCGCACCCGGGAGCCGAAGCGCGAGTGGCACGGCGCGGCCCAGCTCGACCTGTACGACGGGCGCGTGGAGGTGGAGGGGCCGGTCGGCCCGGGCTCGATGTACGCGGCGGTGCGGCGGAGCTGGGTGGACGCGGTGCTCGCGGTGGCGCTGCCGAAGGTCAACCCCACCGCCGCGAACGACCTGCGCGTCGCTCCGCGCTACTACGACTGGCAGACGAAGTACGCGCAGGCGGCGCTCGGAGGCCAGGGCACCCTCTTCGCCTTCGGCTCGGACGACAAGCTCGAGTTCTTGCGGGACTCGGATCAGCCGGGCCGCCCGAGCTTCTACCTCTCGACGGTCTTCTGGCGGCTCGGCGCGAGCCACCGCGCCCCCGTCGGCGAGGCGATGAACGAGCTCGTCGTCTCGGGCGGTCGGGACAGCTTCAACGTCCTCACCGGCGGCGCGTTCGGGGTCCGCACCGAGACCTACCTGCTCACGGTCCGGGACCGGCTCTCGGCGAAGCTCGGCCCCACCCTCTCGATCGAGGGCGGCGTGGACGCGATGGTCGAGCAGATCTGGTACTCGGTCTACGCACCCCCGATCCCGCCGCCCGGCACGATCGGCACCGGCTTCGGCGGCGGCAGCGGCGCCACGGTGGGCGAGAGCGCCCGGGATTGGTGGTTCGCGCCGGCGGGATGGGTCGAGGCGGACTGGCGCGCGCTGCCGCGCCTGCGGCTCGTGGGCGGGCTGCGCCTCGACTCGAACGAGCGCTACGGGATCTGGAAGGCGTGGCTCGACCCGCGCGCCTCGGCGTTCTTCGACGCCGCGCCGGGGACCGTGCTCGTGGCGGCCGCCGGCGTCTACGGCTCGTTCGCCCAGCCGCAGGAGACCTCGCACGTCTACGGGAACCCCGAGGTCGCCCCGCAGCGCGCGCTACACCTCTCCGCCGGGATACGGCAGGACCTCCCCTGGTCCTCGAAGCTGGAGGTGACCGGGTTCTACAAGGACCTCTGGTCGCTCGTGGTGCCGACCGCCGCGCTCGGGTCGGACGGGCGCGCGCTCCGCTACGCCAACACCGGGCTCGGGGAGACGATCGGGCTCGAGCTCCTCGCGCGCCGCGAGCTCTCGCACGGCCTCTACGGCTGGCTCTCCTGGACCTGGTCGCGCGCGCTCCGCCGCGACGATCCGACCCAGCCCGGCTATCCGGCCTGGCGTGCGTTCCTCTACGACCAGACGCACGTCGTGGCGCTCGTGCTCTCCTACCGGCTCCCGCGGGAGTGGATCGTCGGGACCCGCATCCGTTCGGTCACGGGAAACCCGTTCACGCCTCAGGTCTCGAGCGTGCTGAACGCCGACTCGGGCCGGTTCCAGTGCATCCCCGGGCAGGCGTACTCGGCGCGCCTGCCGGGCTTCTTCCAGGCCGACGCGCGCGTCGACAAGCGCTGGGTCTTCGACCGGTGGATGTTCGCCGCGTACCTCGACGTCCAGAACGTCTCGAACCGGCAGAACTCCGAGTTCCGGTTCCAGAACTACGACTGCTCGGAGACGGTCGCGATCCCGTCGATCCCGCTCTTCCCCACGCTCGGACTCCGGGCGGAGTGGTGAGCGCCATGAGACGAACCCTCCTCCTCGCCGCCGCCGCGCTCGCCGCCTGCAACACCGGCTTCGAGCCGCAGTACCGGGTCCGGGACGTGCGGATCCTCGCGATCTCGAGCCACGCGCAGGGCTCCAACGCGGCCGACGTCCTCCCCGGAGACACCCTCGTCCTAAAGGCGCTCGTCGCGAACCCGCTGAACCGCGTCGGGCTCACGGTGGACTGGGTCGCGTGCCTGCCGCAGCAGAGCGAGGCGCTCTCGCCCTGCCTCGATCAGGCGTACCTGAGGGATCCGGCGTCGCTCGTCGCGGCGGTCGGGACCGTGCCGGGCGTCGTGTCGCTCGGGTCGGGCACGTGTTCGAGCGAGAGCTGTACGTCTGCCGTCTCCTTCCCGCTCCCGGACGTGACCGCCGCGCTCGAGTTCGCGATCTACGCCGCGCAGGTGGAGCCGACCTTCGAGTGTCGCCTCTACGCCCAGCTGGTCGTGGTCGCGATCGCGAGCGCCGAGGGGCACGCCTCGACGTCGTACAAGCGGGTCCAGATCAAGCCGACCGCGGCCGAGCTCGCGGCCGCCTCGCCTCCAGTGAGCGACCGTTACGTGCTGAACCTCAACCCGACCGTCGGCGACGTCCGGCGCAACCCGACCGATCCGGACGCCTGCATCGGCGGCGACACCGTGATGGGCGGCGGCGGCGCGCTCCCCTTCCCCGCCGGCCAGGTCGTGCTCTGCGGCCGGGGCGGGGACGGCTCCATCGGGACCTACGATCTCTGCGACCCGGGCGGCGGCACGGACCCGGCGAGCGAGAGCCTCGACTGGCAGTGGTACGTGACCGAGGGCGAGTTCCCGGACGAGGGCGGCGGCGTCGGCGACGCGCGCGGGGGCCACGTCACGTTCCAGCGGCCGGCGGGCGGATTCAAGCTCTGGACCATCGTGCGCGACGGCCGCGGCGGGGTCGACTGGGCGGCGTACACGTTCCTGCCGCTCTAGTTGCGGCGACGCCCGGCCCGCGTCAGCGCGTCGAGACCGAGCTCGCGGCGCCCGCGCCGATGAGGGTCTTCAGGTCGTCGTCGGTGAAGTAGAGGCCCGCGCCGAAGAACACGTCGGTGCCGATCGTGAACTTCGGGCCGCCGGGGTAGCGCCCCGACCGCCACGAGTTCAGGAAGTCGTCCGTGCCCGCGGTCGCGTAGAAGTGCTGGTACAGGTAGTAGTTCAGGAAGATCTTCGCGCGCGGGAAGACGTCCTGGTACGGGCGCGAGAACTGGTAGACCGACACCGAGAGCTGCAGCGCGTCCTTGAAGAGGTGCAGGTCGGTGCCCACGCCGCCGGAGCTCTCGATGATGCCGGCGCGGAACGTCACCGGACCGTAGCGCTTCGCGATCTGGAGCGTGAAGGTGAGCTTCGACTCGTGCACGGTCCGGGTCGAGACGGTGGTGGTGTCGGCGCCGGTGACCGGATCGCGCACGGTGAGGGTCTCGGAGGTCACCGTGTCGACGCCGCGCGGGTCCGACACGATCTCGAGGAGGAAGTACTTGTCCGGCCTCGGCAGGAGCCGCACGCCGAAGTAGGTCTTTGCGCCGCTCTGGTTCGCGAGCCACTCCGACCGGAGCTGGACCTGGATCTGCAGCTTGAAGATCCGGTCGTACTGGTCGGCGATCTCCTCGGCGGCGATCCCGACCTTCCGCCCGAGCTTCTCGTCCACGAGGAGCCGGCCCACGACGCTCTTGCCCTCGCTCACCTTGCCGAGGATCCCGTCGAGCTTCTCGAGGCTCCCGCTGAGCCGGTCGACGGCCTGCTTCACGCCGCGCGCCCGGTCCTGGGCCGCCTTGCGCTCCTCCGGCGTCGCCTGGGCGAGCGCGCCCTCGACGCCCGGGGCGGGCTGCGCGCCGCCCGTGCCGGTGGCCTGGGCGCCGGAGCCCGCCGAGCCGGGGTCGATGATGTCCTGGAGGCTCGCGGCCATGACGTTGAGACGCGCCGAGAGCTGCTCGACGTTCGTCATGATGCGCCCAATCTTGTCCTTGTCGCGCGCGGAGATCTCGGCGAGGTCGCCGGTGAAGTTCCTGGCGTTCCGGAGGATGTCGTCGAGGCTCGACTCGTTCCGGGCGATCGCCTCGTCGATCCGGGTCGCGGCCGAGGCGAGCCGCTCCACGATCTGCCGGATCCCGCGATCGCCGCCGACGGTCTCGGCGAGGTCGCCGGTGATGAGCTTCACGTCCGCGGCGATCTTCGCGAGCGAGTCGATGAGCGCCTGCATGCTCGTCGCCTCCTTGATGCAGGTGATGTTCCGCTCCTCCTCGGGGAGCGAGGCGAGGAGCGGCGCGCCGGCGCTCCCGGGCTGCACCTCGAGGAGCGCGTCCGGCAGGAGCGCGGAGGGGAAGATCTTCGAGAGGCACGCGTCGGCGTGCAGCTCCACCCCGTTCTTCACGCGGATGTCGAGCCGCGCCCGCGCGCCGACGAGCGCGATCTCCTTCACCTCCCCGACCTGGATGCCCGCGATCTGCATGCGGCTCTTCCAGGTGAGGCCGGTCGCGTCCGAGAAGAACGCGTGGACGAGGTAGCTCTCGCGCTCGGAGTAGCCGCCCTTCCGGAAGAAGGTGAGCGCGAGGACGAAGATCAGGCCGACGGCGGCGGCGAGCACGCCCACCGCGAGGGCTCTGTTCCAGGTCGGCTTCACGGGTCTCGCGCCTCTCGCCTCACGCGTCGCTCACTGCTTCTCGAACCAGGTGGAGAGGAAGCGCTGGACGAATGGATTCGCGCTGCGCCGGACCTCCTCCGGCGTGCCCTCGGCCGCCAGGTGGCCATCGTAGAGCACGGCCAGGCGGTCGGCCACTTTGAAGGCGCTCGCGATGTCGTGGGAGATGACCATGCTCGTGATCCCGAGCCTCCGCTTCGCGTTCAGGATCATGCCGTCCACGTAGTCGGTGGTGATGGGATCGAGGCCGGTGGTCGGCTCGTCGTAGAGCACCACCTGCGGGTCGGAGACGAGCGCGCGCGCGAGGGCGACGCGCTTGCGCATGCCGCCGGAGAGCTCGGCCGGCCAGCGCCCGAGCACCTCCTCCCCGAGGTCCACCACCCGGAGCTTCTCGACCACCCGGGCGCGGATCTCGTCGGCAGGACGCCGCTCTCGCCAGCCCTTCTCGGTGAGCGGGAAGGCGACGTTGTCGAACACCGTCATCGAGTCGAAGAGCGCCGCGCCCTGGAACACCATCCCGAACAGCTGCCGGGCCTCGGTGAGGTCCTTGCCGGAGAGCCGCGAGATCTCGAGCCCGTTCACCCTCACCGTGCCGCGGTCGGGCCGGAGCAGCCCGATGACGTGCTTCATGAGGACGGTCTTGCCCGAGCCCGAGCCGCCCAGCACGACGTAGGTCGTCCCCTTCGGGATCGAGAGGGTGACGCCCTTCAGCACGTGGTTGTCGCCGAAGGACTTCCAGAGGTCGACGACCTCGATCATCAGGTCCCCACGGCGATGAAGGTGATGACGTAGTCGGCGACCAGCACCGCGATCGAGCTCATCACCACCGCGCGGGTGGTGCCCTCGCCGACGCCCTTCGCGCCCCCGAACGCCGAATAGCCGCGCCAGGTGGTGATGACCGAGACGATCGCCCCGAAGATGAGCGCCTTGAAGAGGCCGTGGAGGATGTCCGACGGGTTCATGAAGTCCTTCGTGTGCTGCACGAAGGGGCCCACCGGGATCCCCGCGACGAACACCCCCATCACGTAGCCGCCGGCGTAGCCGATGGCGTTGAAGAGCATGGTGAGGACCGGGAACATCAGGATCGCCGCGATGATCCGCGGGACCACCAGGTACTGGATGGGGTTCACCGCCATCGACTCCATGGCGTCGATCTGCTCGGTGACCCGCATCGTGCCGAGCTCGGTCGCGATGGCGCTCCCCGACCGCCCCGTCACCATGAGCGCGGTGAACACGGGCGAGAGCTCGCGCGCGAGCGAGAAGGCGACCGACCCGCCGACGAACCCCTCGGCGGCGAACTTCTTCAGCGCGAAGTTCATCTGGAGCGCGAACACCATGCCGGCGGAGAGGCCGGTCGCGCCGACGATGAACGCCGACCCGACCCCGATGAACGCCATCTGCGCGATCACGAGCTCCGTCCGGAACGGCGGACGGAACGCCCAGGCGACCGCCTCGAGCGCGAAGAAGATCATCCGCCCGAAGTCCTCGAAGGCGGCGCGCAGTCTCCGCATGGCCGGGCATTCTTGCACGGAGCGCGCCGGCGCGCCGCTTTCGCGCCGCCTCCCGGCCCGCTCCCTCCGTCGCAGGCGCGCCGTCGGAGGCGCGGCTATACTGCGCGACCCATGATCAAGGTCGGCGGCGAGGTGGACGCGATGTGCACCCGGTGCGAGCTCACGCTCGCGCACACGGTCCACGCGGTGGTGGCGGGGAGACCGGTGAAGGTCGAGTGCAACACGTGCCACACCGTGCACCGCTACCGCGGCAGCGCCGGCGCCTCCGCCGCGCCGCGGAACGGCGCGCGGGCCACGCGCCCCGCCCGCGCGAAGGCCGAGGTCATGGGCTTCGACGAGCTGCTCGCGTCGCGCCGGACCGAGGCGGCGCGCGCCTACTCGCCCAAGACGACCTTCGCGGTGGACGAGGTCGTCGACCATCCGCTCTTCGGGCGAGGTTTCGTGAGCGCGGTCCGCGACGGCGGGAAGGTCGAGGTCACCTTCCGCTCCGACGTGAAGCTCCTCGTCCACGCGCGGGCGTGACGCGCGGCGTCGCTTGGCCGGCGCGGGCCCTTCCGGTAGGTTGACCGCCGGAGGAAGCCCGATGCCCCGCCTCACCGCCGCGCTGGTCCTCGCCGCCTCGCTCGCCGCGTGCTCCCGAAGCGCCGCGCCGTCCACCCCCGGCGGCGGCGCGACGCCCGGCCCTGCCGCCGCCGCTCCGGCGGCGCCTCGCGCGATCGCCTTCGTGAGCGCGGCGACCACGCTCCGCCGCGAGCCGAGCGACGCGGCCAAGGTAGCGGGGCCGGGCCGCAAGGACGCGGCGAACGCGCTCGCCGTCCTGCAGCGCGGCGAGATGGTCTCCCTCGTCGAGCTCCGCGAGGACTGGGCCAAGGTCCGCTCGTCCGACGACCGCGACGGGTGGGTGCGCCGCGCCGCGCTCCTCGAGGGGGACGGCGTGGTCGAGGCGACCGTGCTCACCGCCGCGGACGTCTTCGACCGGCCCGACCTCCTCGCCGCGAACGCGAAGCGCCGCATCGAGCCCGGGACGCTGCTCCTCGTCGTGAAGGCGCGGCCGCCGTTCGCCGAGGTGAACGTGTCGGCCGGGCCGAACGCGTGGGTGCTCTCCGACCGGCTCTCGACCGCGGAGCGCGAGGTCTCGGTCGCGAAGCTCGCCGAGAAGGCGCGCTACCTCGGGCGGAGCGGGAAGCCGGACGAGGCGAAGCAGATGCTCTCGCTCGCCCGCGATCACTTCGCCGGGAGCCCGCTCCTGGACGCGCTCGCGGCGGAGCTGGGCGAGGCGCCCGCCGCTCCCGGCGCCGGGACGCCGCAGGGCGGCCCGGCTCCCTCCGGCGCCACGCCGGTTCCCGCGGCGATCCCTCCCGGCCGCTGACCGCCCTACCCGCGCCGCAGCCCCTCGATCGTGGCCGCGAGATCCGCAGGCCACGGCGCCTCCACCGCGAGCACCCCGCCCGCCGGGTGGGCGACCTCGATCCGCGCCGCGTGCAGCGGGGTCCGCACGAGGAGCGGCGCGCCGTCCGGGCCGAGCAGCGGGGCCTCCTCGCCGTAGTCGGGGTCGAGCGCGAGCGGCATGCCCGCCGACGCGAGGTGGACCCGGATCTGGTGGGTCCGGCCCGTCTCCGGGAGCGCCTCCACCAGCGCGAGCGGACCGCCGGCCCAGGCGCGGAGCGGGAGCTGCTCGAGCAGACGGAACACGGTGGCGGCCGCCTTCGCGCGCGGGTCGCCCGCGCGGGCGGGTCGCATCCGGCCGCGGCGCGCGGGGGCGATGGCGACGTCGACGCGCCGCTCCGGGGCGGGGACGCCGCGGACGAGGGCGACGTACCGCTTGCGCGGCTCGCCCCGGTCGAAGGCGAGGTTGAGCGCGCGGTGCGCCTCGGCGGTGCGCGCGAAGAGGAGGACGCCGCTCGTGCCACGGTCGAGCCGGTGCACGACCCAGAGCCGGCCGTGGATCGCCTCGAGCTCCTCGCGCAGGGACCGCTCGTCCGTGCCGCGGCCCGGGATGACGAGCCGCCCCGCCGGCTTGTCGACCGCGAGGACGTGCGCGTCCTCGTGGAGGACGGCGACCGTCACGCCATCTTCCCCGCGGGGATCACCTCGACCGGGCCGAACGGTGCGAGCTGGCGCGCGAGCGTCCGCGCCGGGCCGACCGCGACGATCACCCGATCGCCGATCGGGAAGTAGCGGCGCGCCACCTCCCGGCAACGCTCGGCGGAGACCGCCCGGACGAGGTCGCGGAACGCGGTCACCTCGGTGTCCGGCAGGTCGAACAGCGCGAGGTCGGCGAGCTTCTCGGCGAGCTGGTCGTGCGTCTCGAGCGAGAGTGGGTACAGCCCGCAGAGGTAGCTCTGGATCCGCTCGAGCTCCTCGGTGGTCGGGCCGCCGTCGCAGAAGCGCGACGTCTCGTCGAGCGCGACCCGGACGATCTCCCCGGTGGTCTCGAGCTTGGTGAAGGTCGAGACGAAGAAGATGCCGCCGGCGCCGCTCGTCGCGAACCGGCTCCGCACGCCGTAGGAGAGCCCGCGGTTCACCCGGATCGCCTCCATGAGCCGCGAGGTGAAGCCGCCCCCGAGCAGCGCGCTCGCCACGACGCCGGCGTGGTAGTCGGGGCTCCGCCGGGCGAAGCCGCCGGAGGCGATCCGCACCTGGGACTGCGTCGCGTCGGGCTTGTCGACGACGAGCACCGCCGCGCGGGGAGGAGGCGGCGGCGCGACGGTCAGCGCGGCGCCGTCCTCACCGCGCCAGGCGCCGAAGCGGCGGCGCGCCAGCGCGAGGACCTGCTCGGCCGGGGCGCTCCCGACCACGACCAGGGTCGCGACGCCGGGGCGGTAGTGGCCGCGGTGGAGCGCGGCGACGTCGGCGCGGCGGGCGGCGCGCAGGTCGCGCACGCGCCCCTCCGGCGGGTGGCCGTAGGGGTGTTCGCCGAACGTCGCGCGCAGCATCGCGCGGTCGGCGATCACCGCGGGCTCGTCGAGGTCGTGCGCGAGCGTGGCGATCTCGCGGCGGCGCAGCCGGTCGACCTCCCGCGCCGGGAAGGTCGGCGTGGTCACGACGTCGGCGAGCACCTGCATGCACCTGGGCAGCGCCTCGAGCGGCGCGGAGAGGCCGAAGTAGGCGGCGTCCTCGTCCACCCCGGCCCCGAGCTCGGCGCCGAGCGACTCGATGGCGAGATCGATCGCCGCGCCGGTGGCGCGGCGGGTGCCGCGGCGGGCGGAGATGGCGGCAAGGTGCGCGAGCCCCCCGCGCGTCGAGGGGTCGAGCGACGACCCACCGCGGAGGACGACGCGCACCGCCGCGAGGGGCACGCCCGGCCGCTCCGCGACGACGAGGCAGAGGCCGTTCGCGAGCCGCTCGCGGCGGATCGGGGGGAGCGGGATGGGGCCGTTCACCGCGCCGCCTCCGGCTCGAGCACCACGACGCAGCGGCGCGCCGGATCGAGGTACTCGGCCGCGACGCGGCGCACGTCGGCCGGACCGACCGTGGCGTAGTGCTCGAGCGCGCGGCCCGCCTCGCGCCAGTCGCCGAGGAGCGCCTCGGCCTGCCCGAGCGCGTGCGCGGTGCCGTGGTGGGTCGCGATCTCGTGCAGCACCGAGCTGCGGAGGAGCGCCTTCGCGCGCCGGACCTCGGTCGCGGTGACGCCCCGCTCGGCCACCCGCTCGAGCTCGGCCCAGAGGAGCCCCTCGGCGCGAGCGGTCTTCACTCCCGGCGCGAGCTCGACGAAGGCCGTGAACACCCCCGGATCGATGCGCCAGCCCCAGCTGACCGACACGGATACGGCCTGCTCGGACTGCTGCACGAGCTTGCGGCGGAGGCGCGACGACTCGCCCACCGCGAGGCACACCTGGAGCACGTCGAGCGCGCTCGCGTCGGGGCTCGACGCCGGCGGACCGCGCCACCCGACGAGCAACGCCGGCGCCTGCGCCGGGTAACGGATCGCGGCGCGCCGCTCGCCGCGCTGCGGGGGCTCCCCCTCCGCGACGGGGGTCGGCGCGGGGCCCGCGGGGATGTCGCCGTAGTAGCGCTCCAGGAGGGCGAGCGTGCGGTCGGGATCCTGATCGCCCACGACGTAGAGCGCCGCGTTGCTCGGCGCGTAGTAGGTCCGGAAGAACGCGTCGCAGTCCGCTCGGGTGATCCGCTGGATGTCGTCCATCCAGCCGATCACCGGCCAGCGGTACGGGTGGGCGAGGAAGACGAGCGCCTCGAGCTGCTCCTCCATGAGCCCGAAGATCGAGTTCTCGGTCCGGAGGCGGCGCTCCTCCTTCACGACCTCGCGCTCCTGCTCGAGCGCCTCGTCGGTGAGCCGGAGGGAGCGCATCCGGTCGGACTCGAGGTCCGCCACCGTCTCGAGCGCCTCGGACGCGAAGTCCTCGTAGTAGGCGGTGACGTCGTTCGAGGTGTAGGCGTTCGAGTGGCCACCGCGGGACTCGAGGACCCGGTCGAACTCCTTCGGGCCGTATCGGGCGGCGCCGTTGAACATCATGTGCTCGAAGAGGTGGCTGATGCCGGTCGTGCCGAGCCGCTCGTTGCGCGAGCCAACCCGGAAGAACGTGTAATAGCTGAGGGTCGGGGTCGAGGCGTCGGCGAGGAGCCGGACTCGCAGTCCGTTCGGGAGCGTGTGCGCCCTCACCCGGTCGAGATCGATCGGAGAGGCAGGCGGGCGAGCGGGCATGTTCGCGGAACATAGCGTCGGCCCGGACGCCCGTCCATCGACCCGCGGACGGACGCGCGGCGGGCTTCGTGAAGGGGCGAGGACGGTGCAGGCGCGGCCGTGCGGCCGGGACTACGATTTGACTCTCAGCACCACCAACGCACGGTCGGTGGGCCGCCCTGACCCCGATGGGGGATGGGAGATAGGGATCCGGATGTCATCCAAGACGAAGCCCGCCCGGGACCCCCGTCGCGAGGAGCTCCGCCGGCTCGGCGAGCGCGTTCGAGAGCAACGTCGCAACCGTGGCCTCACGCAGGAGGCGCTCGCCGAGACGCTCGACCTCTCGGTGGCGTACGTGAGCCTCATCGAGCGAGGCGGCCGGAACCCGCCGTACACGACGGTCGTCGCGATCGCGCGCGCCCTCGGCGTCGCGCCGTCGCGCATCGTCGCGGACGAGTAGCGCCGTACCCCGAACGACGATCGGGAGGCGCCCCGACCCCGCCGCGGCGCTCTGTGCGCTACAGCGACTGCACCGGGCGCCCGCACGCCAGGCAGCGCCCCTTCCGGCTGCGCAGCGGCAGCCCGCAGCCCGGGCAGCGGCGTGCACCGCGCTTCCGCTCCGGCGTCGCGGCGGCGCGTCCGTCCCAGGGCGGTGCCTCGCCCTTCTCGAGCCGCGTCACGCGGTCCTCGAGCGCGGCGATGCGCGCGGAGAGCTGCTGGGCAGTCGGGGTCCTGCGCGGGGGCACGGGTGCGAGGTTGCCACGCGAGCGGCGTGACGCAACTTTCCTCGCGCGCCTCTCTCGCGCCGCCCCGAGCGCTCGTTGAGCGCCCAGCCGCCGCGTGTTATCTCCGCCGCGCCCGATGGACTCCGACCGACGCGCCCCGGAAACCGCGACGTCCGCGCCCGCCTACGAGGCGCCGGCGGTCCGCGCGCTGCTCGCCGCGCCGCATGCGCCGCACCGCGAGGTGCCCCGGGCCCGCGAGATCTTCGTCAACCGCAACCTCCGGATGGATCGGGTCGAGGCCGTCGGCTTCGACATGGACTACACGCTCGCGATGTACCACCTCGTCCGGCTCGAGACGCTCGCCTTCCGGATGACGCTCGAGCTCATGGTCCGCGACCGGGGCTACCCCGCCGAGCTCCGCGCGCTCGGGTACGACCCGGAGTTCGTGATCCGCGGCGTCGTCGTCGACAAGCTGCACGGCAACATCTTCAAGATGGACCGGCACAACCACGTCGGGCGCTGCTACCACGGGCGCCGACCGCTGCCGGAAGAGGAGCTGCGCAGGCTGTATCGCGACGAGAAGATCCACCTCTCCTCCCCCCGCTTCGCCTGGATCGACACCCTCTTCGCGCTGCCGGAGGCGTGCCTCTTCGCCGAGGTGATCGAGCGGCTCGAGGCGGACGGCGGGCGCCTCGACTACTCGAAGCTCTTCCAGGACATCCGCGAGTCGATCGACACCGTGCACCGCGACGGCTCGCTCAAGGTCGAGGTGAAGAAGGACCTCGCGCACTACGTCGTGCGGGACCCCGAGCTCGGGCCGGCGCTCCACAAGCTCCGCTCCGGCGGGAAGAAGCTCTTTCTCCTCACCAACTCGCTCGCGGACTACACCGACGAGGTGATGCGGTTCGTCCTCGACGGGCAGCTCTCCGAGTACCCGTCGTGGCGGAACTACTTCGACGCGGTGATCACCGGCGCGGGGAAGCCCGCCTTCTTCTCGGAGCAACGGCCGCTCTTCCTCCTCGGACCCGACGGCGGGCGGCTCGGGGAGGCGACGTCGCTCGACCGCGGGCGGCTCTACGAGGGCGGCGACCTCGCGACCTTCGAGCGGCTCGCCGGGATCGGAGGGTCGCGGGTCCTCTACGTCGGCGACCACATCTACGGCGACATCCTCCGGTCGAAGAAGAGCTCGCTCTGGCGGACCTGCATGGTGGTCGAGGAGCTCGAGCGCGAGCTCGCGTGGCTCGAGCGGAACCAGGAGGTGCTCGCGGAGCTCGCCCGCCTCGAGGCGCTGCGGGTGCGGGTCGACGACGAGGTCGCGGTGCACCGCTCCGCCCTGAACGTCCTCGACCGGCGGCTCGAGCGCGAGCCCCTCTCCGACGAGGAGCGCGACCGGGTCGAGGCCGACCGGCGCCACCAGAAGGCGGAGATGGAGCTCCTCCGGCGCGCGTCGAAGGACGCGCAGGAGCGCGTGCAGGAGCTGGAGCGCGGGATCGAGGACGGCCTCAATCGCTACTGGGGGCTCACGTTCAAGGAGGGGAACGAGAACTCCCGGTTCGGCGAGCAGATCGAGGTCTACGCCTGCATCTACACGAGCCGCGTCTCGAACTTCGTCTTCTACTCGCCGATGCAGTACTTCCGCTCGCCGCGCGCGGCGATGCCGCACGAGCGCGCGGCGCCGGCGCGGATCTCTCCGTGGGGCGACGCCCACGCGGCGCCGGTCGCCGGCGACCGCCCGTCGAAGGCGTCGAAGGCGAGTCGTTAGGGCGGGGGGGGACACCTCTCGACCGCGCTTGACGGTGCCCGGGGCGGCACGTACACCGGACGGCGGCAGAGCGTCCTAGGCTGGTGCCGGGCCCGGTCTTCAAAACCGGTGGATGGTGCCGAGAGGCGCTGTCGGAGGGTTCGATTCCCTTGCTCTGCCGTCCCCGTTACAGCCCCGCGCGCTCGAGCGCCTCGCGCTGCGCTCGTTCGAGCCCGCCCGCGTCGAGCTCGCCGCGGACCCGCCGCTCGCGGAGCTCCTGGAGCTCCCGCCGGAGCGCCCCGTCCTGCCCCGGCTCGCCCGAGGCCTGCCGCGCGCCGAGCTCGAGCCGCTGCTCGGCGATCCGGAGCCGGCGGAGCAGGGCCGCCTCGCTCCGGAGCTCCGAGAGCCCGAGCTTCAGCGGCGCGTTGCCGTACCAGTGCGCGTAGTCCGGGTTCTGGTGGAAGACCCCCTTGTACGCGGTCACGTATGCGAACTTCTTCAAGCGGAAGAAGATCGCCTCGGGCCGCGAGAGGTTCTCGTAGACCATCTGCGGGCCGAGCTCGAGCTTCGGCCCGGAGAGCGGGTGCGGCGGCCGCGCCGTGGGCGCGGGCTCGAGGAGCCCCTGGCTGTCGAGGTCTCGCACGATCGCGATCGCCTCGTCCACGAGCGCCTTGCTCTCGCGCTGGACCGCGTCCCCGTCGGCGAGCTCCCGCCTCGCGAAGGCGCGGGTGTGACAGGACGCGCAGACCTCCACCATCTTCGCGCGCTCGCGGTCGCGCCGCTCCGCCGGGTACGCCTTGCCGGCGAGGTCCATCGAGATGCCCTGGCTCACGTCGTGGCTGCCGCCGGGCATGTGGCAGGTCGCGCAGTCGGGCGCCTCGGCCCTCCCCTTCAGCGCGAACACCACGCCGTGACGGGAGGTCTTCCACATCTCGTACTGCGCGTGGTCCGGGCCCATGTGGCAGGTCGCGCAGATACCGGCGTCGCGCGCGAGCGCGCGATCGGTGCCGTGCGCCCCGTGGCACGAGTCGCAGCGGGTCTCGACCATGTGGCAGGCGGTGCAGCCCTGGCGCTGCATGGCCGGCGACTGCAGGAGGAACCGCGCGCAGTGCACCTGCTCCCGCACCTTCGAGCTCCCGGGCTCGTGGCAGGCGGCGCACCCCTCCCCGGTCGCCGCCTCCTTCTCGTTGCGCGTGCAGCCCATCCCCGCACGCATTCCCAGGCCGTGCTTGCTCGCGAGGTGCTGCGCCGTCGCCTTGGCGTGGCAGCGCCGGCACGTCGCGGCTTCCACCGCCACGCGCCCGCCGCCCGGCGGGTGGCTCCGCGCGGCGTCGCCGCCGTGACACTCCGCGCACGCGACCCGCGCCCGCCCGTGCGCGGACTCGCGCCAGGTGCGGACCAGCGCCGGCGTCTCCTTCGCGTGGCAGGGCTCGCAGGAGGCGGGGCCACCGGTCGCCGGCCCGATGGGCCCGGCGGCGGCGGCGGAGAGGACGGCGGCGAGGAGCAGCGGGATCATGACTTCTCCTGGGCGCGGGCGCGCTGGCGATCCCGTCGCTCCCGGTAGACATCGGGCCCGACGAGCCCCTGGGTCGAGAGCGTGCCGAGGCGCCACACGGAGTCGCGCGCCCGGGCACGGCGCTGCGCCGCCGCGGCGTCGGGCGGCGCGACCGTGCTCACGGCGAAGACGAAGACCCGTCCGCCGGCGACCACCGCGAGCCGGTCTCCGGACGGCGACCACTCCCCGGTCGCGTCGAGGGCGCCGCGGACGAGCTCCTCGAGCGGCGCGCCGTCCGGGCGCACGAGCCAGCCGCCGAGGAAGATCGCCGCGCCCCCGGGGTGCCAGCTCGGGTGGAGCCCGCGCACCGGCCCGGTGGGCACGGCCGCGATCTCGCCGCGCTCCACGACGGCGAGCTCCCCGTCGCTCGCGGCGACGACCGCGCGCGCCCCGTCGGGCGACCAGGCGGCGAGCGCCGTCCCGCGCGCGAGGTCGAGCGTCCCGGCGAGGTCGGGCCGGGGATCGAAGAGATCGAGCGAGACGAGCTCGACGTTTCCCGAGCGTCGCGCCGGGGCCCGCCGGTACTGCGGCAGGAGGAGGTGATGATCGATCGGGTGAGGCCGCGCCGCCGCCCACCCGAGGCCCACGTCCGGGTCGGTCGGGCCGAGCTCGACGGTCCACCGGTAGCGCTCCGAGGGCTCGCCGCCGGTCGCCGCGACGATCGTCGTCGTCGCCTTGGCCCCGTACACGCGCGGCTCGTGGCTCGCGGTCACGGCCATCCAGCCCGCTCCGCCTTGGAGCCAGCGCGCGGCGACGAGCCCCGCAGCGGCGTGGAGCACGCGGCGGCTGGAGGTCGCGGGATCGACGGCGACCACACGGGGCCCCGCGCCGTCCCGCTCGATGACGAGCAGCGCCCGGCCCGGCGCCCAGTCCACCGCGACGAGCTTCCCGTCGCTCGCGGCGACCACCGCGCGCGCCCCGTCGGGCGACCACGCCGTGACCGCCGTCCCGCGCCCGGGGTCGAGGGTCCCGGCGAGGTCAGGCCGGGGATCGAAGAGATCGACCGAGACGAGCTCGATGAATTCCGAGCGTCGCGCCGGGGCCCGCCGGTACTGCGGCAGGAGGAGGTGGTGATCGACCGGGTGGGGCCGCGCCGCCGCCCACCCGAAGCCCACGTCCGCCTTCGCGTCCGCGGGGCCGAGGTCGACGGTCCACCGGTAGCGCTCCGAGGGCTCGCCGCCGGTCGCCGCGACGATGGTCGTCGTCGCCGTGGCCCCGTACACGCGCGGCTCGTGGCTCGCGGTCACGGCCATCCAGCCCGCTCCGCCTTGGAGCCAGCGCGCGGCGACGAGCCCCGGCGTCGCGTGGAGCACGCGGCGGCCGGAGGTCGCGGGATCGACGGCGACCACACGGGGCCCCGCGCCGTCCCGCTCGACGACGAGCAGCGCCCGGCCCGGCGCCCAGTCCACCGCGACGGCGCCCCGCCCGGAGACGAGCCGGGAGCTCCCGTCGCGCAGGTCGAGGAGCCGAACGCCCTCGTTCGCGATCATCGCGAGGGTCGACCCATCGGGGGACCACGCCACCGCACCCGGCCCGCCCGCGCTCACGTCGCGCTGCGCGAGCGCAGGCGCGACGGGCGACGGGCGCGCCGTCGCGCACGCGGCGAGGAGGACGGGGGCGGCGAAGACCGCAAGGCGCCAGGCAGCTGGCGAGAGGAACGAGAGCAAGGGGCAGGTCCGCGAACGCTGCGCGGACGATACCCCGGCGGCCCGGGTGAGGAAAAGCCGTCCTACGAGGACCCCGCGCTGCGCTCAGTCCGTGAGGAGCCCCGCCGACCGGGCCGCCTGCTCGATCGCGACGTAGTTCTCCGGAGAGGTCGGCACGAACCTGCTCGCCCGCTGCAGGTCGAGGATCCGCTTCTGCTCGGGCACGGCCGGGTCGAGCGCGAGGAACGCCTTCCGCAGCGCCTCGACGACCTTCGGGTCGAGGTCGCCGCGGACCGTCCAGTTGTAGTCGTGGTAGTCGGGCGTCGTGACGAGGACCCGGACCTTCGCCGGGTCGATCTTCTTCTCGTCGACGAGCTTCTGCCAGATGGACTCGTTCAGCACGCCCGCGTCCACCTTGCCTGCCTCGACCCACCGGGCGGTCACGTCGTGGGCGCCGGAGAAGGCGATCCTCGCGAAGTCCCGGTCCGGGTCGATCCCCGCCTTCAGGAGGAAGTAGCGAGGCATGAGATGCCCGGAGGTGGAGCTGACCGACCCGAAGGCGAAGGTCGCGCCCTTCAGATCCTCGAGCCGCGTCGCCTTCGAGGCCGCCGGGACGATGAACTTGGAGTGGAAGTGGGCGTCCTCCGCCCGCTGCACGAGCGGGATCGCGTTCCCGGTGCGGCGGCGCGCCTGGACGAACGTGAACCCGCCGTACCAGACGAGGTCGAGCTTCCCGGCCGCGAGCCCCTCGACCGTCGCGGCGTAGTCGGTCACGGGGACGAACCTCACGTCGAGGCCGGTCGCGCCGCGCAGATACTCCCCGAGCGGCGCGAACTTCCGCTGGAGCTCGGTGGGGGCCTCGTCGGGGATGGCGGAGACGCGGAGCTCCGCCGCGGTCGCGAAGACCGGAGCCACGAGGAGGGAGGCGAGCAGGACGGCGCGAGCGAGGATCACGGAGCTCCTCCGGTGTTCGAGATGGGGGAAAGGTTCGCGCGGGGCGCATCGTCGAGCGGCGCGGGGCCCTCGACGATGCGGCGGCGCAGCGCCCCGGAGGCGAGGTCCACCGCGACGACGAGCGCGAGGACCACGAGCACGAGCGTGAGCGTCCGGTGGACGTGAAAGAGCCCGAGCGACAGCTGGAGCAGCGTCCCGAGCCCGCCCGCCCCCACGACGCCGAGCACCGCGGAGGCGCGGACGTTCACCTCCCACCGGTAGAGCGTGAAGGCGACGAGCTGGGGCCAGGCGTGGGGGAGCGCCGCGACGATCGACGCCGCGCCGCGCCCGGCGCCCGACGCGACGAGGGCGTCCACGGGACCCCCGGGGACCTCCTCGAGCACCTCCGCGTAGAGCCGCCCGAGGACGCCGGCGGTGTGGAGGCCGAGCGCGAGCGCGCCTGCGAACGGCCCGAGGCCCACCGCGAGCACGAGGAGGAGCGCCCAGAGCAGCTCGGGGAGCGTCCGCAGGAGGTTCAGCACCCCGCGCGCGCTCCAGGCGAGCGCGACGCGCGCCCGGCGGCGGGCCGCGCCGGCGCCGTCCGGGATTCCGACCGGCACCGCGGCGATCCAGGCGAGCAGGAGCCCGAGGGCGGCCGCGAGCGCGGTTCCGACGATGCTCACCGCGAGGGTCTCGAGCGCGGCGGGGATCACCTTCCGGAGGAACGCGGGGTCGAGGTCCGGCGGGAAGGCGCCCGCCCCGAAGGTCGCGATCGCGCGGAGCGGCGCGCCCGAGAAGAGCTCCCCCATGGGCAAGTCGAGCGCCCGGGCGGACACCGCCACCGCCGCAACGCAGGCGAGGATGGCGAGCGCGCGAGGCCCGAGGTCCGCGCGTCCCGAGGGGAACGGCCCCCTCCCCTCGCGGAGCGCGCGGCGCGCCGCGGCGGACGCGAGATCGACCGCGGCGACGAGGACGAGGAGCGCGAGGACCATCGTGGCGACCTCGTCGTAGGCGAGCATGCGGAGCGACAGGTCGAGCTGCGCGCCGAGCCCGCCCGCCCCCACGAGGCCGAGGATCGCCGAGGTCCGGAGCGCGCAGTCGAGCCGGTAGAGCACATAGGAGCTCGCGACCGGGAACGCGGCCGGGAGCGTGCCCATGACGAGTGCCCGGAGCGGCGTCGCGCCCGCCGCGGCGAGCGCGGCAGCGGGCTCGCCCGGAGTCGACTCGACGATCTCGGCGAGCACCTTCCCGAGGACGCCCGCGTACGCGATCCCGATCGCCGCGACGCCGGCGGTCGGGCCGAGCCCGAAGGCGCGGACGAGGACGAGCGCCCAGACGACCTCCGGCACCGAGCGCAGGACCGCGAGGAGGCCCCGCGCTCCGACCCACCCGGCGCGCCGCGCGAGGGACGGCAGGCGCCCGGGCGGCGAGACCACCCGCGGCGCGATGGCGAGGAACGCGAGCGGCAGCGCGAGCGTGAGGGCGAGCGCGAGGCCGGCGATCGCGATCGCGACGGTCTCGCCGAGACCGCGCGCGACGAGGGCGAGGAAGTCCGTGCCGTGGGCGGGCGGGAAGAAGCCGCGCGCGAAGGAGGCGAGCGCCTCATGCGCGCCGGGGGAGACGAGCGCGGCGAGGTCTCCACCGGCGGCGCGCCACGCGAGCGCGACCGCCGCGGCGAGGAGGAGCCCCGGGCCGCGCAGGAGCGCGGGGAGCGGCGGCCGCCTCACCGGCGCCCCCTCGCCCGGGCGAGGTCGATGAACAGGCGCGCCGCCGGACGGGGCGGACGGTCCGCGCGCCAGGCGACGTAGAACCGGCGCGGGATGCGGACGCCCGTCACGGGCACGACGCGGAGCCGCCCGGCGTCGAGGTCGTCCTGCACCGCGGCGCGCGACACGAACGCGGCCGCCACCCCCGCGCAGGCCGCGGTCCGGAGCGCGGCGAGCGACCCGACCTCCGCGACGACCGCGCGGGCGGCGAGCGGCGCGCCGAGGTTCCGGAAGTGCTCCTCCACGACCCGCCGGGTCCCCGACCCCTCCTCCCGCTCGACCCGCGGCACGCTCGCCGCGGCCTCGGGCGAGAGCGGCCCGAGCGGGAGCTCCGCCGCCCCGGGCGCCGCGACGAGCACGATCTCGTCCTCGGCGAGATCCTCGAAGTGGAGCGCCGGATCGGGGAGGTGCGCGCCGAGGAACCCGATGTCGGCGCGACCTGCGACGAGGTCCTCGGCGACGGCGGCCGAGTCCTTCACGTGAAGCGTGATCCGGACCCCGGGGTGCGTCGCGACGAGCTCGCGGAGCGCGCGCGGGAGGAGGTGCTCGCCGGGCGTCGTCGAGGCGGAGACGACGGCCTCGCCCTCCGGCGCCTCTCGCGCGGAGACGGGGAGGATCCGCGGCGACGTCGCCCGGCCGGCCGAGGGCGCCTCGTAGAGCCGCCCGAGCTCCTCGAGCCCGAGCTCGCCGGGCGGCAGGTCGAAGATCACCGCGCCGTCGCGGAGGCCGATCACCCGCGTGACGTGCGGGAGGATCGGCTCGAGCCGGTGCGTCGAGACGAGGACGGTGCGTCCTGCGAACGCCCGGGCGAGCAGCGCCGCGAGCTCCGCGGCGCGGGCGGGGTCGACCGACGCGATCGGCTCGTCGGCGAGGAGGAGGTCCGGGTCCTGGTGGAGCACCCGGGCGATCGCCACCCGCTGCTGCTCGCCGCCGGAGAGCCGGTCCACCCGCTCGTGCAGGCGTCCGGCGAGGCCGACCTGCTCCAGCACCGCGGCGACGCGCTCCGCCTCGCGGCGCGACGCGAGCGCGCCGAGCGCGGCGAGGAGCGAGCGCGACCCGAGCCGCCCGGCGGAGACGTTCTGGAAGACGGTCGCGCGGGGCACGAGCCACAGCTGCTGGTGGACGCCGCCGATCCGGGCGCGCAGGGCCCGCAGCCGCCGCGTCCCGAGCCGCGCGACGTCCGCGCCGAGCACGTCCAGTCGCCCCTCCGTGGGGGCGAGCGCGGTGCTGGCCACGCGCAGGAGCGTCGTCTTGCCGGCGCCGCTCGGCCCCACCACTGCGACGCGCTCGCCGGGCAGGACGCGGAGCGTCGTCGGCCCGAGCGCGACGGTCGCGCCGTACCGGACCGCCACCGCGTGGAGCGCGAGGGCCGCCGGCGACGGCTCCCCTGCCGCCGCCTCGGTCCGTCGGTCGCTCGCGGTTCGCGCGTCCGGGCCCACTGCCGCGTGCTAACACCCGCTCGCGCGCCCTGCAATGACGGGCCTCAGCTATGATGCGGGCCCTTCGACCTCCAACCCCCCGGGACTCACATGATCACCGTAGAGAAGATCGGCGGAACCTCGATGTCGCAGTTCGGCGACGTCCTGAAGAACATCATGCTCCGCGATCCGAAGCAGGCGTTCGGGCGCGTCTACATCGTCTCCGCCTACTCCGGCGTGACGAACGATCTGCTCGAGCACAAGAAGACCGGCGCGCCGGGCATCTACGCGAAGTTCGTGCAGGGCGAGGGCTACGGCCCGGCGATGGACGCGCTCCTCAAGAAGCTCCAGTCCATCAACAAGGAGATGGAGCCGCTCGGGCTCGACGTCGCCAGGGCGAACGGCTTCCTCGAGAAGCGG
>DASWCJ010000012.1:0-40351 GCA_036390155.1 Anaeromyxobacter sp.
GCCTCGATCACGCCGCCGTCCTCGCCGCCGCCGGTGCGAGGCCGAACGCCACGCCCGTGAGCTTCTCGCTCTCGTCCCAGAGCCACCTGGCGAGCGACGGGTCCTGCGCGCTGGCGGAGATGCGCGCCGGGGCGGGCGGCCCGCGCAGCTCGAAGAGGCCGCGTGGACCCCAGTAGCTGCCGCTCGGTGCCGCGGGATCGGTCGCGGCCCGGAGCGTCGGGAGCGCGCCGTCCGCCGGTTTCATCCCGAAGATCGGGTTGAACAGGCGCGCGGCGGGCGACGTGCGCTGCAGGTCGGTGGCCGTGAAGCCAGGGTGCGCGGACGTGACGCGCACCCGCGAGCCGGCCGCCGACAGTCGCCGGTGCAGCTCGAGCGTGAAGAGCTCGTTCGCCAGCTTGCTCTGGCTGTAGGCGGCCCACGCCCGGTAAGGGCGGCGCTCCCAGTTCAGGTCGTCCCGGTCGATCCGGCCGAAGTTCTGGGCGGCGCTCGAGACGACGACGATTCGCGCGCCGGCCGTGCGCAGCACGAGCGGCAGCAGGCGCCCCACCAGCGCGAAGTGGCCGAGGTGGTTCGTGCCGAGCTGCAGCTCGAAGCCCTGCTTCGTGCGCCCGAACGGCGGCACCATGACGCCCGCGTTCGCGACGAGGAGGTCGAGGCGCTCGTGCGAGGCGGCGAAGGTCGCCGCGAACACCGCGACCGAGTCGAGGTCCGACAGGTCGAGGGCAGCGAGCGTCACGCTGCCGCGGGGCCGGGCTGACTGGACGCTCTCGACCGCGCCCTTTCCCTTCTCGAGGTTGCGGCAGGCGAGCACCACGTTCGCGCCCTTCAGCGCGAGCATGCGGGCAGCCTCGAGGCCGATACCGGTGTTCGCGCCGGTGACGATTGCCGTGCGGCCAGTCTGATCGGGGATGTCGGCGAAGTTCCAGCGGTCCATGTTCATGTTCACACCTCGGTTGTTGCGTGAGTGCTCGCTCATGTGTGGTTCAAAAAAATCATCGCCTCACTGCGTTCCAGAGAATCTCGAAGCCCTCCCGGCGGTACTTCGCGGCCCCGGCGCGATCGGTCGCGATCATCTGCAGCGTTGCCGTGACCATGGCCGCGAAGATCTGGTGGAGGAACGGCAGGGAGAGGTCGCGCAGCGTCCCGTCCTCCACCGCCTGCTGAAGGGCGTCGGCGAGCTCGCGGAACGGCTCGGCGCCCTGCGCTCTCGACGCGGCGTCCACGCGATTCGAGAGGAGCAGCCGGTCGAGGACCTTCAGCTTCTTCGGCGACGCGGCGCACCAGGCGACGTGGCGATCCCACAGGTGCTTCAGCCTCTTTGCGATCGAGCCGTCGCGCGGGAACCCCTGCATGAGCACCTGCGCAAGCTCGGCCTTGAGCTCGAGGTAGAGCGTGTTGACGAGGCCGTCCTTCGACCTGAAGTAGGTGAAGAGCGAGCCCTCGGCGACGCCAGCCGCCTTCGAGATGGCCGCCGTCGGCGTCGAGTCGATCCCGTTCTCGGAGAAGAGGTCGATCGCGGCCGCGAGGAGGGCACTTCGTTTTTCGTCGCTGAGGGGGCGTGCCATGAGCGCGATGATGCGTGAGTACGTACTCAACAATAGTCGGCTGCTTCGGCCCGCGCAAGTCCCACCCCGCGCCGCCGAAACTCAGGTGCTCGATCGCGCGGCGTGGACCTGCGGGTCAGCGCGTAGAGGCGCCGGTCAAAGCCGGGCCGGGGTGGGCTTCGCGCGCGGGCAGCGCGAGACCGCTCGCCCTGAGACCAGGCCACCTCTTCCCGGAGCGTCTCCTCGAGCGGGCGAAAGCTCGCGATCGTCCCCCCGGATCGGGCCGAACGCATACCGTCCCACAGGACGCATTCGTAACGACGCCGTTTTGGCGCGCGCCGGTGGCGCGGCGCTCCGAGAGCATCTTCCTCACGCCGACGGAGGTCGCGGCGCGCCTCAACCTGTCGAGGGCGACCATCTACGCGCTCATCGAGCGCGGCGAGGTTCGAATCCTGGCTCCCCGACTTGGGAGGCCGCGGCTTCGCACGGGAAACCGGCGGGTCGCGGCCTTCGTCTTTCTGGGATCCGGCCGACTGTGTCCAGAATGTGAATTGCGGCTCGGCCTCGGGCGCCGGCCAAGCTGGCTCCCGCCGACGGGCGGGGGTCACGGGACGAGCACGATCTTGCCGCGCGTATGGCGCTGCTCGAGCTCGCGGTACGCGTCCTGGACCCTGTCGAGCGGGAACACCTTCGCGATCGGCACCTCCAGCTTCCCGTCGCGGATCAGGTCGACCAGCTCGCCGAGGACCGGCGCCGTCGCGGCCGCGGCGTTTCCTTCCGCCTTCACGCCATGTCTTTTCGCCGCGGCGAAGTCGATGATCGTGTCGATTCGCTCCGGCCGAACCCCCAGGCGAACGGCGAGATCCACGTATCCCCCGCCGAAGGTGTCGATGAACGCGTCGAGGGAGCCTCCCGCCGCGGCCCGGAGCCGCTCCTCGAGCCCGTCCCCGTACGCGACCGGCGCGACGCCGTGGCTGCGGAGCCACGCATGGTTCCCGGGCCCGGCGATGCCGAGAACCGTCGCATCAGCCAGCCTCGCGAGCTGCGCCGCGATGCTCCCCACGCCTCCCGCCGCCCCCGACACGGCGAGCCGTTCACCGGACCGCAACGTCACCGCGCGGACCGCGGCGTACGCGGTGGTTCCCGCCACGAACAGCGCCCCGGCCACCTCCCACGGCACCCTTCCGGGGCGTGCCACGACGTCGCTCGCCTGCACGACGACGTACTCGGCGTGGCTCGCTCGCCGGTTCGTGAACCCCACCACTTCGTCCCCGACGCCGAATCCCTTCGTTCCGGCCTCGACCTCCTCCACGATCCCGGCGAGGTCGGTCCCTTCTCCCGACGGGAAGGTGGCGGGCCAGATCGCGTGCATGAGGCCCTTCCGGATGGCCGCCTCGCCCGGGTTGATCCCGGCTGCCTTGACCCGGACGAGGAGCTCCCCAGGACCGGGCCTGGGCCGTTCCACCTCGACGACCTTCAGGACGTCGAGGTCGCCGTACCTGTCGAACCGCACGGCTCGCATGACTGCCTCCTCTCGCCGGCCTCCCGCTTCATGGCGCGCCTGATACGGTTGGTGAACATTGATCTCCCGTCCCGTGGCGTCGCTCGGATGCCCCGTCCCCTGGCGACTGCGGTCGCTGTCCCGTCGCCTCCCGGGCACACTGGACCCCCGACCGACTACAAATTTTAGACTCGCGATCGCGAGACGGCAGGAAGGTGGACTTTGCAGTTCCCGCGACCAACCAGCCGACCCGTCACACCAGGGCGGTCCCGGCGTGACGGGGGGCCAGCATCTCGAAGCCCAGCGAGCCGAGGAAGCCGGCGAGACCCCCGCTGCGCCGCCCGGAGTCGAAGCCGGCGACGGGGAGCCACCGGGCCGGGGGCGCCAAGGCCGCGCGGGCGGTCACCCAGCGCACGGCGACGGCGGGGCACCCCGCCCGCCAGCCCCGACGAGCGGGCCGGGCGATCGAGCAGCAATGCATTGCGGCCGGGGCCTTCCGGCCGCACCTTCACGGGGACGCCGCGGACGGCGAGCCATGGCACAGCAGCCCGTCGAGAACTACGGCGTCATCGGCGACATGCACACCGTCGCCCTCGTGGGGAAGGACGGGTCGATCGACTTCCTGTGCTTCCCGCGCTTCGATTCGCCGACGATCTTCGGGGCGCTGCTCGATCCGGAGCGGGGCGGGCGCTTCCTGCTCGCTCCGGAGTCCTCCGACGCCCGCCAAGTGCAGCTCTACCTTCCGGACTCCGTCATCCTGCTCACGCGGTTCCTCTTCGCGGAGGGCGTCGCCGAGGTCTCCGACTTCATGCCGGTCGCATCCCCGAGGCGGATTCTGGTGCGCCGAGTGAAGACGGTCCGGGGCGAGAGCACGTTCCGGATGGTGTGTGCACCGCGCTTCGACTACGGCCGCGCCCCCCACCGCGTCGAGCGGCGGTCGGAGCGAGAGTGGGTGTTCGCCTCGGACGGGTCGGACCGGGTGGCCTTCCTGCTCCGCAGCGACGTGCCGCTCTCGCTCGTCGACGGGGACGCCGTCGCGACCTTCCGGCTCGACGCCGGCCAGGCCGCCTCGTTCGTCCTCGAGGAAGCCACCCCGGGTGAACCCGCCGTGTCGTCGGCGCCCGACTACGTGTCGGCGAGCTTCAAGCGGACCAACGACGCCTGGCGGCGCGCCATCGCTCGATCGACGTACCGGGGGCGCTGGAGGGAGATGGTCAACCGCTCGGCCTTGACCCTCATGCTCCTCACCTCGGCCGAGCACGGCTCCATGGTCGCTTCGCCCACGTTCGGGCTCCCGGAGCGGCTTGGGGGCGACCGCAACTGGGACTATCGGTACACCTGGATCCGGGACACCTCCTTCGCGCTGTATGCGTTCCAGCGCCTGGGCTTCACCCAGGCTCGCCCCTTCATGGACTGGGTCGAGGCGCGCTGCGGGGAGCTCCGCCCGGACGGCTCGCTCCAGGTCATGTACGGGATCGATGGCCGTCACGACCTCCGCGAGGAGACGCTGCCCCACTGGTCGGGATATGCGCACTCGCAGCCGGTGCGCATCGGGAACGCCGCCTACGATCAGCTCCAGCTCGACATCTACGGCGAGCTCATGGACGCGGTCTACCTCTACAACAAGTTCGCGGAGCCCATCTCCCACGACCTGTGGCGCAACCTCGTGCGGCTCATCGAGTTCGTCTGCGCCCACTGGCGGGAGCAGGACGAGGGCATCTGGGAGGTGCGCGGCAGGCGCGAGGAGTTCCTCCTGTCGAGGGTCATGTGCTGGGTCGCGGTCGATCGCGCCCTCCGGCTCGCGCAGAAGCGCTCGTTCCCCGCCCCGCTCACCCGCTGGTACGAGGTCCGGGACGCGATCTACCACGACGTCTTCGAGAGCTTCTGGTCCCCCGCGCGGCGGGCCTTCGTGCAGTGCCGGTCCGGACGGACCACCGACGCCTCGACATTGCTCCTGCCGCTCATGAAGTTCATCAGCCCGACCGATCCACGCTGGCTGTCCACGCTGCGGGCGATCGAGGAGGACCTCGTCGAGGACTCGCTGGTGTTCCGTTACCGGCCGC
Source organism: Anaeromyxobacter sp. (assembly GCA_036390155.1). Taxonomy (GTDB): domain Bacteria; phylum Myxococcota; class Myxococcia; order Myxococcales; family Anaeromyxobacteraceae; genus Anaeromyxobacter. Next base: position 5,109 of record DASWCJ010000012.1, read on the forward strand.
GCGACGCCGCGCCCGACGGCCTCGCGAGCGAGGAGGGCACCTTCAACATGTGCTCCTTCTGGTACGTCGAGGCGCTCGCGCGCGCCGGGGACGTCGATCAGGCGCGCTTCATCTTCGAGAAGATGCTGGGGTATGCGAACCACGTCGGCCTCTTCTCCGAGGAGCTCGGCCCGCGCGGCGAGCACCTCGGCAACCTCCCCCAGGCGTTCAGCCACATGGCGCTGATCAGCGCCGCGTATTGCCTCGACCGGGAGATGGACGCCGCCGGCAGGCCGCGCTAACCCACGTCGTGACCATACGGTCCTACGCCAGCGTCGGTGCCGCGACCATCCCGACGTGTTCCGTTACCGAGCGCGCGACGCCGCGCCCGACGGCCTCATCGGCGAGGAGGCGCGTTAAAAATGCGAGGGGACGCTCGACACGTTCCACGCCCGGATCACGCGCGCTCCGTTCTCGTCGCCGAGCATCCCCATCGCGGCCGTCCCGAGCGCGAAGAGCCGCCCGTTGCTCGGCTCGAGCCCCAGCCACCGCGCCGTCAGGACACGGAGCACGTGGCCATGCGCGAACAGGAGGACGTCGCCTTCCGCCGCGATCGCCCGGTCGATGACCTTTCCGGCCCGCGCGGCGACGGACTCGATCGTCTCGCCGAGCGGCACGCCTCCCGTCCAGATCGTCCAGCCCGGCTGCTCGCGCCGCATCTCCGCCGACGTGCGCCCTTCGACCGCGCCGTAGTCCCACTCGAGGAGATCGTCCGTTCTCTCCTCCACGTCGGCGTACCCCGCGAGGCGGCACGTCTCCCACGCGCGGGAAAGCGGACTCGAGAGGACGAGCGCGAACCGCCGGCCGCCGAGCGCACGCCCCAGCGCGACGGCCTCCCGCCGGCCGGTGGCGGTGAGCGGGACGTCCGTGCGCCCCGTGTGCCGTCCCGTCCGGCTCCACTCGGTCTCGCCGTGCCGCGCGACCCAGATCTCGGGGGGATCCGCGCTCAAGTCGTTCCCCACAGCCCCTTGGGGACGCGGCTTGCGGCCTCACGGTCCGCGATCCAGACGGGCGCGCCGGTCTCGGGGCGCACGCGCGCGGCCGGCGGCAGCGCGTCGCCAATAACCGGGGAGACGACCCTCGCGAGCGCGTCTGCCTTCGCCGCCCCCGAGACCAGGAACAGCACTTCGCGGGCGCGGACGAGCACCGGGAGCGTGAGCGTGACCCGGTACGCGTAGAGCTGGCGGACGAATGGCGCGACGACCCAGCGGCTGCGCTCGTCCAGCGCTGCGCTCCCGGGGAAGAGCGAGGCGGTGTGGCCGTCCGGGCCGAGGCCGAGGAGCACGAGATCGAGCGGCGGCGGAGGGTCGCCCGTCGCCAGCCCGAAGAATCGATGCAGCTCGGCCTCGTAGCTCGCGGCCGCGGCAGCCGCGTCCGGGTCCTCGCCGCGCATGCGGTGCACGCTCGCCACGGCTACGTGGTCGAGGAGCGCCTCGCGCGCCGTCCGGTAGTTGCTGTCCGGGTGGTCCGGCGGGACGTGTCGCTCGTCTCCGAAGAACACGTGCGTTCGATCCCATCCGACGCGTTCGCGAAACGGTGCGCTCGCGAGGAACTGGTACAGCCGCCGAGGTGTCGAGCCGCCCGCGAGTGCGAGGGTGAACCGCGCTCGTTCGGCCACGGACCGGAAGGCAGCGTCCACGACGAGGTCCACCGCCACGCGCGCGACGGCTTCGGCATCCGCCACTTGTCGCAAGACGCCGGAAGTCACGCGAGGAGGCCCTCGGTAGCCCGCCGGGCGGCGCCGATCACGGCTGCGCGCTCGTCGAGGATCGCCCGCACCGGGGTCGCCGCCACCATCGGCGAGAGGCGCCCCTTGTCGATGAACGCCGCGCGGAACGGCTCGCGCAGGAGCCACGGCAGGATCTTGGGGGCGATGCCTCCGCCGAGGAACACGCCGCCGGTCGCGAGCGCGCGAAGGACGAGGTTCCCCGCCTCCGCGCCATACGCGCTCGTGAAGACGTCGAGCGCGAGCGCGCACCGCTCCGATCGTCCCGCGAGCGCGGCGGCCGCGATCTCCGCCGCGGCATCGCCGGCGCGGATCGCCTCGGTAACCGACGGGGGCTCCGCGCCGCCGCCGGACTCGGCGAGGAAGGTGTGGACGTTCACGAGGCCGGGTCCGGACAGGACGCGTTCCCAGCTCACGTGGCCGAAGCGTCGGCGCAGCCAGCGCAGGAGCTCGATCTCGAGATCGGTTCGCGGCGCAAAGTCCGCGTGGCCTGCCTCGGTCGACACCGCGATCCGCCGCCCCCCGACGCGGAGCAGCACCGCCTCGCCGAGACCGGTCCCCGCCGCGATCACGGCCTGATGGCCCGCCGCGTCCGGTGCTCCAGCGAGCACGGTGGCCGCATCCGCGCTCCCGAGCACCTCGACGGCCCAGGCGCTCGCCTCGAGATCATTCAGCAGCGTGACCACCGCGAGGCCGATGCGAGTGGCGATCCGCCGGGCGTCCACGTTCCAGGAGACGTTCGGAAGGACCGCGGTTCCTCGGACGATGGGTCCGGCGACGCCGAGCGTCGCGGCCGCGAGCGGCAGGTCGCCGTCGCGCAGGAATGCGCCGATCATCTCCTCCAGCGAGGGGAACGCGCCCGTCCGGAACGTCTCGAGCCGCACGAGCCGGAGCGGCGGCCCCGGATCGAAGAGCGCGAGGTCGGTCTTCGTGCCCCCCACGTCACCGGCCAGGATCACGCGGTTCTCCAGCACGGCGGGTCACTCGGGGTTCACCCAGCGCCGTCCGTCGCGCGCGAGCAGATCGCCCGCCGCCGTGGGGCCCCACGTGCCGGCCTCGTAGTTCGGGAAGTCGCGCGCAGGCAGCGTGGCCCACACATCGAGGATCGGGGTCACGATCCGCCAGCTCGCCTCGACGAGGTCGGCGCGGTGGAAGAGCTCGGTGTCGCCGATCATGACGTCGTGCAGCAGCCGCTCGTACCCCGTTGCGGGAGGGAGGGCGCCAAACCTGGAGTAGCTGAAGTCGAGCTTCGCCTGCTCCAGGACGATCGCGGGGCCCGGCCGCTTCGCCTTCATCGAGATGCTGATGGCCTCTTCCGGCTGGATCAACACGTCGAGGCGATTGGGCTCGATCTGCTCGATGCCGGCCTCCTCGAACAGGAGGAGCGGCGGCCGTCGGAACTGGATCGAGATCTGGGTGTCGCGCCGGGCGAGACGCTTTCCGGAGCGAACGTAGAAGGGGACGCCCGCCCAGCGCCAGTTCTCGACGAGGATCCTCAGCGCGGCGAACGTCTCGGTCTGCGACGCTGGGGAGACGCCTGGCTCGTCGCGGTACGCAGGAACCTTCCTTCCCGCGATGACGCCCGCACCGTACTGTCCGCGGACGCTGTCGCGCAACACCTGCTCCGGCTGCATCGGGCGGATCGCGTCCAGCACCTTCACCTTCTCGTTCCGGACCGCCTCGGCCGCGAGCGTGGAGGGCGGCTCCATCGCGACGAGCGTGAGGAGCTGGAGGATGTGGTTCTGTACGATGTCGCGCACGGCGCCGGCGCGCTCGTAATAGGCGCCGCGTCCTTCGATCCCGAGATCCTCGGCGACCGTGATCTGCACGTGATCGACGTAGCGCCGGTTCCAGATCGGCTCGAACATTCCATTCGCGAACCGGAACACCATCAAGTTCTGGACCGTCTCCTTCCCGAGATAGTGATCGATCCGGTAGATCTGGCTCTCGTCGAGCACACCGGAGAGCTCACGGTTCAGCGCTCGGGCCGAGTCGAGGTCGTGACCGAACGGCTTCTCGATGACGACGCGCCGCCAGCCCGCGTCCTGTCGGGTGAGCCCCGCGCCGCCGAGCCCGCGCACGATCGTGCAGAACTCGGTCGGGGGCGTTGCGAGGTAGAAGAGCGCGTTTCCGGACGTGCCGTGCTGCTCGGCCGCGCGTGCGAGCGCCGCGGAGAGCGCCTCGTACGCCCGCGGGTCCTCGAAGTCTCCCTGGACGTAATGGATGCGCGAACCGAGCTGCCGCAGGAACGCGTCCGCCGCGGGGGTTGGCGCGAACTCGCGTGCCGCTGCGGCCGCGTACTCGCGATAGGCGTCATCGTCGAGCGCCTTGCGGGCGACGCCCAGGAACGCGAAATCGCGGGGGAGCAGGCCGTTCGCCCCCAGGTTGTGGAGCGCGGGGAGGAGCTTGCGCTTCGTGAGATCCCCCGTCGCGCCGAAGACGACGAACGTGCAGGGATCGCCCGGCCGCAGCCGGGCGGCGTTGGTGGTCACGGCGCGCCTCCACCTCGCTTCGCCTCCGGGTGGCCGCCGAATTGGCGCCGCATCGCGGAGAGGAGCTTCTCGCCGAACGTGTTCGCCCTCCGGGAACGGAAGCGGGCGAAGAGCGACGCCGTGAGGGCAGGCGCGGGCACCGCCTCCTCGACGGCGGCGTTCACCGTCCAGCGCCCCTCGCCCGAGTCGTCCACCGCACCGGTGAAGCCGTCCAGCGTCGGATCGTGCGCGAGCGCAGCAGCGGCCAGGTCGAGGAGCCAGGACGTGACGACGCTGCCGCGGCGCCACAGCTCTGCGATCTCGCCGAGATCCAGGTCGTACCGGAGCTCCGGCTGCATCTCCGGTCCGGCTGCGCCACGGAGGATGTCGAATCCCTCCGCGTAGGCCTGCATGAGGCCGTACTCGATTCCGTTGTGGATCATCTTCACGAAGTGACCTGCGCCGTGAGGCCCGCAGTAGAGGTACCCGTCCTCCGCCGTGCCGCCGGACGCGCGCCCCGGCGTCGGTGGGGCCGTGGAGCGGCCGGGCGCGAGCGTCCGGAACACCGGCTCGAGCCGCTCGAACGCGTCGCGGTCGCCGCCCACCATGAGGCAATAGCCGCGCTCGAGCCCAAAGATCCCGCCGCTCGTCCCCGCGTCGAGGTGGCGGATCCCACGTTCGGCGAGGAGCCGCGCGCGGCGGACGTCGTCCTTGAAGAACGTGTTCCCGCCATCGATGACGACGTCCCCCGACGCGAGCCGCGCCCCGAGGTCGAGGGTCGTCTTCTCCGTCGGCGCGCCGGCAGGCACCATCATCCACACCGCGCGTGGCGGCGTGAGCTTCGTGACGAGGTCGTCGAGGGTGGCGGCGCCGCTCCCGCCGGCGTGCTCGATCGCCCGGACCGGTGCGGCGGCGGGATCCCAGCCCACGAGGCCGTGCCCGCCGCGCAGGATGCGCAGGGCCATGTTTCCGCCCATCCGACCCAGTCCGATCATCCCGAGCTGCATGAAGCTCCTCTCAGGCGTGCGCGCCGGTCTCCGCCCCGCGCCGCGCCTCGATGGTCCGGAGCAGCTTCGCGAACGGTTCTGCGAACAGCCGCACGCCGTCCTCGAGGAGACGCTCGGTGACCTCGTCCAGCGAGATGCCGAGCGCGGCGAGTTCCGCGATCGTGTCGCGCGCGTCCTCGACGCCCGCCTCGAGCGACGGGGCGACGCGGCCGTGGTCGCGGAAGGCGTCGAACGTCGCGGGCGGTACCGTGTCGACGGTGTAGGGCCCGATGAGCTCCTCGACGTACATGACGTCGCGGTACGCGGGGTCCTTCGTGCCCGTGCTCGCCCACAGCAGCCGCTGCGGCGTCGCCCCGCGCGCCCGGAGCGCCCGCCAGCGCTCGGACGCGACGAGCGCCCGCCAGTCCTGGTACGCGAGCTTCGCGTTCGCGATCGCCACGCGGCCGCGCAGCGCCCGGGCCCGCCGTGCCGCGTCCGGCGCGCCGCCCGCGGCGAGCGCGTCGAGGCGCCGGTCCACCTCGGTGTCGATGCGCGAGACGAAGAAGCTCGCGACGCTTGCGACGCGCGACACGTCCTCGCCGCGCCCGATGCGATCCTCCAGCGCGGCCGCGTGCGCCTCGGCGACCTTGCGATACGCCTCACGAGAGAAGAGGAGGGTGACGTTGACGTTCACGCCCTCGGCAAGGAGACGACGGATCGCCAGGAGCGCCTCGGGCGTGCCGGGAACCTTGATCATCGCGTTCCGGCGGTCGACGGCACGCCAGAGCCGCAGTGCCTCGGCGACGGTGGCGCGGTCGTCGCGCGCCGCCGCGGGCGAGACCTCGAGGCTCACGAACCCGTCGCGCCCGCCGGTGCGGTCATAGACTGGCCCGAGCAGGTCGGCCGCCGCCTGGATGTCGTGGATGGCCAGCTGCTCGTAGACCCCCTTCGCGTCGAGGTCGGGGCGGCGCAGCAGCCCCACGAGCTCGGCGTCGTAGTCGCGGGTCGAGTCGATCGCCCTCTCGTAGATGGCCGGGTTGGTGGTGAGCCCCTTGAGCCCGTCCTCGACGACGAAGCGCGCCAGCTCTCCCGATGCGATGAGGCCACGCCTCAGGCTGTCGTACCAGATGCTCTGCCCGTAGCGCTCCAGCTCACGGAGTGGGTTCGCCATGCGCCGCCCTCCGACCGAAGCGCGCCTCGAGCGCGCGTACCTTCGCGACGCGGCGCGCGTGCCGTTCCTCGCCGTCGAAGCGCGCCGCCAGGAACGCATCGGCGATCTCCAACGCGAGCGCGTCCCCCACGATCCGCGCACCGAACGTGAGGACGTTCATCGCGTCGTGCTCGACGCCTTGGTGCGCGGAGTAATGGTCGTGGCACAGCCCGGCGAGGATGCCGGGGACCTTGTTGGCGGCGGCCGTCACGCCGACGCCGCTCCCGCACACGAGGATCGCACGCTCGGCGCGCCCGTCGAGGAGCGCGCGCGCGGCTGCCTCCGCGTGGTCCGGGTAGTCGCTCGGCGAGGGGTCGTGCGAGCCCAGGTCGAGCAACTCGTGTCCTCGTGACGCAAGGTGCGCCCTCAGGCGCTCCTTCAGCGCGTAGCCCTCGTGATCGGCGGCCAGTGCGACCCTCATCGTTCAACCCTTCATGGTGTCCATGACGGGTGAAAACGCGCGTGGCCCCGCTCCGCCCGGGGGACCTCGATCGGCGACCCGGGGCATCCAGCGCGGCGACCGGCGCGTGCACACGCTAAGCGAGACGATGACCGTGCCGACCGACCGCTGGGCGCCGCTCGCGGCGCAGCTCCGGGCCGACAGCATCCGCGCGACGACCGCGGTGGGGTCTGGGCATCCGACGTCGTGCCTGTCCGCCGCCGATCTGATGGCGGTGCTTCTCGACGGGCATCTGCGCGCCGACTGGCGAAAGCCGATGAGGCTGGACGACGATCGTCTCATCTTCTCGAAGGGACACGCGGCGCCGCTCCTGTACGCGATGGCCAAGGCCGCGGGCGCGATCTCGGACGAGGAGCTCCTCTCGCTGCGGAAGCTCGGAAGCCGGATCGAGGGGCACCCCGCGCCCACGGTGCCCTTCGTGGACGTGGCGACGGGATCGCTCGGGCAGGGATTGCCGGCTGCCGTGGGGATCGCGATCGCCGCGCGGCTCCTAGGCCGAGAGCTCCGCTGCTGGGTGCTTCTCGGCGACAGCGAGATGGCCGAGGGGAGCGTCTACGAGGCGCTGGAGCTGGGCGGGCACTACGGCCTCTCGCGCATCGTCGCGATCGTGGACATGAACCGGCTCGGCCAGCGCGGCCCGACCATGCTGCAGTGGAGCGGCGAGCGCTACGCGGAGCGCGCCCGCGCCTTCGGCTGGAACGCGCTGGTCATCGACGGCCACGACCAGAGCGCCATCGATCGCGCGTACGCGGACGCCGAGGGGTCCGACCGCCCGGTGTGCATCGTCGCGCGCACGAAGAAGGGAGCGGGGGTGTCGTTCCTCGAGGACAAGGAGGGCTGGCACGGGAAAGCCCTCTCGAAGGACGAGGCGGCACGCGCGCTCGCCGAGCTCGGGAACCCACGCACCGACGTCGTCGTCGACACGGTCGGGCGGACGCCCGGGCCGACAGCGAGCGGGCCACGGGAGGGCACGTACGAGCCGCCGCGGTACGAGGTCGGCTCGCGCGTGTCGACGCGTGAGGCGTTCGGCGACGCGCTGCGTGCGCTCGGCGCCGAGCGCACGGACGTCGTGGCGCTCGACGGCGAGGTGAGCAACTCGACGTACCTGGAGACGTTTGGGAAGGCACACCCCGATCGCTTCTTCGAGATGTACATCGCCGAGCAGCAGCTCGTGTCCGCGGCGGTCGGCATGCAGGTCCTTGGGCTCGTGCCGTTCGCGTCGACGTTCGCGGCATTCTTCACGCGCGCCCACGATCAACTGCGGATGGCCGCGGTCTCCCGGGCACGCCTGTGCCTCGCCGGCTCGCACGCGGGCGTCTCGATCGGTGAGGACGGACCCTCGCAGATGGGGCTCGAGGATCTCTCGACGATGCGCGCGTTGTCAGGAAGCACCGTCCTGTATCCGTCCTGCGCGACGACGGCAGCGGACCTGACGCGCCAGATGGCGGACAGGGACGGGATCTCCTACGTGCGGATCACCCGCGAGAAGACGGCGGTCCTGTACGGTCCCGGCGAGCGCTTCCCGATCGGCGGAAGCAAGGTCCTGCGCCGGTCGAGCGCCGACTCGGCGGCGGTGCTGGCCGCCGGGATCACCCTCCACGAGGCGCTCCGCGCCCATGACCTCCTCGCGGCGAGCGGCGTCTACGTTCGAGTGGTGGACCTCTACTCGGTGAAGCCCGTCGACGCGGCGACGGTCGAGGCTTGCGCGCGCGAATGCGGCGGGCGGCTCGTGGTCGTGGAGGACCACTGGGCGGAGGGCGGGCTCGCGGACGCCGTGTCGCAGGTCTTCGAGGGCCGCGCCGCGCCTGCCATCACCCACCTGGCGGTGCGGGCCATGCCGGGATCGGGCACTCCGCGCGAGCTCCTCGACGCCGCCGGCATCGGCGCCGACGCTATCGTGGATGTCGTGAAGCGTGGCATCGCGACGTCGGCCCAGCCGCGCATCCATGAGTGAAGGCCAGGCGGCCCGAGCGGCCACTGCACATCTAGACGCTTCTCCTGCGAGCCCTCCGGCGCCTAGACGCTGCGGGGCGCTTCGCGAAGCGCTGAGCCGTGGCGCGGGAGGAGAGGGAACGTCAGCGAGCCGTCCTGCGCCCGATGCCGCTGCTTCGCGACGCGGCGACCCTCCGTGAACGGCCAGAGCGCCGCAGCCCGGCGAGCAGAACCTTCCGTTCACGCTCGAGCTTGCCGCCCGCGCGGGCCTCGAGCGAAGCGGCGATCGCCCGCACCTCGGCCGAAAGCGCGTCCATGCCCTCCGCGCGCCATTCGCGCACGAGATCTGCGTGGAGCGCGTCGCGCCGCTCTCGCACGAGGCGCGCGACCGCGAGAAGGCCCGCACGCGGGCTCGGCCGCAGCCGATCGCGCACCACGGCGTCGCTCGCGTCCTCGGCGAAGATGGCCGCGTGGAGGTGCTGGGCCCGTTCGACGGCGGCGCCCATGAGCGCCTCGCGCAGCTCGCCCGCGAGCAGGTGCGCGTCGTGCAGATCACCGAGCACGTTCTGAAGCCGCTTCAGGTGATCGATCGACTCGCTCGCGTCGGCGTGGCGGTGGCCCCGAAGCGGCTCGAGGAGGTAGCGCAGCCGCTTCCCCTCGATGCGCGCCGCGTGTACGGCCTCCTGGTCGGACGGGCCACGGATGGCGTCCAACCGTTCGCGCAGTGCCTTCACCTGATCGCCGACCAGCGTGGCGAGCACGCCTCCGAAGCTCGTCCCGGTGACGGCACCCGCCTCGACGTCCCGCTCGTACGTCCGGAGCCGCCGCTGAAGCTTCTTCGCGGCGCGTCGGTACCGATCGGCCACGCGTGCCGGAGCTGGGCCGCCGCCGGCTCGCGCCTCGAACCGTTCGACGAGCAGATCGAGCCCGGCGCGCTGGCCCTCGGACGCAAGCGCCACGCGCTTGGTCCCCAGCCACTCCAGCTGGACCTCGGCATCGCGCGCCTCGTTGGTGGACCGCGCGATCCTCTTCAGCCTCTTCTCGTGTCGCGGCTTGACACTGTCCTCGAGCCAGGGCCGGAAGGCGCGCAGCGTGCTGCGCAGGCGGCGAAGCGCCACCCGGAAGTCGTGCAGCACGTCATCGTCGTCACGCGCCTCGAGTCGTTTGCCGGCCTCGCCCGCCTCGGAGAGGAGGCCGAGCGCCACGACGCGCGCACCCTCCTCCGGCGAGAGATCGACCGCTCGCTCATCGATCCGCATGGACTGACACAGCATGTGTGAAGGCCGCGCGGGCGGCTCGCCCCCCGCTGGGTATCCAGGCCACTTGTCACCGAGACGCGCCGGCGGAAGGGGCGGTCATGAGCGCACGAGCTTGGACCGAATGGCGGCCTCGATGAGCGTTCGCGGGGGCACGCCCGCGAGACCGTACAGCCGTCAGCCGAGACCGACGCCCGTCGGTGCCCGCGGTTCGATGTCCAGGCCATCCACCCGGACCGTTGGCGAGCCCGGGAACGCCCACCGGGCCGCGTCCTCGAGCGTCGCGACCGTGATCGTCTCGATCTGCGTCCCGGGCGCGCTCTGGCGAAGGACATCCGCCACCAACTCGAGCGCGCGAGCGCCGTGCCCGCAGCCGGGACTCAGGAGGACCTGGATCTTCATCTCGCCTGAACGCTACCACTCAGCCGGCACGTTCAGAATTCCGCGGTTCTCCGTGAGCGCCAAGCTGGCGTTCCACTCCGGCGGCGACGAAGGGTTTGAGCTGCGGAAGGCTGCGCGGAACCCTCAGGCGCGTGCCCCGGTGCGCTGGGCTTCGGCGCCGACTCCGGGTGCGCGTTGCTCGACGTGCATCGGGACGAGCACGGTGAGGCGCGCGAGGCAGAGCGCCGAGATCCCCAAGACGATGTCGCGTACCGCGATGTCGTAGAAGCCGCCGGTCAGAAGGTTGAGCGCGATGCACCAGAGCCAGATCGCCGCGATCCACGCGAAGACGCGCGTCCAAGGAGTGAAGAGCACGCCGACGCCGACGATGATCTCGACGATACCGACGAGGTTCATGAACGCCGGCGGACTCATCGGGATGAGGCGGCGGAACGACGGCGACAGGTACTTGTCCCACTGGACGAGGAGGCCGGCGAACTTGTCGAGTCCGGCGACGATCGGTACGAGGCCGAAGACAATTCGGAGCGTCCACCGATTTCCACGGTGCTCAGGCGCCCTGCGGCCTGCGCCCGTACAGCTTCCGGAGCTCCTCCTTCGCCTTGTGGATGGCCTGCTTGCGAGCGGGAGAGAGGTTCCGTCCCGCGCGGTTCTCGAAGAAGGTCAGCATCGACATCGCCGACCGGAACGGCGAGGACTTCCTTCGTGTGCTCCGGTCCGAGCTCCGCTTGAGCGAGCGCGCCATCTCCCGGGGCGGGAGCTTGAACACGCGGCTCTCGAGATCGAGCGCGTTGCTGTGTCGCGTGACGTCGCGCGACCAGTAGCGCCGGGGCCGCTCGCCGGCGCGCGCCGTCCGCCCGTCCTGTCGCCGCCGCGTCGTCGCTCGCCTCACCATCGGTCGGCCCTCACAACCCGGGGTCGAACGCGTCGAGGGGCCGCACCGCTTCGCGAGTGACGCCCTCGGCCCTGCCGTGCTCGAGGAGCGACTTCTTCCTGAGTTCCACCGCACCCCGGCGCGCGCCGATCCCCAGGAGCCGGTTCAACGGCAGGTTGGTGAGACCGCGCAGCGCCAGCGACACGCCGACGAGTCCCAGAGGGAGCGCTGTCAGGCGGCGCGATCTCGAGCCGATGACGGCGAGCGCGGCCCCGAGAACGATGGCGACGAGCCGCGTCCCGGGCGCCCAGCTCGCCTGGATGGCGTCCGGGACGGGCGCCCGCTGGGCAGGGCCGCCCTGTAGCGCGGATACCTCGCCAGCGTCCACGTGCCGAACGAGGTGGTCCAGGACGGCGCGGACCCCGCGAACCCGGCGCGTGCCGCGAAGGACCTGCTGTACGTCGGCCTCGAGGATCGGCCCGCGCAGCTCCACCACGCCCTCGCGCGCGGAGACCTCGATGGCGGACGGGTGTGAGGTGAGCCTGCCGACCTGCGACCGGACCCGCTCGCAGAGCACCTCGTCCGGTGCACCGGCTTCACCGACCGATCGTACCGACGCGATCAGGCCGCGCGAGCGGTTCGCGAGGTCCCGCGCTGCCTTCTCGCTGAACGCACGGATCGACTTGCGCGCGTGGATCGTCTTCTGGACCACGCGGCCCCGTCGGCGCGCGCCGCCGCGCGGTTCGAGCAATGCGAGACACGCCGCTCCCGCGGCGAAGCCCGCCAGCGCGATCCCAGCGTTCACCGAACGCGCGTTCGTGCGCGTGCGGTGGTGGTGGAAGGAGAGCATGGTCATGTGACCCTCGATGGGGCTCCCCCTTGATCGGCGGCCTGGCGATTGCGGGAGGCCGAGCCCGAGTGCACGCTGAAAGGAGTCCGCCCCTTCACGAAAGCTACTCGCGTTTCCGAGGACTGCCATGCCGACGCCGATTGAGGACGAGCCTGAAAGCACGATCGGACGGAGGCCGCCGAAGGCGCCAGACCGTCCAGCGCCACCCGAGCACGAGCGCGCTCGATCGGGCGCTGCCATCCGCCGAGAGGAGGGGGACGAGAGCGAGTTCGCGGGGGAGATACGGGAGCGTGAGCGCGATGAGCCTCCGCCCGTGCAGGGGCCCGAGGAGTGAGCACCGCGTCACCTCCCCGAGGACGTCGAGGCGCACTTCACCGGCATCGGTGCTCGCCCTGATCGATCCTCACCGGACCGCGCCGTGATCTCCGGGGTATGGCGAGGCGCCCGAACGAGAAGCGTGCTCGCGGGCGGCCCGCTCGAGCAGCTCGCGGACCTCGTCGTCGCTCGTCTGCGAGAAGTCCTCGTACCACTGACCGACCGCGAAGAACGACTCAGGGGTCACGGTGCAGACGATGTCGTCGACCTCCGGCGCGAGCTCCTCGCAGGTCGTGGGAGCGGCGATCGGAACGCCGATGACGATCCTCCGCGGCTCCTTCTGCCTCATCCCTGCCACCGCGGCGCGCATCGTCGATCCGGTCGCGAGGCCATCGTCGACGAGGATGGCGACGCGGCCCGCGACGTCGAGAGCGGGGCGACCGGCGCGGTAGGCGCGCTCTCGGCGCGCGACCTCTCGGCTCTCCATCGTCGTGACGACGTCGATCGTGCTCTTCGGGATCCCGAGCGCCCTGATGACGGGCTCATTGAGGACGCGGACCCCTCCGGAAGCGACGGCCCCGATCGCGAGCTCCTCCTGCCCAGGCATCCCCAGCTTCCGTACGACGAATACGTCCAGAGGAGCTCCGAGTCGCCTCGCGACCTCGTACCCGACGGGCACGCCGCCGCGTGGCAGGGCGAGTACGGCGAGGTCCGGCTCACCCGAGTACCTCGACGCCAGGGCGGCCGCGAGCGTGCGGCCGGCGTCGTGACGATCGACGTAGCGACGCATGACTGGCAGCGTGGACGGCGGCGCGCGGCCCGCCCGCCCGCGCCCGCCGGGTTCTGGCTACGCCCTCACTTCCCGCTCGCTGACCTCGCGCAGCGTGTCCGAGGCGCGGCTGCCGCGCTCGTGCTGAGCGATGTCCGAGAGGCTGATGATCCCGACGAGCCGATCCGAGTCATCGACGCACAGGATGCGGGACTTGTGGTTCTTCGCCATCGCCTTCTCCGCGTCGCGGATGTCGTCCTTGGGGCGGCACGCGACCACCTCGCGCGTCATGATGTCCTCGATGAGCGTGCTCCCCGGCTTCATCGCCGCGACGAGCCGGATCGCGATGTCGCGATCCGTGAGCGCACCCAGGACCTTCTTCGACTGATCGCAGATCGGCAGGAATCCGATGTTCTGGTCCCTCATGCGGACCGCGGCATCCTCCACGGTGTCCCTCGGCGAGACGCACTCCACGTCGGTCTTCATGATCTCTTCGCACCGCATCGACAGACCCTCCCCCCTGGCTCTCATGGAAGCACTGCGCCTGCGCTCCAGCTGGGCGACCAGGCGCTTCGTGATGGCCCACGCTTCTCTTCCATGACGTTGCACGTCCGACGCGGGGATTGCATCGGGTCGCGCGTCCTGCGCCGGGGCCCTGCGTCCGCTACACTCGCTCGATGGCCGCAGAGGTCCCGCCCGCATGGACGCTCATCTCGGTGCTCTTCTCGAGCTTTCCGCTGGAGGGATCGCTCGTGGTGACGCTGCATGAGGCGGCGCTCGACCTGTACCGGCGCGACGTGGGCGCGGGGCCGGTGGCGGGCGACGTCGTGAGCGGGCGGGTGATAAATTTAAAGAAGAGCTTCTCGCTCGGCGGCATCACCGGACCGGCCTTCGAGGCGGAGATCGACACGGCTCGCGGCAGCGGCAAGGTCCGCTACCTTCTGACGCGGCAGGGGCTCGAGGCGATGGGGGTCGAGGCGCCGGCGCCGCGCAAGGCCCGCCGCGAGCTGCTCAACTGACCGGCTGCCCCCCGGCGCCAACGGTCGCGCCGAAACGCGAAAGCCCGGCCTCGAGGAGGCCGGGCTCTCATCTACGTCGAAGCTTTCGAAGGCTCGACTAGGCGACCGGGCGGACGTTCGCCGCCTGCAGGCCCTTCGGGCCCTTCGTCACGTCGAACTCCACCTTCTGACCTTCCGCGAGGGAGCGGAACCCGTCGGCCTGGATCGCAGAGTGGTGGCAGAAGACATCCTCGCCCCCGTCCGCCTGCGTGATGAAGCCGAAGCCCTTCGCGTCGTTGAACCACTTCACGGTACCGTTTGCCATGTGCTGTTGGATCTCGTTTCTCTCTGTGAGTGCACGGCACTGATTTGCCGCGCAGCGCTTCTTGCCCTCCCGAGCGGGAGGGAGTGCACCTGTAGCCGAAGCACGCGGAGAAGTCGAGGAGGGGCCCCCGGATACCTGCCGGGGGGCGGACCGCGGGAGACCCGGCCAGGCCCGACGAGCGCCCAGGTGCGCCCGATGATATACAAGGTTTTACCCGGCGAACATCGCCGGCCCTCCACGCCGCCGTGAGCGACACGGCGGGTCCCGCGTCATCCCTTCGTGCACGACGAGCCCTGTGCGCACATGTGCGCATTCGCTACGAGTGCGCGATCGCGTGAGCGCCGAACTGAAGAAGGAACCATGAGCGCACTCGAGAAGGGAATGATGGTGCAGCACGCGTCGCTGGGCCTCGGAAAGGTCGTCGCAGTCGAGGAGAAGGCGATTCACGTCTTCTTCGCGATGAGCGACGCTCGGTTCGCGACGAAGCTGCGGCTGCCGATGGCGCTCCCGCTCCTCGCTCCGACCGAGAGCACGAACGCCTGGCTCTCCCGCCTGCCCGGCCTCACCTTCGACGCCAAGTCCGGCCGGTACGGCCTGGCCGGCACGTGGCTCTCCCACACCGACGCGGTCGCCCGGTTCCTCGAGGTGTTCCCGAAAGGCTTCGCGGACCCGAGCTACGTCGGCGACGAGTCGAACAAGCGCGAGCGCGTCCCCCGCTGGCGGCGTGCGCAGGCGCAGTACGCGGAGACCCTCGGGGGTGGCGAGGGGGAGCGACTCCTCGCGGCGGACGACGTCGGCGGGCTGGTCGAGCGCGCCCTCGGGGTCGAGCAGCACGTCCGTCCGCTTCACAAGGACGCGGAGAAGGCCTCGTTCGAGGACGCGCTGAAGGACCCCGGCGCGGCGCGCGCCTACTTCGCGGCGCTGTTCGAGCTCCTGGCGTTGCCTGCGCCCGACCAGTCCCGGTTCGAGGCGCTCTCCGCCGCGGTCGCGGCGATGGCGCCGGGCATGTCGCAGGAATCGGGTTGGCCGATCCTGACGCTCCTGCCGTTCGTCGCGCGGCCCGATCTCCACATGCTGCTCCGGCCGAGGTTTGCGTGCGAGGTCGGACACCGGCTCGGCCTCGAGCTCGCCTACGAGCCGAAGCCGAACTGGTCCACCTACTCCGCCCTCCTCAGATCCACCGAGCTGCTCCTCGAGAAGCTCCGGCCGCTCGGCGCGCGCGACCACGTCGACGTCGAGGCCTTCATGCACGTCGTGACGGCGAAGCACGCCCGCCCGAAGCCGCAGGCGCCCCTCGTGGCGTGACGCTTCAGCCGCCGCCTCTCGTACCTGCGCACCCCCTCTCTTCCGAAAGGAAACGTCGAATGGCCAACCGATTCAATGTGAGAGTCCCGGTCAACGAGGACCCGAAGGTGAAGGAGGTCGAGGCGCTGCACGTGAAGGAGATCGCCGAGAAGGACTTCGAGACCGAGGTGGTCGGCGCGGCGCTGCCGGTCGTGCTCGACTTCTACGGCAAGGACTCCAAGGCGTGCGAGGTGCTCGCCCCCCGGTTCGCCGCGGTGGCGGAGAAGTTCACCGGCAAGGTTCGCTTCCTGAAGGTCCTGATCTCGGCGAACGCGCAGCTCGCCACGAAGCTCGGCGTCACCGCGACCCCGACGCTCGTCTTCCTCCAAGGGGGGAAGGAGAAGGGGGAGCGGTTGACCGGGGAGGACATCAAGCGCACGGAGCTGAAGGCGCGCGTGGAGGCGCTGCTCGGGGTCGTGCCGGCCGCCGCGACGCCGCCCGCGGCTCCGTAGCCGCCCCCGGCTCCGTAGCGTTCTCGCGAACCCGAGACGCCGGCGCGTGGCTCCAACCCGGCGGAGGTCTGGATGAGTCTGCTCGGTAAGCTGTTCGGCTCGCGCGCTCCGCGCGTTCAGCCGACGCACGTGGACGACGCGAGCTTCGCCGCCGAGGTGCTCCGATCCGACCTGCCGGTCGTGGTCGACGTGTGGAGCCCCGGCTGCGCGCCGTGCAAGATGCTCGAGCCGGTCGTGATGGACCTCGCCTCCGACTACGCGGGCCGGGTGAAGGTCACGGAGCTGAACGCCGCCGAGGCGCGCCGCACGGCGGCCCGGTACGGTGTGATGGGCACTCCGACCGTGCTCTTCTTCCGGAACGGGCGCGAGGTGGAGCGGGTCTCCGGCTTCGTCGGGTCGCGCTACCTCCGGGAGATCGTGGACTCCGAGCTGATCGCCGCTCCCGCGCGCACGACCTGAGCGGCTCCGCGCGGCGGCTCCTCGGCCGCCTTACGGGTGGGCTCGACACGCCCTCACCATTCCCCCCAGAATCAGCGGGTCGATGACTTCCACGGCACCGCCGGAACCGGAGCCCGCAGGGCACGCCACGGGCCGGCCGAGCCGCGGCCCTCGCACGGTGGTCCGCACCGCCGTGGCCGCCGTGCTCGTCCTGAACGTCTTCGTGGCCGGGATGGTGGTCCTGAACCTGCGCCGCAGCTACGCGCAGCGCCAGGAGCAGACCGCGCTCTCGGCCCAGAACCTGGCTCGCCTCCTCGAGCGGAGCTTCGAGGACGTGCTCGACAAGGTGGATCTGGCGCTGCTCTCGGTGGTGGACGAGCGCGAGCGCCAGCTCGCCGCAGGGCGAGACGACCCCGCCGCGCTCGACGCGGTGCTGGCCACCCAGAAGGCCCGCACGGTGGACGTCCTGAGCCTGCGGCTCGTCGACTCCGGTGGTCGGGTCGTCCGGGGCGTCCCCGCGACCACCGAGCAGGTCTCCGCCGCCGACCGCGACTACTTCATCGCCCAGCGGGACGCACCCGGCGCGAAGCTCTTCATCTCTCGCCCGTACATGGGACGGATCATCAAGGTGCCGCTCGTCATCCTCTCCAGGCGCCTGGACCGCCCGGACGGGAGCTTCGACGGGGTCGTGTTCGCGGCCATCACGCTCGATCACTTCGCGAAGCTCCTCGCCGAGGTCGAGGTCGGTCCGCGCGGCGCCGCCCTGCTGCGCTTCCAGGACCTCACCGCCGTCGTCCGGCGGTCGAGCGGCGTCGTCGAGCCGCTGCTCGAGCCGAGCGAGCCCTCGCCCCCGCTGCGGGAGCAGACCCGGGCAGGCCAGACCTCGGGCCTCTACACCGCGTTCGCGCCCAAGGACGGGATCGAGCGCACCTACGGGTGGCGCAAGGTGGGCGCCCGCCCGTTCTACGTGCTCGTCGGCCTGGCGCAGGACGACGTCCTCGCGACGTGGTGGAGAGAGGTCGCGCAGGCGGCGGCGCTCGTGGCGCTCTTCGCCGCGCTCGCCGCGCTCGCCGCCGGGTACGTGGTGCGCTCGTTCCGAAGGCAGCAAGCGGCCGCCGAGGCCCTCCGGGAGACCGAGGCCCGCCTCCAGCAGGCCCAGCGGCTCGAGAGCGTCGGGCGGCTCGCGGGCGGCGTCGCGCACGACTTCAACAACATGCTCTCGGTGATCCTGGGAGAGGCGTCGATGCTGAGCGCGGACCTGCCGCCGGACCACCCGGCCCAGGTGAGCGTGCAGGAGATCGCCCGCGCCGGCGAGCGTTCGCGCGACCTCACCCGCCAGCTCCTCGCCTTCTCGCGCAAGCAGGCCATCTCGCCGCGGGTCGTCAACCTGAACTCGCTCGTGGAGGCGACCCGGCCCGCCCTGGTCCGCCTCATCGGAGAGGACGTCCTCCTGGTGTTCGAGCCCGCGCAGGATCTCCGGCCGGTCCGGGTCGATCCCGGGCAGTTCGACCAGGTGCTCGTCAACCTCGTGGTCAACGCCCGTGACGCGATGCCCGGCGGGGGGCGGCTGGTCCTGCGAACCGCGAACGCCACCATCGGCAGCGGCGCGAGGCCGGGCCTCGAGGCGCTCCAGCCCGGCGACCATGCCTTGCTCACCGTGACCGACGAGGGGCATGGGATGGACGATCAGACCCTCGCCCACATGTTCGAGCCCTTCTTCACCACCAAGGCCGAGGGCAAGGGGACGGGGCTCGGGCTCGCGACCACCTACGGCATCGTCCAGCAGAACGGCGGCGCGATCCTCGTGACGAGCGCGCGAGGGAAGGGCACCACCTTCGCCATCTACCTGCCGTGCGCCGCGGCGCAGGCCGAGCCGGAGGTGGCCCCGTCGTCCGCGCCCGTCCGCGGCCGAGGTACCATCCTGCTCGCGGAGGACGAGGCGCCCGTGCGCCGGACCACGCGCAAGCTCCTCGAGTCGCTCGGCTACCGGGTGGTGGAGGCCGCAAGCGGCGAGGAGGTGCTGACCGCGGCGCGCGGAGGGGCCGTGGATCTTTTGATCACGGACGTCATCCTCCCGGGCATGAAGGGGCCGGAGATCTCGCGGCGCCTGGAGGCGGAGCGCCCGGGGCTCCCGACGCTCTTCATCTCCGGCTACACCGCCAGCGTCCTCGGCAGCCAGGGCGTCCTGGATGCCGGGGTCCGCTTCCTCCACAAGCCGTTCAGCGTCCAGGACCTCGCGCGGAAGGTCGAGGAGGCGCTGCAAGCCGCGGAGCCGGAGCTCAGATCGCGTTCTTCGTGATCGGGTGCTCGAAGCTGAGATAGCCCAGGATCCCGAGGGAGCCGGCGCTCGGGCCGACGCCGATCGGGACGGCGACGCCGCCGACGATCTGGAGCCCGAACGAGAAGTCCAGGGCGCCCCGGACGCCGGGGCTGACGAAGAAGGTCTCCACGCGCTGGGCCCCGCCCGGCGCGTCGAGCTCCATCGTGGAGTACGCCGCCTCGAGCATGAGGTTCACGTTGTGGTGGGCGAGGAAGATGAGGCTCTGGCCGACGTTCATGCCGAACGACGGCCCGCTCGCGTCGGCGGTGCGCGCCGCCGGGATCCAGGTCCCGCCGAGGTTGGAGTGGGCGACGAAATGCTCGCTCAGCACCGTCGAGATCGGCAGGTTCATCTGCAGGCCCGCCCCGCCGAGCCCGAGGTTGCGCTTCGAGTCGCCGGACGGGATGAGGACCGAAAGGCGCGGAGCAAAGGCGACCGCCGTATCGCCGGACCCGACCGCCTGCCACCGGTAGTTCAGCATGACGTCGCCGAACCCGGTGACGTTCTCGGTCCCGGCGCTGGTCCGCAGGCCCTGGACCGTCACGCTCGCCTGGTGGGTCTGACCGAACGCGGGCCACTCCTCCGTGAACGCGAAGACCCAGTTCCCCGTGTCGCGGTCGCGCGTGAAGAGGCTGATGTGCTGGATGACGCCGGGCTCCTGGTTGTAGGCCTCCTCGACGAGGAAGCTGTTGTCCTGGATCGGCTTTGCGTCTTCGGCGACCGCCACCGTGGCGACGGTCGCGGCGGCGAGGGCGGCGAGGGTGCGGGCGGCGCGCTTCGTGAGCATTCGAGATCCTCTGGGTGACGGGGGTTGAGCGGTGGCGGGGGAGCGGACGATATTGAGAATGATTAGCAACATCGAGAACTGTACCCGACGGGGACTTGGGATGTCAAACGCTCAGGCTGGCGGACGCTCGCCGGACGCTCGACGAGCTCTCGCCGTCGGTGGGACGAGGCGCTCCAGCGGCTGAAGTCATTGGTGGAGAGGTGACGAGCGCGGGCCGCGCACAGATTCAGGCGATGCGCGCCAGCGTCGTCCGCGGTCCCGTCCTCGTGGCGCTCGCCTGTGCGGCCGTCGGGTACCTCCTGGCGTGCGGCAACCAGACCGCGGCAGGGCCGTCCGCCCCCCCCGCGACCCCCTCGACGGCTGCGCGCGTCGGTGCCCTGCTCGCGCGGATGACGCTCGCCGAGAAGATCGGGCAGATGACGCAGATCGACCGGGGCTCCCTCGAGTCGGAGTCGGACATCGCGTCGTACGCGCTCGGCTCGATCCTGAGCGGGGGCGGCTCGACCCCCGATCCCGACACGCCGGTGGCCTGGGCCGACATGGTGGATCGCTACCAGCGCGCCGCGCTCTCCACCCGGCTCGGGATTCCCATCCTGTACGGCGTGGACGCAGTGCACGGCCACGGCAACGTCCTCGGCGCGACCGTCTTCCCGCACAACCTCGGGCTCGGGGCTGCGCGCGACCCGCGGCTCGTGCAGGACGTCGCCCGGGCCACGGCCGAGGAGCTCGCGGGCACCGGGGTCCGCTGGGACTTCGCGCCGTCGGTGGCGGTGGTGCAGGACGAGCGCTGGGGTCGGACGTACGAGAGCTTCGGCGAGGTGCCCGACATCGCCGAGTCGTACGCCACCTACGTGACGGGGCTGCAGGGCGCGACGCTCGGGGTCGGTCCCGCCTCCACCCTCGCCACCGCGAAGCACTGGATCGCGGACGGCGCCACGACGGGGGGCGTGGAGGGCGGCGACGTCCAGATCGGCGGCGCGGCGATCCGGAGCATCCACCTGCCGCCCTTCGTGGCGGCGATCCGGGCCGGGGTCGGCGCGATCATGATCGCGCACGCGAGCGTCGACGGTGTCCCGATGCACGCGAACCGGGCGCTCGTGACGGACCTCCTGAAGGGCGAGCTCGGGTTCGGCGGCCTCGTCGTCTCGGACTGGGACGGCACCGCGGACGTCTCGGGCGATTACCCGCTCGCCGTCCGATCCCTCGTGAACGCGGGCGTCGACATGGTGATGGTGCCGTACGACTACCGGACCTTCATCGCGACGCTCCGGGCCGAGGTCGAGGCGGGGCGCGTGCCGTCGTCGCGGATCGACGACGCGGTGACGCGCATCCTGACGAAGAAGGTGGAGCTGGGCGTGTTCGAGCATCCCTTCGCGGATCGGTCCCTCACCGGCTCGGTCGGTTCCGCGGCGCACCGCGCCGTCGCGCGCCGCGCGGTGCGCGCGTCGCTCGTCCTGCTGAAGAACGAGGGCGCCCTGCTCCCGCTGTCGAAGACCACCCGGCGCATCTTCGTCGCCGGGAAGAGCGCGGACGACCTCGGGAACCAGGCGGGCGGCTGGACCATCTCGTGGCAGGGGGCGAGCGGCGACCTCATCCCCGGGACGACGATCCTCCACGCCGTCCGGGACGCCGTCGCGCCGCAGTCGACGGTGACCTACGCGCGGAACGCGAGCGGGATCGACCCGAGCTACGACGTCGCGATCGTGGTCGTCGGCGAGACCCCGTACGCGGAATGGCTCGGCGATCGCGGGGACGGCCTCGGGCTCGACGCGGAGGACCTCGAGACGCTCGCGACGGTGAGACGCTCGGGGATCCCCACCGTCGTCGTTCTCGTGTCGGGTCGGCCGCTCGTCGTGACCGATCAGCTCGCGAGCTGGCGCGCGCTCGTCGCGGCGTGGCTGCCCGGGAGCGAGGGCGCGGGCGTGGCCGACGTCCTCTTCGGGGACGCGGCGCCGACCGGAAAGCTCCCGATCTCGTGGCCGCGGTCGGCAGCGCAGCTGCCGATGCACCCGGGAGATCCGTCGTACGACCCGCTCTATCCGTTCGGCTACGGACTGACCTACTCGGCAGCCCAGGTCGCGGCCCGCGCCGGCACCGGACGCTGAGGGACCCCCGCGCGCTTCAGCGCACACTGTGCGTGTAGGTGGGCGATCGGTGAGACCCGGGCTCACCGGTCGCCATTCGGGTCGTACCGAACGGCAAAACATCTTTGACGGGACCCCCTGCTGGTACCGTCCGCGCGCAGCGCACACCACAGGGGGACCACCTCGATGACCTTCATCGTCCGCCGCAGCCTGCTCGCCACCCTCGCCCTCGCCCTCGCGGCGTGCTCGGGAAGCTCGAGCTCGACCCCGCAGCAGTCACCCAAGGTGAACCTGTTCGCGAACCCGCAGGTCGGGAAGCGGCCGCTCGATCCCGAGCTCATGCAGCAGTTCGCGACGCCGCTGCCGATCATCCCGGCGCGGACGCCGGACACGACGAAGGTCCCGGGCTCCGACTCCTACGTCGTCACCGCGAAGCAGGGCCTGCACGACTTCGGGCTCCGGAGGACGGACGGAACGACGTTCAAGGACCCCGCGACGGGCAAGGAGATCGCGACGCTCGCCTGGGGCTACGACACGACCTACCTCGGCCCGACCATCGAGGCGCGCACCGGCCGGCCGGTCGTCGTGCGGTACGTGAACGGCCTCGCCGACGGCGCGGGCCAGCCGCTCCAGCAGCACCTGTTCTACGTCGATCGCACCATCGACGGCGTCGAGGGCAACCCGCTCGTCCGCATCGTCCCGCACCTGCACGGCGGACACACCCCGGCGCTGTTCGACGGCAACCCGCTCTTCTGGTTCGGGCCCGTCCCGAGCGCGCCCGCGAACGGCATGGGCGGGCCGGCCGGAAACTCGGTCGAGTACACCTACCCGAACGACCAGCCCGCCTCGACCCTCTGGTTCCACGACCACGCGCTCGGCGTCACCCGGCTCAACGTCTACGCCGGCCTCGCCGCGTTCTACCTGCTCCGGGACACGGCGGAGGACGCGCTCAACCTGCCGAAGGGCCCGTACGAGATCCCGCTCGTCCTCCAGGACAAGTCCTTCAACGACGACGGCTCGCTCGCGTACAAGACCCTCCCGATCATGAATCCGTACACGGGGCTGCAGATGGTCGACGACCTCGGAAACCCGATGTACTCGTCCGGTCCGGAGTTCTTCGGGAACACGATCGTCGTGAACGGCGTGGCGTGGCCGGTGCTCGACGTCGAGCCGCGGAAGTATCGCTTCCGGATGGTGAACGGCGCGGACTCCCGCTTCTTCAACCTGTGGCTCGAGATCGCCGGCATGGGCCCGGTGTCGGGGCTCGAGATGGTCCAGATCGGCGCCGAGCAGGGCCTCCTCCCGGACAGCGTCCCGGTCGGCACCGGCCCGGGGGCGAACGGGCTCGTCCTCGGGAACGGCGAGCGCGCCGACGTGGTCATCGACTTCGCCGCCTTCGCGAGCAGCACGATCGTGATGCGAAACGACGGCGCGGCTCCGTACCCGTTCGGCGACGTGCCCGACGCGAACACGACCGGCCGGGTCATGGCCTTCCGGGTCGCGGCGAGCACCACCGCGGCGGACACCAGCGTCCTTCCGGCGCACCCCAGGTTGGCCGTGCCGCTCCCGCCGCCGGACCAGACCCGCGTCGTCGACCTGCAGGAGCTCATCGACATCTACGAGGTCTTCGACGACGAGGCGAACGCGATCGGCCGCCGCCTCGAGCTTCGCCTGAACGGCCTGCGGTTCATGGATCCGGTGACGGAGTGGGTGACGATGAACACGGTCGAGGACTGGACGATCGTCAACACGACCGGCGACATGCACCCGATGCACCTCCACCTCGTGGCGTTCGAGGTGCAGGAGCGCGGCTCGTACGATCCGGCGCTCTACACGCCGGCGGCGGCCGGGATCATGGGCACGCTCGCGCCGGGTGCGCTCAGCGCCGAGACGGCGCCGCCGGAGTGCGCCGGGACGCCCGGCTGTGACCCGAGCCAGTACATGCTCGCGCCGAACGAGGCGGGGCTCAAGGACACGGTCCGGGTTCCGCCCGGCGGCTACGTCCGCATCCGCGCCCGGTTCGATCGCCGGGGTGAGTACGTCTGGCACTGCCACATCCTCGCGCACGAGGAGCACGACATGATGCGCCCGTTCGTCGTGCAGTGACCGGGTAGGCGTCGAAGCACCCGGAGCCCCAAATGAAGAAGCCCGGCCTGCGAAGGGCCGGGCTTCGGGTGCTTCAGGCGAAGTGGATTACAGCGGCCGGACGTTCGCGGCCTGGAGGCCCTTCGGCCCCTTCGTCACGTCGAACTCCACCTTCTGACCCTCGGCGAGGGTACGGAAACCCTGCGCCTGGATGGCGGTGTGGTGGCAGAAGACATCCTCGCCCCCGCCGTCCTGCGTGATGAAGCCGAAGCCCTTTGCATCGTTGAACCACTTCACGGTACCGGTAGCCATTACAGTCACGACTCTTTCTTCGATTCACGGGCGGCGGTGTGGTGTCGCCCTCGCTCCGCCCGGAATGGGCTGAGGCTGAGGGATATAGCTTCAACAAGGGGTAAAGTCCAGCAACGCGTTTACCCCCACTCAAGGTGCGATATCGAAGGCGCAAGGGGTCGCCCACCAGGCCGCCCGGGCCTCGGACCGGAAGCCAAGGTGCCGCGGCAAAATGCCCCAGCGAACCGCGACAAAACGCCCCCGTGGGTGGTTCGGCGCAGCGCTGCGGGATTGCACCCAGAGTTCAGGGACAACGAAGGCCTAACCCGCAAGTTCTGGCTCGTCGGAAGGGCATGGAGCTTGCTCTGGGTGCGCGGGCCACGTCGCGGTGGGGCAAGGGGCCCACTCCGTGCCGCGGTCCAACGAAGGGGAAGGGACCAAAACATGAAGAAGCTCGCATTCGCGGTCGTCGCCGCGCTCCTCGCGGTGACGGCGCAGGCCCGCTCCGGCTACAAGGCCGACTTCAACAGCAAGTACGGCACGGCCGGCTCGGTCCTCGACAGCTGCAACACCTGCCACGGCGCGACCACCAGCTCGTGGAACGTGTACGGCCAGGCGCTCATGATCGCCGGCAACATCACCGCGGGCTCGCAGGTCTCCGACGCGGTGATCAACGCGGCGCTCGTGGCGATCGAGCCGCTCGACTCCGACGGCGACACCTACACGAACATCGTCGAGATCAACGCCCGCACGCTGCCGTACGACGCGAACAGCAAGCCCACGGTCGTCACCTACTGCGTCGACGCCGACAACGACGGCTGGGTCGTCCTGGTGAACAGCTGCACGATTCCGGCCGGCAAGCTCGCCGGGGACTGCAACGACAACAACGCCGCCGTGAACCCCGGCGCCACCGAGATCTGCAACAACGGGATCGACGACAACTGCAACGGCCTGACCGACAGCGCGGACCCGGTGTGCCCGGCGCCGACTTCGGACTACGCGATCACCAGCCTGTCCGTGAGCGGCACGGTCGCCCTCCGCAAGACGGCGTCGGTCGACGTGGCCATCGTGCTCGTCAGCGGCTCGGGCCCGGCGACGCTCAACGTGACGGCGACGACGACGGTCAAGGGCCGGACCAAGACGGTCGCCATCGCCTCCGCCGCAGTGGTCAGCGCGGCCGGCACGTTCTCCTACCCCTGGAAGCCGAGCGCCACCGGGACGTGGACGATCCTCGCCGAGATCGTGGACGGCACCACGGGCGAGACGAGCGGCGACACCGCCGTGACCACCGTCGTCGTTCCGTAGCCTCGATCGATCCGAGGTCACACGCGCGGGCGCCCGGCTCATCGGGCGCCCGCGCCCTTTTGCGCGCCGTCACTCGCGTGCCGCAGCCGCTGTTCAGGCACCGCTGGATGGAGTCGCTCCGTTCCGTGGATGCGCGATCCGAGGCGGGAACTCCGTGTAAACGGAGGAACGTCCGTGATGCCGGTTGACGTCGTCGCATCCGCTATATAGGATACGCCTCCGTCATGGCTCGGCTCCGTCGCATTCCGCCCCCTGCTCCCGCGCTGGCTCCGCTGTTCCTCAAGCTCGCCGGCCGCCGCGTCCTCGTGGTCGGCGCCGGCAAGGTCGCCGCTGGCAAGCTCGCCGGCCTCCTCGCCGCGGGGGCCCGCGTCGAGGTGGTGGCCCCCGAGGTGCACCCCGACGTCGCCGCCGCGGGCGTCCCGGTCGCGCGCCGGGGGTTCGTCCCGGAGGACCTCGAGGGCGCCTGGCTCGCGGTCGCCGCGGCGACCCCGGAGGTGAACCGGGCGGTCGCGGCCGAGGCGGAGCGGCGGCGCGTGTTCGTGAACGCGGTGGACGATCCCGAGGTCGCGACCGCGTACGCCGGCGGGGTGGTGCGGCGCGGCGGGGTGACCGTCGCGATCTCCACCGAGGGACGGGCGCCCGCGCTCGCCGGGCTCCTGCGCGAGGGGATCGAGGCGCTCCTGCCCGAGCAGGTCGAGACCTGGGTCGAGCGCGCCGAGGCGCTCCGGGCGGGCTGGAAGGCGGAGGCGGTCCCCCTCGGCGACCGGCGCCCGAGGCTCCTGCGCGCGCTCGTAGCGCTGTACGGGCCCGAGCGCTCCGTCGCGAACGCGCCTTCGGAGGGCGACGCGGCTGCGGGGGCGAGGGGCGGATTCGTGTCGCTCGTCGGCGCCGGGCCCGGGGATCCCGAGCTCCTCACCGTGAAGGCGGTCCGGCGGCTCCGCGAGGCGGACCTCGTCCTCTACGACGCGCTCGTCTCCGGCGAGGCGCTCCGGCACGCCACCCGCGCCCACTGCTTCTTCGTCGGCAAGCGAGCCGGCCATCCGAACGTGAAGCAGGAGTCGATCCACCGGCTCCTCGTGGCGGCGGCGCGCCATGGGAAGCGCGTCGTTCGCCTCAAGGCGGGCGATCCCTACGTCCTCGGCCGCGGCGGCGAAGAGGTCCTCGCCCTCGCCGAGGCGGGCGTTCCGCACGAGGTCGTCCCCGGGCTCTCGGCGGCGCTCGCGGCGCCCTCGCTCGCAGGAATCCCCCTCACGCACCGCGGCCTCGCCGCGGGCTTCACGGTCGTGTCGGGCCACGCCGAGGAGGCGTACCGCCCGCTCATCGCCGGGCTCGCCCCGGGGGCCTCGACCCTGGTCGTGCTGATGGGCCTCGCCACCCGCGCGCGGATCGCGGCGCTCCTCGTCGAGGCGGGCTGGGACCCGCGGACGCCGGCGGCGGTGCTCCTCGGCGCGTCCACCCCGTCCGCCTCGACCTGGATCGGGACGCTCGCGACCCTCGCGGACGCGCCGGTCTCCGGCGCGGCCCCCGGCACCCTCGTCATCGGCCCGGTCGTGGCCCTCGCGCCGGCGGCGTCCCGGCCGGCCGCCGCCGCGCGCGAAGGCTGAGCCGACGCCCCGCCCCATCCGCTCCCGCCCCGCCCCGCCCATGACGTCCCCGAACAGCCCCCCCACGCGCCCGACCTTCGCCGATCCCCGCGACCTCGAGGAGTACGTCGCGACGCTCGAAAAATTCGAGCGCGGAGAGATCGACGCCGAGGCCTGGCGCGCGTTCTGCCTGCTCCGCGGCACCTACCCGCAGCGCCAGCCGGGCGACGTCCACATGCTGCGGACGAAGCTCCCGCAGGGCGTCGTGAGCGCTGCGCAGCTCGAGGTGCTCGCCGAGGTCGCCGAGACCCACTCGCGCGGGTTCGGGCACGTCTCCACCCGCCAGAACCTCCAGCTCCACTTCGTGACCGCGCGCGGGGTCGAGGGCGCGCTGCGGCGCCTCGAGCTCGCCGGGCTCACCTCGCGCGAGGCGTGCGGGAACGCGGTCCGGAACGTCACCGCCTGCCCCTGGGGCGGCGTGTCGCCCTCCGAGGCGTTCGACGCGACGCCCTACGCCGAGGCGGTCACCCGCCACTTCCTGCGCCACCCGCTCTCGGGCGTGCTCCCGCGCAAGTTCAAGATCGCCTTCGAGGGCTGCGCCGAGGACCACGCCGCCGGCGCGATCCACGACATCGCCTTCTTCTCGCGGGTCCGGGGCGGCCGGCGCGGCTTCGAGGTGCGGCTCGGGGGCGGGACCTCCACCGTCCCCGTGACGGCGCGGACGTTCGCCGAGTTCCTGCCCGCGGGCGAGCTCCTCGCGCTCGCCGAGGCGGTGCTCCGGATCTTCGACCGGCTGGGCGAGCGCAAGGACCGGGCCCGCGCCCGGATGAAGTTCGTGGTGCGGAAGCTCGGGTGGGAGGGCTTCGCGCGCGAGGTGGCCGCCGAGCTCGACGCGGTCCGCGCCGCCGGCGTCCCGCCGCTTCCCTTCGATCCCGAGGCGCCCCCCGAGGAGGCGCCGCCCGCGGAGGTTCGCGCCCCCGCGCCCGGGCCGGACGCGATCGCCGCGAGCGTGCGGGCCCAGCGGCCGCGCGGCCCCGGGATTGTCCCCGCGGCGGAGCCCGCTCCCGCACCGACTCCCGAGGAGCGGGCCGCCTTCAGGCGCTCGAACGTGCGGGCGCAGCGCCAGGCCGGCTGGTCGGTCGTCACCGTGACCGTCCCGCTCGGCGACGTCACCTCGGCCCAGCTCCGGGCGCTCGCGGCGCTGTCGCGCGCCTACGCGGACGGGACGGTCCGCTTCACGCGCGAGCAGGACGTGCTCCTGCGCTGGGTGCGCGACGCGGACGTGCCGGCGCTCCACGACCGGCTCGCCGCCGCCGGGCTCGGGCTCGCCGGCGCGGGCACCGCGGCGGACGTCGTGAGCTGCCCCGGCGCGGAGACCTGCCGCCTCGCCGTGACCCACTCGCGCGGCCTGGGCCGGCTGCTCGAGGCGCACGTCCGCGCCCACCCGGCGCTCGCGGCGCGCGCGCCCGGGCTCGAGCTCAAGGTGAGCGGCTGCCCGAACGGCTGCGGCCAGCACCACGTCGCGTCCGTCGGCTTCCAGGGCAGCACCCGGAAGGTGGGGGACCAGGCCGTGCCGCAGTACTTCGTCCTCCTCGGCGGGGGGATCGACGCGGCTGGCGCCCGGTTCGGCCGGCTCGCGGCCAAGATCCCGGCGCGGCGCGTGCCCGCCGCGCTCGAGCGGCTCGTCGCGCTGTACGAGGCCGAGCGCGAGCCGGGCGAGGGGGCCCCGGCCTTCTTCGCCCGGGTGCCCGTGGAGCGCGCGAAGGCGGCGCTCGCCGACCTCGCCGCGCTCGACGAGGCGTCACTCGTCCCCGGGGACCTCGTCGATCCCGGCGACGAGCCGGCGCCGGACGGGACGGGGGCCCCGTGAGGGCGAAGCGCACGCGGGGCGTCCTGCCGGGCTTCGGGCTCTCCTCCGGGATCACGCTCCTCTATCTCGCCCTGGTGGTCCTCATCCCGCTCGGCGCGGTGGTGCTCCGGGCGACGAGCCTCACCGCCGAGCAGGCCTGGGCGGTCGTCGCGAGCCCGCGCGCCCTCGCCTCGTACCGGATCTCCTTCGGCGCCTCGGCCGCGGGCGCGGCGGTGAACACGCTGTTCGGCGTGCTCGTCGCGTGGGTGCTCGTCCGCTACCGCTTCCCGGGCCGATCCCTCGTCGACGCGCTCGTGGACCTCCCCTTCGCGCTGCCGACGGCGGTCTCCGGCATCGCCCTCACCGCGGTCTACTCGAAGAACGGTTGGATCGGCCGCTGGCTCGAGCCGCTCGGGGTACAGAGCGCGTTCTCGCCCCTCGGCGTCACGATCGCGCTCACGTTCATCGGGCTCCCCTTCGTGGTCCGCACGATCCAGCCGGTGCTCGAGGAGCTCGAGCCGGACCTCGAGGAGGCCGCCGCCGTGCTCGGCGCCTCGCGCGGTCAGACGTTCCTGCGCGTGATCCTCCCGACCATCGTGCCCGCGGCCCTCACCGGGTTCGCCCTGGCGTTCTCGCGCGCGCTCGGCGAGTACGGCTCGGTCGTCTTCATCTCGGGGAACATGCCGATGCGCACCGAGATCGCGCCGCTCCTCATCATGACCCGGCTCGAGCAGTTCGACTACGCGGGCGCGACCGCGATCGCGACCGTGCTGCTCGTGGCGTCGTTCCTGCTCCTCCTCGTCATCAACCGCCTGCAGGCGTGGACGCGGGCGCGCGCGGGGATGGCGTGACCTCGCGCCGGATCGCCGCCGAGGACCCGCCCTGGATCCGCCGCCTCCTCGTCGGGGTGGCGCTGCTCTTCCTCGGGGCGTTCCTGCTCGTCCCCGCGGTGGCCGTGCTCTGGGAGGCGCTGCGCGGCGGAGTGGCGGTGTGGTGGAGCGCGGTCTCGTCCCCGGACGCCGCCGCGGCGGTGCGGCTCACGCTGCTCGTGGCCCTCGTCGCGGTCCCGCTCAACACCGCCTTCGGCTTCGCGGCGGCCTGGTGCATCACCCGCTTCCGGTTCCGGGGCCAGCACCTGCTCCTCACCCTCATCGACCTGCCCTTCGGCGTCTCACCGGTGATCGCGGGGATGACCACCATCCTGCTCTTCGGCGCGCAGGGCCTCCTCGGGGCGTGGTGCCGCGAGCACGGCATCCGCGTGGCGTTCGCGGTGCCCGGGATCGTGCTCTCCACCGTCTTCGTCACGTTCCCGTTCGTGGCGCGCGAGCTCATCGCGTTCATGCAGCAGCAGGGGACCGACGAGGAGGAGGCGGCCCTCGTCATGGGCGCGAGCGGGTGGCAGATCGTCTCCCGGATCACGCTGCCGAACGTGCGGTGGAGCCTCCTCTACGGGATCGTGCTCTGCAACGCGCGCGCGATGGGCGAGTTCGGCGCGGTCTCGGTGGTCTCCGGGCACATCCGCGGCCTGACCAACACGATCCCGCTGCACGTCGAGATCCTCTACAACGAGTATTCCTTCCAGGCGGCGTTCGCCGTCGCCTCGCTGCTCTTCCTCCTCGCGCTCGTCACCCTCCTCGCGAAGAAGCTCGTCGAGCGCACCCGCCGAGACGTCGCCCACTGAGCGCAATGCCGGTCACTCAGCGGCCGGCCGCTTCCGGGGTAGCTGCGCATCTTCAGCTTCAGCTTCGGCGAACGCTTCCGTCGGGCCTCGGGCATGGCCCCCGTCCTCCTGCGCCGCCGCCAGAGTCGCAACCGGCACCGGACGGTCGAGCGGGTCCAGAAACGTAGACGCCGGCGCACGCCCGGGCGCGCCAGCTCCGCGCGAGAGCGTTCCCGTACGGTGGCGGGCACGGCGAGCACCATGGGCGCGGCCCCCGAACGGTCACCGGAGCTGACGCGCGAAGCTGTCACGCCGCGTGCACGCCGGCTCGCGTACGGACACCGCATCCGAACGCAGCGACGGCGGCGTGCTCGTCGGAGGGGGCCAGCCCGGGCCGCGCAAGTCGCCGAATGGGGCTATGGCCGAGCCACGAGCGCCATGATGCGGACGCTCCGCGGTGATCGTGGTTCGTCGCAGCCACTTCGGCAGCCGCCACCAAGGGCTGGGGAGGCGTCTCCGACGAGCACGCCGCCGTCGCTGCGTTCGGACCGCTCCGATCGACGGAGCCGGCGTGCACGCGGCGTGACAGCGGCACACGCCGGATCCGCTCGTCTTCGGTGGCGCCCTCACGGGTTTCGCCGTGCCGGTCGCAGTCCGGTTCCGGTGCCGTGGGCCGCTGGCGCGCCCGGGCGTGCGCCGGCGTCTGCGTTTCCGGGCCCGCTCGTCAGGCCGGCGCCGGTCGCGACTCTGGCGGCGGCGCAGGAGGACGGCGCCTTCCCCGGCCCGCCTCGGCGGCGTTCGGTCATGTGCGCGACCTCGAGAGGCCGGCACCGCGAAGTGACCGGCATTGCCACTGAGAGCGGCTGCATGCCGCCGTGGCGCCGTCCGTGGCGGCGGACAGAAGGCAGCTTGACCGGACGCCGTTGAATCGGATACATATCCGTCATAACGGACATGCGGGCTCTGGCCCGCAGGAGGAGACCCATCGTGACCCCGAACCGTGCATCGACCCTCGCCACCGCGCTGCTCGCGCTCGCCGCGGCCGCCGCCCCGCTCGCGCCCTCCGCGGCGCGCGCCGCCGAGGCGAAGGAGGTGACGCTCCTCAACGTGTCGTATGACCCGACCCGCGAGCTGTACGAGCAGGTGAACGCCGCGTTCACGAAGCAGTGGAAGGCGAAGACCGGCCAGGCGCTCACCATCCGGCAGAGCCACGGCGGCTCCGGGAAGCAGGCGCGCGCCGTCCTCGACGGCCTCGAGGCCGACGTCGTCACGCTCGCGCTCGCCTACGACGTCGACGCCGTCGCGAAGGGCGGCCTCGTGAAGCCGGGCTGGCAGCAGCGGCTGCCGAGCAACGCCTCGCCGTACACCTCGACGATCGTCTTCCTCGTCCGCAAGGGGAACCCGAAGGGGATCCGGGACTGGGACGACCTCGTCCGGCCGGAGGTGCAGGTCATCACCCCGAACCCGAAGACCTCGGGCGGCGCCCGCTGGAACTACCTCGCGGCCTGGGCGCACGCCTCGAAGAAGTTCGGTGGCGACGAGGCGAAGACCCGCGGCTTCGTGAGGGCGCTCTTCGCGAACGTCCCGGTCCTCGACTCGGGCGCGCGCGGCTCCACGACGACCTTCGTCGAGCGGGGGATCGGCGACGTCCTGCTCGCGTGGGAGAACGAGGCGTACCTCGCCGTGCAGCAGCTCCGGAAGGGCGAGTTCGAGATCGTGGTGCCGAAGCTCTCGATCCTGGCCGAGCCGCCGGTCTCGGTGGTGGACACCGTCGTGGACCGCAAGGGGACGCGCGCGCTCGCCCAGGCCTACCTCGAGTTCCTCTACACCGAGGAGGCGCAGGAGATCGCCGCGAGGAACCACTACCGCCCGCGGGACCCCAAGGTCCTCGCGCGGCACGCGGCGGACTTCGCGAAGGTCGAGCTCGTCACGATCGACCAGGCGTTCGGCGGCTGGGCGAAGGCGCAGCCCGCCCACTTCGGCGACGGCGGGGTCTTCGACCAGCTCTACCTCGTCAGCGCGAGGTGATCGGGGGCGTCACGGCTTCCTGAAGTGCAGCCCGCACTCCTTCTTCTCGGAGCCGCGCCAGCGGCCGGCGCGCGGATCCTCCCCGGCGCGGACCGGCGACGTGCAGGGCGCGCAGCCGATCGACGGGTACCCGCGGGCGTGCAGCGGGCTCACCGGGACGCCCTCCCTGCGCACCGCCTCCCAGATCGCGTCGCTCGTCCAGGCGGCGAGCGGGCTCACCTTCTCGAGGCCGAAGCGCGCGTCCCAGCCGATGACGGGCGCGGTCGCGCGCTCCGGGGTCTGGTCGCGCCGGATCCCCGTCACCCACGCGCCGAGCGTCGCGAGCTTCGACCGGAGCGGCACCACCTTCCGCGCGTCGCAGCAGGCGTCGGCGTCCGCCTCCCACGGCGGCGTCGCGCCCTGGGGCGCGGGCGGGGGGCCGCCCGGCGCGGCGCGGATCGCGAGGCCGGTGCGCGCCTCGAGCTCCTTCCAGAGCGCGTACGTCTCCGGGAAGAGGTAGCCCGTGTCGAGGGTGAACACCTCGATGGGCAGGCGCGCCTTCGCGATCTCGTGCACGAGCAGGCAGTCTTCGGCGCCGAAGGAGCAGGCGAGGGCGATCCGCCCGGGGTGCCGCGCCGCGGCCGCCGCCAGGATCTCCGCCGGCGGCTTCCCCTCGAGCGCGGCGGCGAGCGCCGTCAGGTCCCCGGCGCTCACTGGATCATCCCCGCGCCGACGGTGTCGTTCGTCGCCTCGTCCACCACGACGAAGGCCCCGGTGGCCCGGTTCTCGGCGTAGGCATCCGCGGCGAGCGGCTGCGAAAGGCGGAGCCGGAGCCGGCCGACGTCGTTCATGGCGAGCCCTTCCGCCGGCACGCGCTCGAGCGTCCCGAGATCGAGCCGCCACTCCACCGCCGCCACCTGGGCCTTCGCGTCCCGCGTGGTGTGACGGACGAGGTAGCGGCGCGCGCTCGAGAGCGGCCGCTCCGAGAGCCAGCAGACCAGCGCGTCGACCTCGCGCCGCGGCGCGGGCGCGGCGGCGGGGTGGGCGAGCAGGTCCCCGCGGGAGGCGTCCACCTCGTCCGCGAGCTGCAGCATCACCGACTGCTCGCTCCCGGCGCGCGCGAGCCTCTCGCCGCCGAGCCAGATCGCCTTCACCTTCGTGGTCCGCCCGGAGGGGAGGACCACCACCTCGTCCCCGACCGCGACCTCGCCCGACTCGACCCGCCCGGCGAGCCCGCGGAAGTCGTGGTGCTCCACGGTCTGCGGCCGGCACACCCACTGGACCGGGAACCGGAACGCCTCGCGCCCCTCGGTGTGCGCGGCGGGCGCCCGCTCGAGCAGCTCGAGCAGGGTCGGGCCGTCGTACCAGGGCAGCCGGGCTCCGCGCTCGACCACCATGTCCCCCTCGAGCGCCGACATCGGGATGAAGCGGACGTCCCGCAACCCGAGCCGCTCCGCGAAGGCCCGGTACTCCGCCTCGATGCGGTGGAAGGTCTCACGGGACCAGCCGACGAGGTCCATCTTGTTCACCGCCACGACGAGGTGCGGGATCCCGAGGGCGTGGGCGATGAAGGAGTGGCGGCGCGTCTGGGTGAGCACGCCCTTGCGCGCGTCGACGAGGATCACGGCGAGGTGCGCGGTCGAGCCGGCGGTCACCATGTTCCGGGTGTACTGCTCGTGGCCGGGCGCGTCGGCGATGATGAACTTGCGCGTGCCGGTCGAGAAGTAGCGGTAGGCGACGTCGATGGTGATCCCCTGCTCGCGCTCGGCCGAGAGCCCGTCAGTGAGGAGCGAGAGGTCCGCGGCGGCGAGGCCGCGGCGGCGCGAGGTCCGCTCGACCGCGGCGAGCGCGTCGGCGAGGACGGAGCGGGTGTCCACGAGGAGCCGCCCGATGAGCGTGCTCTTCCCGTCGTCCACGCTGCCACAGGTGAGGAACCGCAGCAGGCCGTGGTCAGGGACCGCGGCGAGTTGCCGGGCGGCGAGCATCAGAAGTAACCCTCCTTCTTGCGCTGCTCCATGGACGCGTCCGAGGTCTGGTCGTCGAGCCGGGTCGCGCCGCGCTCGGTGATCGTGCTCGCGGCGGTCTCGGCGACGATCTCCTCGAGCGTCGTCGCGGTGGACTCGACCGGCGCGGTGCAGGTGATGTCGCCGACCGTGCGGAAGCGGACCGAGACGTGCTCGACCTCCTCGCCGGGGCGGGGCGGGGTGACCTCGGTCACCGGAACGAGCGCGCCGCCCCGCCGCACCACCGGCCGGCGGTGGGCGAAGTAGATGGAGGGGAGCTCGAGCCGCTCGCGCGCGATGTACTGCCACACGTCGAGCTCGGTCCAGTTGGAGATCGGGAACGCGCGGATGTTCTCGCCCCTATGGATGCGCGCGTTGTAGAGGCTCCACAGCTCCGGCCGCTGGTTCTTCGGGTCCCACTGGCC
>DASWCJ010000013.1:0-4177 GCA_036390155.1 Anaeromyxobacter sp.
GATCTCCGTCGCGCTCGTGCTCTCCGGCGCCGCCGTCGGCGCGGCCCTCCTCGGCCCGTGGGCGGGCGTCGCGGTCGCCTTCCTCCTCGCAGGGTCGGGCTCACTCGCCGCGGTGGGGCTCCTCGGCCGCCCCGACCAGCACGTGCTCGAGGCCCTCCTCCTCGCCTGGCTCTTCGCGGGCATCGTCCGCGCGACCCGTCCGCGCGAAGGCGCGGGGCCTCCGCCGGCGCGAGCGATCCTCGACCTGACCGTGGCCCTCGTGCTCGCCTTCTGGACGTGGCCGGGCAGCGCGCTCCTCCTCGCGCTCGCGGGCGGCGCGGCGGGAGCGCTCCACGTCCTGCCCGACGCCGGCGACCGGTCCGCCCGCCGGGGCGTCGCCGCGATCGCCTGGAGCGCGTTCGCGGCGGCGGCGCTCCTCGCTGTATCGATCGCCTGGCTCGGCCCGCCGGGCGCGCTCCGCCGCTTCACGCTCGCCGGGATCTCGGCCTACCCGGTCCTGCTCTGCGGGCTCGTCGCCGCGTCCGCCGGGGCGCTCTTCGCGCTGCGCGCCCGCTGGGGCGAGTCGCCGGGGCGGGCCCGGCGAGTCGCCGAGGCGCTCGCGGTCGCCGCCGCCGCGGTCCTCGCCGCCGCGCTGCTCGCGCCCACTACGCAGGCCGGCCTCGTCTACGCGTCGCGCGGCAATGCCTGGCTCCGCTCGATCCACGAGTTCCGCCCGATGTTCTCGACCCGGTTCCACCCGCTCTCGCGCGAGCTCCGGATCCTGCTCGCCGCCTACGGGCTCGCGCCGCTGCTCGCCGCGCTCGGGATTGCGGAGCTTCTCCACCGCTGGCGCGATCCGGCTTCGCGGGCGGTCCTCGCCGCGATCGCGGCGCCGGTTCTCCTGCTCCTCGCGCTGGCGGTGCACATGTGGCGGTTCGGCTACTACGCCGCGCTCCCGCTCGCGCTCCTGTCCGCGTTCGGGCTCGCCGCGCTCTGGAGGCTCTCGGCGCGGCTCCCCGACGGCCTCCGCGGGGCCGCCGTCGCGGCCGCGGTGGCCGCCGCGCTCGCGCCGAGCGCACGGGCGCTCGCGGGGGCTCCGCCTCCGGTCGTGGACGTCGACGCGCTCGAGGACGTGCTCGCGCCCGCGCGGGCGCCCGCCCCCGCCCTCGAGGGCGCGATCCTCGCGAGCTGGGAGATGGGCCACCACGTCCGGTACCTGTCGAACCGGCCCGTCCTCGCGAGCCCGTTCGGCCTCGACGGCGGGCCCGGCGCGCTCGAGGACTCCTGCCGCGCGTTCGTCGCGACCGAGGAAGACGCGCTCGGGGAGCTGCTCGGGCGCCGCGGGATCCGCTGGGTCCTCCTGCCGCCACCCGAATCAGCGGTCCAGAACGCGGCGCTCTACCTCGGGAGCACTCCGGGCGGCGCCGCCGGGGTCGCGGGGCTCCTCGACCCAGGCGGCCGGCTCGACGAGGAACGGTACGCGCGGGTCGTCGTCACCCGCCTCTACTTCCTCGCCGGCGGCGGGGTCCCGGGGTACCCCGCGATCGGCTCCTTCCGGCTCGTGGCCGAGGTCGATCCCGCCATCGCGGGGGCCTCGTCCTACAAGCTCTTCGAGCGGGTCGCCGGCGCCCGCGTCCTCGTCCGGGGGGCGTCGCCCGGGGCGACTGTCGTGGCGCGGACGTGGGTCGAGGCCGCGGGTCGGACGGCCCCGTGGGAGGCGGAGACGCGCGCCGGCGCCGACGGGACCGCGGTCCTGCGCGTGCCGTACGCCACGGGACCGAACGGCCGCGCCCGCGTGGGCGAGCTCTCGGTCTCGGACGGCGCCCGCGTCGCGACGCTCTCCGTCTCCGAGGCGGTCGTCCTCGAGGGCGGAGCGGTCGAGGTGCGTCTCACGCCACCGCGCTGACCGCGCGGCCCGCCTCGGCCGGCGGCGCTTCCGCATCGTGCATCGCAGCGAGCACCGCGACCATCCTCCCCTGGAGCGTCCGCGGGTCCGCTCCCGCCTCGACGGCCTCGTACACCGCCGCGGCGACGGCGTGGGCCGCGTAAGCCCCGTCCCCGAGGTTTCGGGCGGCCGCCACCGGGTCTCCCGCGCGCAGCGCGGTGCGGAGCTGCGCGACCACCGCCTCGTCGGCGTCGCGCCAGTCCTGGATCTCCCCGAGGGCGTGCCCCTCGAGCGACCGCAGCCGCTCCCGCACGATGGTGCGCGCGACGATCTCCGCCGACGCCTTCGCCACGCCCGCGGTCACCTGCGCGTCGCCGAGCCGGATCCGGCCGGCGTCGCGGTCGGCCTCCGCCGCGAGCCGGTCCGCCCAGCCCTTCGCGCCGGAGAAGGAGAGGAGCCGCACCGTCTCCTCGGCGAGGTAGGCGCGCGCGAGGTCGGCGGGGTGCGGGTCTTCCTTCGGCCCCACGCTCCGGAGGGTGGGCGTCCCGCCGTAGGCGGCGTTCAGCCCCCGGAAGTAGCCGACGAGCCCGACCGCCGCGGCCGGGCCCATGTCGAGCACCCCGAGCACGTCGGCCGCGGTCTCGTCGATCCGGTCCGCCCAGTAGTCCGCGACCGCGAGCGGCAGCCGCTCCGCGAGGAGCTTCTCACGGACCTTCCGCGCGAGCTCCTCCTTCAGGCCCGTGTCGGCCGCGAGGATATCGTGGCCGGCGGTCTCGTGGGCGAGCGCGGCCCAGGCGAGGAGACCGTGGGTCGCGTTCGCGGCCGGGAGGCTCACCACCGCAGCGCCCACGCCGAACGAGGCGGCGTCGGTGACGGGCCAGGTGTAGGGGCCGGAGTCCGCGCTCCCCCAGCGGACCACCGGCGGGACGACGCCGCGGTCGGGCGGCTTCACGCCCTCGCGATCCTCGGCGGAGAGGAAGCCCGCGTAGAGGTCGCGCACGACCTCCTGGAAGGCGCCGGTGGCCCGGGGCTGGAAGCGCCCGGCGGCCTGGAGGACCCCCTGGGCGAGGTCGAGGAGGAGCCGCGCCGCCCCCTCGCGCCCGGGATCCTCCGCGAGCACGCGCGCGAAGCCTTTCGGGCCGAGCGCGTCGAGCTTGCGGAGGAGTGGCTCCCCCACCGCGCGCCGCTGGTCCGGCGGGAGCGCGGCCTTCGCCTGCTCGAGCCGCGCGCGGAGCGCGGCGAAGTCGGTGGGATCCGGCGGGCCGTCCTTCCGCTCGAGCGCGGCGGCCCGGGCGTCCTCGACGCACCGGGCGAGCCCGGGGAACGCGGAGGCCGGCCCGCCGGCGGGGCCGACCGCCGCCGCCGCCGCGGTGGCCTCCGCGCGCGACGGGGTCCCGACGAGCGCCGGAGGCGCGCCAGGCGAGGGAGGCGCGCCGGGCGAGGGACGCGCGCCGGGCGAGGGAGGCGGCTCGGGCGGTGAGACGGGCGGCGAGGAGGAGAAGGAGCTGGTTCTCGTGAGCATGCGGGACCCCGGGTCGAGTGGTGCGGGGTCCCGTTGCGAGGAGCGTTCCGCCGCGGGGAGGCGCGCTCGCGCGCGAAGGACGGAGGTCAGCCCTGCGAGATCACGGAGCGTTCTGCAGCCCGGCGTCCGGGCGCGCCGCGCCCGCGCCCGGGCGGCGCGGACCGCGGCGAGGACCACGGTCCGTCACTTGTCCTGGTGGCACTCCCGGCAGAGCGCGTTGACGGGCATCCGCAGCGTCGCCTTCGCCCGGTGCGGGTCGTGGCAGGTGTGGCAGGCGGTCCTTCCGCCCGCGAGGAGCGGCAGGTTCCCCGAGGGACCCTGCTGCACGACGTCCACCGGGTGGCTCTCGTGCGGGCGCGTGTGGCACTCCGTGCACAGCGCGTTCGCCTGCTTCACGAGGCCGAGGTCCGGGGCGTGGCAGCGCTGGCAGAGCGGCTTCCCTTTGTAGCTGTGCGGGTTCTTCACCCCGGCCACCTCGGCTGCGGGGTAGGCCTCGAACGCGGACCGCGGCGGCGCGGCGGCGTCCGGGACGCGGCCCGGGGCGGGTGGCTTCGCGCCGGCGCAGGCGGCGAGCGCGACGGCGCCGGAGACGGCGATCGCGAGGAGGGCGTGACGGTTGGGGCGCATCGGCTGGCTCGCCTGGAGATTACCACCGGGGGCCGTACGCGCGCGTTTGCTGCGAGGGGACGAGCCCGAAGGTGATCGGGGTCGGGCAACGAAGAGGGCGGCGGCCGCGACGTCGCCGTGAGCGGGAGGCGTCGTGACGAGATCGGCTTGCGGCCGGCCGCGAG
>DASWCJ010000014.1:0-12329 GCA_036390155.1 Anaeromyxobacter sp.
TTGCGGAGGGCGCCATCTTCGCGAGCCACTTCTCCATCTCGCGGACGGAGTCGTAGTCCTTGTCCTTCGGGACGATGAACTTGTCGACCATGATCCCCTCGAGGATCGCCTTGCCCTTCGGATCCTCGTGCATCCCGAGCAAGGCTGCCTTCACCTTCGCCTTGAGCGCCGGGTCCATCTTCGGATTCACCACGACCGGCGGGATGCCGTACGGCGCCGACTTGGCGAGGATCCGGGTTCCCTTCGTGGAGGCCGGCGACTTCGCGGCGAGGTAGTCGTAGATGAGGCTGTCCACGGACGCCCCGTCGACGGCGCCCTTCGAGACCTCCTGGATGGACTTGTCGTGGGAGAAGGTGAACTTCACCGACCCGAAGAACTTCTCCGGCGCCGCCCCGAACTCCTTCGCGACCATGTAGGTCGGGACGATCTTACCCGTGTTCGACTTGGGATCCGTGAACGCGAAGGACTTTCCCCTGAGATCGCCGAGCGACTTCGCGGGGCTCGAGGAGGGGACGATGATGTAGGCGTGGTAGAAGGGCTTCCCGTACGACTGGGGCGCGACGAGGAGCTCCGCGCCGAACGTGTCCTTGTCTTTCACGTACGGTCCAGAGCACACGAACGCGATGTCGAGGTCGCGCTTCTCGAGCGCGACGTCCATCTCATCGTAGGTCCGGTGCTGGACCATCTCGACCTTGCGCCCGAGCTTCTGGCCCACGTAGCCGAGGAGGCCGTTGTAGAAGATCAGCGTCTCCTTCGGCGAGATCATCGCCGCGAGGCCGATCTTGAGCGTGGGTTCCTCGGCGGCGCGCGCGCCGAACGCAACGGCGGCGAGGGCGAGACACAGCGAGAGCTTCACGGTCCTCTTCGACATCGTTCCTCCTCCTGTTTGGCGTCGGTCAGCGGCCCGACGGGAGCCGGCGAAGCGCGTCGTTCGAGGCAGCACGCGGGAGCGGCGCGCCCCTGCCCCGGTCGGCGGCGAGCTGGAACCAACGGACCAGCTCCTGGAGACGTGCCGCCTGGTCGGATACGTGGGCGGCGGTCGCGGCGAGCTCCTCCGCTGCGGGTGCGTTCTGCTGAGTCACCTGGTCGACGCGCGCCATCGCGTCCGCCATCTGGGCAACGCCCTCCGCCTGGTCCTGAGACGCAGCCGCGACCTCGCGGACGAGCGTCGTCGTGTCGCGGATCGAGGGCACGAGCTTCGCGAGGAGCTCGCCGGAGCGCTCGGCGATCTCGACGCTCGTCTCCGCCAGCCCGCCGATCTCCTTCGCTGCGGCCTGGCTGCGCTCGGCGAGCTTCCGGACCTCGGACGCGACGACCGCGAACCCGCGCCCGTGCGCGCCGGCGCGGGCCGCCTCGATCGCGGCGTTCAGCGCGAGCAGGTTCGTCTGGTAGGCGATCTCCTCGACGACGGACGTTCGCTCGGCGATGGCCCGCATCGTCTCGACCGTCTTCGCGACGGCCTCACCGCCCGCTTCCGCGTCGCGTGCGCTCCCGGTGGCCATCTCCTCCATGCGCCGGCTGCTCGCGGCGTTGCGGGTGATCGCGACGCGCATCCGGGAGAGAAGCTCGGTGGTGACCTGGACTCCCTGCGCCTGTGCGGACGTGCCCTCCGAGAGCGCGCTGGACGCCGCCGCGACCTGCCCCGACGCATCGCCGAGCGTCCCCGCCGCGGTGCGGACATCGGCGAGCACGCGCACGAGGTCGTCCGTCATCTTCCGCATCGCCTCGAGGAGTCGTCCCGCCTCGTCCTGGCCGCCGCCCCGGATCTCGAACGAGAAGTCGCCTCCCGCGATCTGCTCGGCGGCGGTGACCGCCTGGAGCACCGGCTGGGAGATGCTGCGGGTGACCAGGACCGCGACGACCACGGCGGCGAGCGAGGCGAGCACGATCAAGGCGACGACGAGCGCGCGTCCCGCGTAATAGCGCTCGTGCCCCTCGGTCCGGGCGCGCTCGATGAGGTCGCCCTGGTGGTTGGCGAACGCGCTGAACGCGTCGACGAGGCCATGGAGGAGCGGCACGACCTCCGAGGTCAGCTTCCGCTGCGCGTCGGAGAGCTTGTCCTGGTCCAGCAGCTCCTTCGCCGACTGCGCGGCGGCTCCATAGGCGCGCCACGATTCGCGTGCGGCCTCGAGCAGCTTCTGGCCGGCGTCGTCGGTGGCGAGCTTCGATGCCTGCTCGAGCGAGTCCTCGATGGTGCGCCGGTTCTCGTCGATGATCCCGAAATCCTTCTGCGCCGCCTCGCGGTCCATCTCGAGGAACGCGTGGTTGAGGCGCAGGCTCGTGTCGTTCGCGGCGAGCAGCGCCCGCTGCGCGAGGCGCGCCTTCGCCCAGTTCACGTCGGCCACGCGGGTCAGGCTCTCGTCGAGCGTCTGCATCCGCTCGACGGCGAGCGCGCCAACCCCGACGAGGAAGGCGATGAGCAGCCCGAAGGCAAGCCCGAGGCGCTTGCCGATCCCGATGCCCGCGAAGGCGGCCCGCATGCCCATCCCTCCGCACGCCCCAGCCACACGCCCCCGCGTGTCGCGGATCATGTACGCCTCGCGTGATGTAGGTCGCGAGGCCCCAGCGGCCCGGTGGGACAAATGGCCGCACCCGGATGCGAAAAAGCCACGCACTCGTGACGTACCCTCGCGGCGGTCCGGGCGATACCGCCCGTGCGCGAGCTTCGAGGGAGACCCGAACATGCAGAAGGACATCCTCGTCACGATGCAAGACGACCTCGTGCGTGCCCTGGAGAAGCCGCCGGAGAAGCGGCGCTGGGCGATGCTCCTCGACGTCCGCAAGTGCGTCGGATGCCACGCCTGCACCGTGGCGTGCATCTCGGAGAACAAGCTCCCTCCGAAGCTCCAGTATCGTCCGGTCTTCGACTCCGAGCGCGGCACGTACCCGGCGGTCACCCGCAACTTCCTGCCGCGTCCCTGCATGCAGTGCGACAAGCCCCCGTGCGTCCGCGCCTGCCCGGAGAAGGGGAAGGCGACCTGGAAGGAGACGAAGGGCGTCGCCGCCGGCATCGTCTCGATCGACTACAAGAAGTGCATCGGCTGCGGGAAGTGCGTGAAGGCCTGCCCCTACGGCGCCCGCGCGCTCGACCCGGGCACCTTCCACTCGGACGGCACGCCGGAGCTCCAGAAGTACGAGACGGCGCCGTCGTACGAGTACCTCGTCGCGCGGCGCCGGGACGACAAGGCGAGCGGTCTCGCGAACGCAGCCCGCAAGTGCTCCTTCTGCGCACACCGGCTCGCGAACGGGCTCCTCCCGCAGTGCATCACGACCTGCATCGGGCGCGCGGGCTACTTCGGCGACCTGAACGACCCCGAGAGCCTGATCGCGAAGGTGAAGAAGGCGAGCAAGGTCCAGATCCTGAAGGAGAAGGCGGGCACGGCCCCGCGCGTCCTCTACGTGTCGAACGAGAAGCTGGAGGTGCTCCATGGCTGAGAAGAACGGCACCTCCCGCCGAGACTTCCTGAAGCAGGGCGCCATCGCCGGGTGCGGCGCGCTCGCCGCGTCCCAGCTCGACGGCCCGCTCGCGGTCATCGGTCGCGCCGAGGCCGGCGAGCTCGGGCCGACCGAGCTCTACCAGCTCAACCGCGTCGAGAACACGCTCTACACCGTGTGCCTCAACTGCAACACGGGGTGCGGCATCAAGGTGAAGGTGCTCGACGGCGTCGCCGTGAAGATCGACGGGAGCCCGTACAACCCGTTCACGATGGTCCCGCACCTGCCGATGACGGCGGACCTCGCCGCCGCGGCGAGGCTCGACGGCGCGATCTGCCCGAAGGGGCAGGCGGGGCACCAGGGCGCGTATGACCCCTACCGCATCCGCAAGGTCATGAAGCGGGCGGGGAAGCGGGGCGAGAACAAGTGGACCTCGATCCCGTTCGATCAGGCGGTGGACGAGATCGTGAGCGGCGGGAAGCTGTTCGCGCACGTTCCCGGCGAGGAGAGCCGGGTCGTCACGGGGCTGAAGGAGGTCATGGTGCTCCGCGACCAGAAGGTCTTCGCGGAGATGGGCGAAGACGTCGGTGCCCTCCGAAAGAAGAAGCTGACGGTGGAGGAGTTCAAGAAGAAGCACGCCGCGAACCTGTCCGCCCTCATCGATCCCGACCATCCCGACTTCGGGCCGAAGAACAACCAGTTCGTCTACATGTGGGGCCGCAAGAAGGGCGGCCGGAGCGACTTCGCGAAGCGGTTCACCGACGCCTTCGGCACGGTGAACACCCACGGCCACACCACCGTGTGCCAGGGGTCGCTGTACTTCGCGTGCAAGGCGCTCTCCGAGCAGTACGACGGGCAGGGGTTCAAGGACGGCCAGAAGTTCTACTGGCAGGCCGACACGGAGAACTCCGAGTACGTCCTCTTCGTCGGATCGAACCTGTTCGACGCGAACTACGGCCCGCCCAACCGCGCGCCGCGGATGACCCAGCGCCTCGTGGACGGGACGCTCAAGATCACGGTCCTCGACCCGCGCTTCTCGAAGCTGGCGTCCCGTGCGCCCGGGAGCTGGGTGCCGGTGAAGCCGGGCGGCGACGCGGCCTTCGCGATGGGCATGACCCGCTGGATCCTCGAGAACGCGCGGTTCGACGCGAAGTACCTCTCGAACGCGAACAAGGCCGCTGCCGCGGCCGACCAGGAGTCCACCTGGTCGAACGGCGCCTGGCTCGTGAGGCTCGGGAAGGACGGTGAGCCGGGCGGGTTCCTGCGTGCCTCCGAGATCGGGCTCAAGCCGGCCGAGGTCCGCAAGGACAAGGACGGCAAGGAGTCGAGCTACGAGTTCCTCGTCGTGATGAAGGGCGGGAAGCCCGTCGCGTTCGACC
The DNA here is from genome assembly GCA_036390155.1 of Anaeromyxobacter sp. Classification (GTDB taxonomy): domain Bacteria; phylum Myxococcota; class Myxococcia; order Myxococcales; family Anaeromyxobacteraceae; genus Anaeromyxobacter. The sequence continues at coordinate 4,815 of DASWCJ010000014.1, forward strand.
CGAACGACGAGAAGGAGGCGGTGGAGGGCGAGCTGTTCGTCGACGCCGAGCTCGCGTCCGAAAAGGGCGCGGTGAAGGTGAAGAGCGGGCTCCAGCTCATGAAGGAGGCCGCGGCCGAGAAGACCCTCGCCGAGTACGCCGAGCTCTGCGGCGTGGAGGCGAAGGTCATCGAGGCCGTCGCGAAGGAGTTCACGTCGCACGGCAAGAAGGCCGCCTGCGACGCGCACCGCGGCCCGGCCCAGCACACGAACGGCTTCTACACGATCTCCTCGCTCATGAACCTGAACCTCCTCGTCGGCAACTTCGACTGGGCGGGCGGGATGATCGCCGCGTCCACCTTCAACACGGACGGCACGAAGACGGACCTGCAGCCGTTCAATTTCAAGAAGCTCACGCCGAAGGCGCCGAAGTCCTTCGGCCTCTCGGTGATCCGCCACGACGCGAAGTACGAGGAGTCGACCCTCTTCAAGGCCGGCTATCCCGCGAAGCGCAACTGGTGGCCCCTCTCCTCGGACGTCTACGAGGAGATCCTGCCGTCGATCGAGGACGCCTACCCGTACCCGGTGAAGGTCGTCTACTCGTACATGGCCGCGGCGACGTACTCGCTCCCGGCGGGGCAGACGAACATCAAGGCCCTCCAGGACCTCGAGCGCGTCCCGCTCTACTTCGCGAACGACATCACGGTCGGCCCGACGTCGATCTACGCGGACTACGTCTTCCCCGACCTGCACTACCTCGAGCGGTGGGAGATGCAGGGCTCGCACCCGAACATGCCCGTGAAGGTGCAGCCGGTCCGGAACCCCGTCATCGCGTCGCCGAACGAGACGGTGAAGGTGTTCGGCGAGGAGCAGCCGCTCTCGTACGAGGCGCTCTGGCTCGCCCTCGCCGAGCGGCTCGGCCTCCCCGGGTTCGGCAAGGACGGCTTCTCGCCCGGGCAGGACCTCACCCGGCCGGACGACTTCTACGTCCGGCAGGTCGCGAACGTGGCGAACGACGGGAAGCAGCCGGTGGCGGACGCGTCGGACGCGGAGGTGCGCCTCTTCGTCGAGTCGCGCCGGCACCTGCCGAGGAGCGTCTTCGACGCGGCGCGCTGGGAGAAGGTCGCCGGGCCGAGCTGGCGGAAGGTCGTGACGGTGCTCACTCGCGGCGGGCGCTTCGACCCGGTCGAGGCCTCGTACAAGGGCGACCACGTCACGAACAAGTACGGGAAGCTCGTGAACCTGTACCAGGAGAAGACCGCCAAGGTGAAGGACGCCTTCACGGGCAAGCACCACTTCGGCACGGCGCGGTACGTGCCCATCACGGACACGCTCGGCAAGGACACGAGGGCGTTCGAGGACGGGTACGACCTCCAGCTCATCACGCATCGCGACGTCCGGATGACGAAGTCCCGCACGATCACGCACGCGTACCTGACCGACTCGCTCCCCGAGAACGCGATCTTCGTGAGCGCGAGCGACGCGAAGCGGCTCGGGCTGAAGGACGGGCAGAAGGTGAGGGTGAGCTCGGCCACCAACCCCGAGGGCGTCTGGGATCTCGGAAACGGGGTGAAGAAGCCGATGGTCGGCAAGGTCGCCGTCCTCGAGGGCCTCCGGCCCGGCGTCATCAGCTTCACCGTGGGCCACGGGATGTGGGGCGCCGGCGCGACCGACGTCGTCGTCGACGGGATGCTCTACAAGGCGACGGAGAAGCGGCAGGGCGGGGTGCACGCCAATGCGGCGATGTGGATCGACCCGCACCTCAAGAACACCTGCATGATCGACAAGGTCGGCGGGAGCGTGTCGTTCTACGACACGAAGGTGAAGCTGACCCCGGTGTAGCGCGCGCCGATGCCCGGCGAGCGGCTCGCCAAGGGCCGCTGCACGTCCCCGAGGAGTAGGACTCTCGCACCACGGCCGCGCCGGAAGTTGACGGCCGGGAGGTCCGTCCGCTAAAACGGATATGCGTCCGCCGTGACGCGGAGGAGGGTGCCGATGACTCAGCAGGCTGCAGCGTTGGGACTCGCCCGGGACGTCGCGCCGATCCTCGGCGCCAACCTCCGGCGGCTGAGGACGCGGCGCGGGCTGTCGCTCGATCAGTTCGCGCGCGAGTCGCAGGTCTCCCGCGCGATGCTCTCGCAGATCGAGCTCGGCCGGTCGGCCCCGACGATCAACGTCGTCTGGAAGATCTGCTCGGCCCTGCGGCTCCCGTTTTCGGCGCTCATCTCGGAGCGCGGCGCCACGTCGCCGGTGGCGGTGCTTCGCGCGGAGGACTCGAAGATCCTGGCGAGCCGCGACGGCGGCTTCACCTCGCGCGCCCTCTTCCCGTTCGGCTCTCCGCGGCAGGTCGAGTTCTACGAGCTGCGCCTCAGCGTCGGCGCTTCGGAGGAAGCGAGGCCGCATGCCGCGGGCACGACCGAATACCTCGCCTTGAGCGAGGGAACGCTCGAGGTGGAAGTCGCAGGTGAGCGGGTCGCGCTCGGCCCTGGCGATGCCGTCGTCTTCGAGGCCGACGTTCCGCATGCGTACCGGAACAGCGGCGAGCGGGTCGCACGCCTGTTCCTGGTCATGACCTACGCCGAGCCCGTCGGCTAACGAGCACACGGGAGGGGAGAAGAACTTGGCTCATGTGATGAAGGCGCGCCCCGTCGAGCTGTCGCTCGACGAGGCGTGCGCGAAGCACCCGGACGTCCCGCGGCTCGTCGTCGTGAAGACGGACGTCCAGCGCCGCGGGGTCTACTACACCGACGCCGCGCTCGAGCGGCTCGACCCGGAGCGGCATCAGACGACCGGGACGCACCTCTTCGGCGTGCGCGACGGCCTGACCACCGCCCGTCCCGAGTCCCTGCTGCTCCGCGACGGTTCCTCGATCGTGACGACGCCGACGCCCATCGAGCAGGGGCCGTATGTCGTCGACTTCGTGGACGGCCGGCTCGCCCTCGTGGACGGCGGTCGGCCGGTGGAGGAGGTCGAGTACTGGCCGCGCCCGGACTTCTACGGGAAGACCACGCGGTCGGGGCTCCCGATGCGGTTCGTCGTGAGCGCGAGGCCGCAGCGGCTCAATGTCTTCCCGTACCGCCACTGCCACTTCTGGAATGACGACGAGGGCTGCCTGTTCTGCGACATCGTTCCGCAGCTCCGGCGTGGCAAGGACGACCATGGCGTCCCTGCTCGCCTCGATCCGGAGGACGTCCGGGAGACGGTCGCGGAGGCGCTGAAGGAGCCAGGCCGCTTCGTCGGGATGTGCATCACGGCCGGTTCGAACACGCGCGGGGCGGCGCCGTTCGACGACGAGGTCGAGTACTACGTCGAAATCCTCCGTGCGATCGGCGCGTCGTTCGACGCGCCCCGCTTCCCGAGCCAGCTCATCGGGACGGCATTCACCGAGGCACAGCTCGAGCGGCTCCACCGCGAGACCGGGCTCATGGCCTACACCGCCGACGTCGAGGTCCTCGACGAGCGGCTCTTCGGCTGGATCTGCCCGGGCAAGGCGCGCTGGATCGGGTACCGGGAGTGGAAGCGCCGGCTCGTCGCGGCGGCGAAGATCTTCGGGCGGGGGCGAGTCAACACGGGGATCGTCGCGGGGGTCGAGCTCGCCCAGCCGCACGGCTTCACCTCCGAGGACGGCGCGCTCCAGGCGGTCCTCTCCGAGGCCGAAGGCCTCGCCGCGGAGGGAGTCTCGACCGTCTTCATCGTCTGGTCGCCCCGGCCGGCGAGCGCGCTCGGCGATCAGCGCAACGCGTCGCTCGACTACTACCTGCGGCTTGCGAAGGGCCTGCACGGGCTCCGGCTCAAGTACCGGCTCCCGATCGAGTTCGACGATTACCGGCACTGCGGCAACCACCCCGACACCGACCTCTCGCGCCTGAACGGAGTCCTGCCGTGACCGTCTCGCTCGAACCCCTCCTCCGCACCCACCTCGCTTCACCGCACTCCGCCCGCGTGCTCGCCACGACGGGGCCGCAGGGCGACCCCCACGCGGTGCTCTCACCCGCCCTGGAGGTGGACGAGGCGGGATGCCTCCTCTACCTCGAGCCGCTCGAGGCGTCGCGCACCCAGCGAGACCTCGTCGCCTCCATCTGGTTCGACCGGCCGGTCGCGGTGGTCGTCGCCGGTTGCGACGGGACCACGTGGCGGATCCGGGGCCGGGTCCGCAAGGCCCACGTCGCGGGACCCCTGTTCCGCGAGCGGTACGAGCGGCTCCGCGCCGAGCGCCCTGGCGCGGATCTCGCGGCGGTCTGGGAGATCGAGCCGCTCGAGGTCTCCGACGAGAGCTACGCCACGCTGCGCGCCCGCCAGGACGCGGAGCGCCCCTTCTTCAAGCACCTCGACCAGCTTGCCCGGAAGACGCCGGGCCGGAGGGCTCCGTGAGCCGCCATCTCTCGAAGCTCGTCGCAGTCTCGCTCCTCGCCGCGGCCTCTCCGGTGCGCGCCGAACAGGCCGAGGTCCGCATCGCCAGGCAGTACGGCCTCGGCTACCTCCCGCTGATCGTCCTCGAGGAGCAGCAGCTGATCGAGAAGCGCGCCGCCGCCGCCGGCCTCGGCGGGGTCAAGGTGCGCTGGGTGACGCTGTCCGGCGGACCGGCGGCGTCCGACGCGCTCCTCTCGAAGAGCGTCGACTACATCGCGACGGGAGTCGCTCCGCTCATCCTCCTCTGGGCGCGTACCGGCGGCACCGTGAAGGGGGTGAGCGCCCTCGACGCGGTCCCGGTGTACCTGAACACCACCAACCCCGCGGTGCGGTCGATCCGCGACTTCGGGGAGAAGGACCGCATCGCGGTGCCCGCGCTGAAGGTCTCGATCCAGGCCGTCGTCCTCCAGATGGCTGCGGCGAGAGTCTTCGGCGACGCGGCGTACGCGCGCCTCGACCCGCTGACGATCGCCCTGAAGCACCCGGATGCCGTGGTCGCCCTCCTCTCCGGCAGCGGCGCGATCAGCGCTCACACGGCGAGCCCGCCGTACGTCGCGCAGGAGCTCGCCAACCCGAAGGTTCGCACCGTCCTGAACTCCTTCGAGCTCCTGGGGGGCCCTCACACGTTCAACGTCCTCAGCTCGACGCAGGGCTTCGCCGACGCGAACCCGCGCACCTTCGCGGTGGTCTACGCGGCGCTCGGCGAGGCGGTCGAGTGGATCCGGGGGAACCGGCGCGCAGCGGCCGAGCTGTACGTGAGGGCGTCGAGATCGAAGGAGCCGGTCGAGGGCATCCTCGCACAGCTCGACGACCCCGCCATCTCGTACGGGACGACGCCACAGCGGATCGGCGCCTTCGCCGACTTCCTCGCGAAGACCGGCACCATCCCCGCGACGCCGGCGAGCTGGAAGGATCTCTTCTTCCCGTCCGTGCACGCGCAGCCCGGGAGCTGACCCGTGTCCCCCGCCGAGCCCGCAGCCGTCCAGGCCCCCATCGCGCAGGCGTCCACCGCGGCCGATCCGCCGCTCCTGCACGTTCAGTGGGTCACGCTTCGGTACCGCAGCGGCGGCCGGACCGTCACCGCGGTCGAGGAGATCGACATCCGGGTCGCGCGCGGCGAGCGCCTCGCGGTGGTGGGTCCGTCCGGTTGCGGGAAGTCGAGCCTGCTCGGCGCGATCGCGGGCTTCCTCACGCCGGAGTCCGGCCGCATCACGATCGCGGGGCGCCCCGTCGCCGGGCCCGGGCCGGACCGGGCCGTGGTCTTCCAGGAGCTCGACCAGCTCCTCCCCTGGAAGACGGTCCGAGAGAACGTCGCCTTCGCGCTCCGCACCGCCCGCGGGCTCGGCGCGCGCGAGGCGCACGCCGCCGCCGAGAGCGCCCTCGCCCGCGTCCGCCTCCTCGATCGAGCCGACGCGTACCCGCACACGCTCTCCGGCGGCATGAAGCAGCGGGTCGCCATCGCGCGTTGCCTCGCGCTCCGCCCCGCGCTCGTCCTGATGGACGAGCCGTTCGCGTCGCTCGACGCGCTCTCGCGCCGGAGGATGCAGGACGAGCTGCTCGCGCTCTGGGATGACGGGAGTCCCACGCTCGTGTTCGTGACGCACGCCATCGACGAGGCGGTCCGGATCGGGACGCGCATCGTCCTCCTGTCGCCGCACCCGGGACGGGTCCGGGCGGACCTCTCGGTGGGCCGGGAAGGGCGCTGCGAAGGACCGGACGCCGCGGCCCTCGCGCGCCGGGTCCACGAGCTCCTCCACGCCGACGGAGGCGACTGGTGCATCTGATCCCTCGAGACCTGGAGGCGCAAGCCCGCTGGGCGAGCTGGCTCCGGCGGGCCGCGATCCTCACGGTGATCGCCGGCGCGTGGGAGGCCTACGCCCGCTGGCTCGGGAACCCGCTCGTCGTCCCGCCGGCCTCGAGCGTCCTGCGGGCGCTCGTGAGCGGGATCGCGTCCGGGGAGATCCCGTCGCGCGTCTGCTCCTCGCTCGAGGTCCTCGTCGCGGGTTTCGTCATCGGCGCCGCCCTCGCGACACTCCTGGCGACGCTTGCGGCCACGACGCGCCTCGGCGCGGACGTGCTGGGGCTCCTCACCGCCACGATGAACCCGCTCCCCGCGATCGCGCTCCTCCCGGTCGCCCTCCTCTGGTTCGGCATCGGGACGCCGAGCTTGCTGTTCGTGATCGTCCACGCGGTGCTCTGGCCGATGGCCCTGAGCGCCCACGCCGGCTTCTCGGCGGTGAGCCCGACGCTCCGGCGCGTGGGGCGGAGCCTCGGCCTGCGCGGTCCCGGCCTCGCGCTCAAGATCCTCCTGCCGGCCGCGTTCCCCCAGGTCCTCTCCGGCCTCCGGGTGGGGTGGGCGTTTGCGTGGCGGACGCTCATCGCGGCGGAGCTGGTCTTCGGCGTCAGCTCCGGCTCCGGCGGGCTCGGCTGGTTCATCTACGAGAAGAAGAACGAGCTCCAGATGCCCGACGTGTTCGCCGGGCTCCTCGCGGTCGTCCTCATCGGTCTCGGGATCGAGAGCGGCGTGTTCGCGCCCATCGAGGCCCGCACCGTGCGGCGGTGGGGCATGGGGGCGGCGTGACGGTCCGGCCCGCTCAGGAGCGTCACCTCGCCGGCCACCGCGCCGGAGGAGCGGCTTCTTCGTGTCGCAGCTCCCTCGCGCGTCACTCGCGGAGCAGGCGCAGATGCCCCACGAGACCGCAGACCGTGAATCCGAGCGACATGAGCAACCCGTGCGAGGCCAGCATCGTGGGGAGGCTGATCCACTCCTGACCGGCGAGCTCTCCGGCGCCGAACGCGCTCGCGAGCCCCGCCGCCGCGGCCCCACACGCAGCGGCAGCGACGAGGAGGGTCCGGGTCGCGGCAGATCGCGCCCGCAGGGCGACCGCGCTCATCGTCACGGACAGCGCGATCAGCGCGAGCGTCGTCGCGCCGACGCCCAGGATGCGTGCGACCGGCAGGGACAGGGCCTTCCCCACCGCAAGGACCGGCAGCCCCGCGATCGCGGCGACGGTCGCGATCCCGTGCAGCGGATGGAGCCATGCCGGCGTGCGGGGCAGGCGTCGTCCCGTCGCTCCGAACAGCACCTGCGAAGAGAAGCCGTTGAAGTGGAAGTGCAAGGCCGCGA
>DASWCJ010000015.1:0-13693 GCA_036390155.1 Anaeromyxobacter sp.
AGCTCGACCAGGTCCGCGACGTCCGCCGGCCGGACGAGCAGGTCCGCCGGCCCGCCCACGCGGAGGGTCGTGCGCGGCGCGAGCGGCGCGTCCCGCACCACCTCGCCCCGCACGCGGCGTACGATCTCCTCACGCCAGTCCACGAACTCCTCCAGTCCACGTGAACGTGAACGTGAACGGGCTCGCGGTCGTGATCGTGCTCGGGATCGTGATCGTGCTCGCGGTCGGAGTTCAGCTCTCCAGCAGCTTCAGCAGCTCGGGCCCGGCCTGGGTCACGTCGCCGGCGCCGAGGGTGAGCACGAGGTCGCCCGGGCGCACCCGGCCGCGGGCCGCGCGCGCGAGCTCCGCCCGCGGCACCACCGCGACGTCGCGGTGCCCGCAGGCGCGGATCGCCTCGGCGAGCGACTGCGAGGTCGCCCCGGGGATCGGGTCCTCGCCCGCGGCGTAGACGTCGGTGAGGAGGAGGACGTCCGCCGCGTCGAACGCGGTCGCGAACTCGGCGAGGAGGTCGCGGGTGCGGGTGTACCGGTGGGGCTGGAAGAGGCAGACCACGCGGCGCCGGAACGCCTCGCGCGCGCCCGCGAGCGTCGCCCTCACCTCGGCGGGGTGGTGGCCGTAGTCGTCCACGACGGTGACGCCGCCCGCCTCGCCGCGCACGGTGAAGCGGCGCTGCACGCCCTGGAAGGTCGCGAGCCCTTCGCGGATCGTCGCGAGCGGGATGTCGAGCTCGTCGCCCAGCGCGACCACCGCGAGCGCGTTCAGGGCGTTGTGCCGCCCGACCATCCGCACCTCGAAGTCCCCGAGCGGCTCGTCCCTCCGGAACGCCCGGAAGCGGACCGCGTGACCGTCGAGCTCGATCCCCTCGGCGCGGTAGTCGGCCTTCAGGCTCTCGCCGTAGGTGACGTACCGGCAGCCGACCTCCAGCAGGAGCGACTGCACGCCCGGGTGGTCGTGGCACAGGATCGCGACGCCGTAGAACGGGACGCGGTTCACGAAGTCGAGGAAGCCCTGCCGGAGCGCCTCGGGCGTCTTCCAGTGGTCGAGGTGCTCCGGGTCCACGTTCGTGACGATCGCGATGGTCGGTGGGATGCGGAGGAACGAGCCGTCCGACTCGTCCGCCTCGACCACCATGTACTCGCCCTTGCCGAGCTTCGCGTTCGACCCGAACCCGTTCACCTTGCCGCCCACGACCGCGGTCGGGTCCAGGCCGGCGTGGGCGAGGAGGTGCGCGGCCATGGAGGTCGTGGTGGTCTTGCCGTGGGTCCCCGCGATGGCGACGCCGTATTTGAGCCGCATGAGCTCCGCGAGCATCTCCGCGCGCGGGATCACCGGGATCTTCCGGTCACGGGCCGCGATCACCTCGGGGTTGTCCCGGCGCACCGCGGAAGAGATCACCACCACGTCCGCCTCGGCGAGGTGGTCCGCGGCGTGTCCGAGGGCGAAGCGCGCGCCCAGCGAGGCGAGCCGGCGCGTCGTGTCCGACTCCCTCAGGTCCGACCCGCTCACCGCGTAGCCGAGGTTCAGCAGCACCTCGGCGATGCCGCTCATGCCGATGCCGCCGATCCCGACGAAGTGGATCTTGGCGGGCCTGGAGCGGAAGAGGCTCATCGGGACGATCTCCTAGGAAGAGGCGCGCGCCTGGCCGGTGGGGGCGCCCCAGCGGCGGCGCACGAGCTCCGTGCAGACGTCCGCGATCTCGCGGGCGGCGGCGGGGCTCCCGAGCCGCCCGGCGGCGCGCGCCATGCGCTCCTGGCGCTCCGGGCTCGCGAGGATCGCGCGGATCTCGCGGGCGAGGAGCTCGCCGGTGAGGTCGCGCTCCTCGATCATCACCGCGGCCCCGGCGTCGACGAGGCTGCGCGCGTTCTGGAACTGGTGGTTGTCCGCGGCGAGCGGGAACGGGACGAGGATGGAGGGCTTGCGGCAGACCGTGAGCTCCGCGAGCGTCGTCGCCCCGGCCCGGCAGACCACGAGGTCGCAGCCGGCGTAGGCCGCGCTCATGTCGGTGATGAACTCGCGGACGTCGGGCTCGAATCCGCAGGCGCGGTAACCCCGCTCGACCTGGTCGCGGTCGCGCGCGCCGGTCTGGTGGGTGATGCGGAGCCGGTCGCGCAGGTCCGCGAGGTGCGGGAGCGCCTCGATCACCCGCATGTTGAGCGCGTGCGCGCCCTGCGAGCCGCCGAAGACGAGCAGCCGCGGGTCCCCGTGGCGGACCTCGGGGCGCATGAAGTTCTCCATCAGCGTGCGGCGGATCGGGTTCCCGAGCTGGTAGACCTTGTGCGGCGGGAAGTGGCGCGCCGCCTCCGGGAAGGCGGTGAAGGCGGCCTGCACGATCCGCCCAAGGATCCGGTTCGTGACGCCGGCGGCGGCGTTCTGCTCCTGCACCGCGGTGGGGATCTTGAGGAGCCAGGCGGCGAGCACGACCGGGCCGCTCGCGTACCCGCCGACGCCGACCACCACGTCCGGCCTCCAGCGGCGCAGGATCGCCATCGAGCGGAGCAGCGCGCGCGGGAGGAGGAGGAGGTTCCGGATCGTGTCGAGGAGCCCCTTGCCCTTCAGTCCGCGCACCTCGACGAGCTCGATCGGAAAGCCGGCCGCCGGGACCGCGGTCGCCTCGAGCCCCCGGGCGGTGCCCACGAAGACCGCGTCGTTCCCGGGGTGGCGTGTCACCACCTCCTCCGCGAGCGCGATGCCCGGGAAGACGTGCCCGCCCGTCCCGCCGCCGGCGACGAGGAGCCTCATGGCGTCCCTCCCGCCCGGCGCAGGGCGCCACGCTCGGGCGCGATCCGCGTCGCCGCCGCGGGCCGGCGCAGGAAGCCGCCGCGCTCGCCGCTCACCGAGAGCAGCACGCCCGCGGCGCCGAGCATCGTCATGAGCGAGCTCCCGCCGTAGGAGACGAAGGGGAGGGTGAGCCCCTTCGTCGGGAGGAGGCCGAACACCACCGCGAGGTTCACGATCGCCTGCGCCCCGACGAGGGTGGTGACGCCGAGCGCCGCGTAGCAGCCGAACGCGTCGGCGGCGTAGAGCGCGGCGCGAAGGCCGCGCCACACCACGACGGCGTAGAGCGCGAGGAGGAGGATCATGCCGAGCAGGCCCGCCTCCTCCGCGATCACCGCGGCGATGAAGTCGGTGTGCGCGGCCGGCAGGTAGAAGAGCTTCCCCTTGCCCTGCCCGAGCCCCTGGCCGAGGAAGCCGCCGTTCGCGGTGCCGAGGAGCGACTCCCAGAGCTGGAACCCGGCCCCGGCCCGGTAGCGCTCGGGCTCGAGGAAGGCCAGTACCCGCTGCCACCGGTACGGGGTCGACTTGACGAGCTGCCAGCCGATCGCCGCCGCGATGCCGGCCGCGACGAGGAGGTACCCGACGCGCGCGCCCGCCGCGAAGAGCATGGCGAGCAGGACGAGGAAGAGGATGACGCCGGTGCCGAGGTCCCGCTGGACGAGGCAGAGCGCGGCGAGGACGCCGGTGACGATGAGGTGCGGGAGGACGCCGATGGAGAAGTCGCGGATCCGGTCCTGCTTCCGCGCGAGCGAGTGCGCGAGGTAGAGGACGAGGACGACCTTCGCCGCCTCCGCCGGCTGGAACTGCACCGGGCCGAGCGGGATCCACCGCTGCGCGCCGCCCGCGGTCTTCCCGACGAGCGGCACGAGCGAGAGGGCGAGCACGGTGAGGCCGAGGAGCGGGTAGGTGAACGCGGCGAGGCGCCGGTGGCCGATCCGGAGCGCCGCCACGAGGAGGACGAGACCGGCCGCGCCGGCGACGAGCTGGCGCTTCAGGTAGTAGAACTCGTCGCTCCCGAGGCGGCGCGACTGGCTCGCCGGGATGGCGCTCGCCGAGTACACCATCACCGCGCCGACGGCGGCGAGGGCGAGCACCGCGGCGAGCAGGAGCCCGTCGAACTGCGGGGCGGGCGTGCCACCCGACTCGCGGGCGCGGATCGCGGTCGAGACGCTCATCCGGCGAGCTCCCCGACGTGGCGCCGGAAGGCGTCGCCCCGCTCCTCGTAGCTCCGGAACTGGTCGAAGCTCGCGCAGGCCGGCGAGAGCAGCACGACCTCGCCCGGGGCGGCGAGCCGGGCCGCCCGCCGGACCGCCTCCGCGAGCGTGCCGCAGGGCTCGGTGGGGCAGAGATCCCCGAGCTCGGACGCAACCTGGGGCGCGTCCTCGCCGATGGTGAGGAGCGCCTTCACGCGCCCGGCGAAGAGCGGGCGGAGGGGCGCGTACGGCGCGCCCTTGCCGCGGCCACCCATGATGAGGACGACGCGCGGCGTGGCAGGGGGAAACGCGGCCAGCCCGACCGAGGTCGAGTCCACGTTCGTCGCCTTCGAGTCGTTCACCCACTCGACGCCGCCGCGCTCCGAGACGAGCTCGAGCCGGTGCGGGAGCCCGGGGAAGGCGTCGAGCCCGGCCTGCACCGCGTCGCCCGGGACGCCGAGGAGGCGGGCGCAGAGCGCCGCCGCCATCGCGTTCTCCCGGTTGTGCCGGCCGCGGAGCGCGCGGTTGCGGAGCGCGTAGCGCTCCTCCGGGCCCGCGCCGGGCCGCAGGACGAGCTCCACGCCGGCCGGGCCCGGCTCCCCGCCGGCGTCGCGCGCCGCGGAGGGGGCCGGCGGGCCGAAGCCGAAGGTGTGGACCGCCCCGCGGGAGGACGCCGCCATCGCGAGGGCGATCTCGTCGCGCGCGTTCGCCACCGCCGCGTCGCCCGGCTGCTGGAGCCCGAAGAGTCGCGCCTTCGCCGCCGCGTAGGCGTCGAGGCGCCCGTAGCGGTCGAGGTGGTCGGGCGTGACGTTCAGGATCGCGGCGACGCGCGGGCGGAGCCGGAGGAGCCCCTCGACCTGGTACGACGAGAGCTCCAGCACCGCCGCCTCGACGCGCGCTCCGGAGAGGACGACCTCGCACGCGGGCGTGCCCAGGTTCCCGCCGACGAAGGTGGGCCGATGGCGCGCGCAGAGGGCGCCCGCGAGCGCGGTGGTGGTGCTCTTCCCGTTCGTGCCGGTGATGGCGACGATGGGCAGGCCCTCGAGGAAGCGGGCCGCGAGCTCCACCTCGCCCCACACCGGCACGCCGCGGGCGCGCGCCGCGACGATCTCCGGGATCGCGAGCGGGACGCCGGGCGACGCCACGACGAGGTCGGCCCCCTCGAAGTCGGCGCGGTCGTGCCCGCCGAGCGCGCGGCGAACGCGCACGCCGTCGAGCGCGGCGAGCGGCGCACGGAGGTCCCGCTCGGCCCGGCGGTCGGTGACCGTCACGGCGGCGCCCTCGCGCGCGCAGAGCCTCGCGGCGGCGACCCCGCTCTTCGCGAGCCCGACGACGGTGACCTTCCTGCCCTTGAGCTCCGGCGACGCCACGTCCTCGCTCCTCCCTACCGCAGCTTGATCGACATGAGCGCGACGAGCGCGAGCATGATCGAGATGATCCAGAACCGGACGATGATCTTCGGCTCCGCCCAGCCCTTCAGCTCGAAGTGGTGGTGGATGGGGGCCATCCGGAAGATGCGCTTGCCGGTCGTCCGGAACGACCAGACCTGCAGGATGACGCTCACCGTCTCGGCGAGGAAGACGCCGTGCAGGATCGCGCTCGCCACCTCGTTCTTGGTGAGGACGGCGAGCATCCCGAGCCCGCCCCCGAGCGCGAGCGAGCCGACGTCGCCCATGAACACCGAGGCCGGATAGGTGTTGAACCAGAGGAACGCGACGCCGGCGCCGAAGATCGCCGAGCAGAAGACCCCGAGCTCCTCGGCGCCGGGCAGGTAGGCGATGCGCAGGTATTCGGCGAGGCTGAACCCGCCGATGGTCGCCCCCGCGACGTAGGAGAGCGCGAGGAACGTGAGCGACGACACGAGGGTCGGGCCGATGGCGAGGCCGTCCAGGCCGTCGGTGAGGTTCACGGAGTGCGACGTCCCGAGGACGACGAACACCATGAACGGCAGGTACAGCCAGCCGAGGTTCGGCTCGAAGAACCGGGTCGGGACGAACGGCAGGGTGAGGCGGAGGTCGAGGTAGCTGCCGACGCGGACCCACGGGAAGCCCGGCGCGACGTGGAATTGCCAGTCGGTGAGGACGCCGTAGTAGACGGCGAGCACGATGATCGCCTGCAGCACGAGCTTCTTCTTGCCCGCGAGCCCCTTCGAGTTCCGCTTCGAGATCTTGAGCCAGTCGTCCCAGAACCCGATCCCCCCGAAGCCGAGGGTGACGAGCAGCGCGCTCCAGACGTACCGGTTCGAGAGGTCGGCGAAGAGGACGGTCGAGATGGTGACGGCGAGGAGGATGAGGGCGCCGCCCATCGACGGGGTGCCCGCCTTCTTCTTGTGGCCGTCCGGCGTGTCCTCCCGCACGTTCGACGACCCGTACTGCAGCTTCCGCATCCGCTCGATGAAGATCGGGCCGAGCAGGAGCCCGACGAGCAGCGCCACGAGCCCGGCCGCCACGATCCGGAAGGACGGATAGCGCAGCACGTTGAAGACGCCGACGCGGGCCGAGAGGGGGTAGAGGAGGTGGTAGAGCATCTAGCGGAGGGTCTCCACGAGCCGTTCGAGCTTCATCCCCCGGCTGCCCTTCACGAGGAGCACGTCGCCGGGCCGGAGGTTCCCGGCCGCCCAGGCGACGAGCGCCGGCAGCTCCTCGGTGTGAAACGCGTCCAGTCCCGCGGCGCGGGCGGCCTCGGCCGTGGTCCGGGAGCGCGGGCCGAACGCCGCGAGCGCGCGGACGCCGGTGCGGGCCGCCTCCTCGCCGAGGGCGCGGTGGGACGGCTCCTCCTCCGCGCCGAGCTCGAGCATGTCGCCGAGCACCGCGACCGGCCGGCCGCCCCCGGCGGCGAGCTCCACCACCGTGCGCAGGCCGGCGGACATCGAGGAGGGGTTCGCGTTGTAGCAGTCGTCCACGAGTCGCACGCCCGACGGGAGCTCCTCGACGCGGAGCCGCCGCCCGACCGGGCGCACCTCGGCGAGCCCGCGCACGATCTCGCGATCGGTGCAGCCGAGCACGGTGCCTGCGGCGGCGGCGGCGGCCGCGTTCTGCGCGTTGTGCGCGCCGACGAGGCCGGGGATGTGGACCGGGACCTCGCGGTTGCCGATCCCGAGGACGAAGCGGAGCCCGTCCACGCCCTGCGACGTGACCGCGAGGACGACGACGTCTCCCCGCCGGCCCTGCGAGCCGGAGAAGGTGACCATGCGGCGCCCCGACTTCCGGGCGCGCTCGAGCATCCGCGCGTCGTCCGCGTTCACGACGGCGATGCCGCTGTCGGGCAGCCCGAAGTAGAGCTCCGCCTTCGCGTCCGCCACCCGGTCGACGGTCCCGAGCCCGGCGAGGTGCGCCGCGGCGGCGAGCGTGACGACGCCGACCTGCGGCATGGCGATGGCGGCGAGCCGCCCGATCTCGCCGGGGTTGCTCATCCCCATCTCGATCACGGCGGCGCGGTGGTCCGGCCCGAGGCCGAACAGCGTGAGCGGGACGCCCACCTCGTTGTTGAGGTTCCCCTCGGTCTTGAGCACGGGGCCGCGCGTCCCGAGGATCGCCGCGATCATCTCGCGGGTCGTGGTCTTCCCGTTCGAGCCGGTGACGCCGACCACGGGGATCGGGAAGCGGGCCCGGTGGACGTGCGCGAGCGCGCCGAGGGCCGCGAGCGGATCGGAGACCGCGAGCCGCGGGATCGGGCAGGGGTCGCCGGCGCGCGCCGCCGAGACCACCGCGGCCGCGGCGCCGGCCTTCGCGGCGTCGGCGAGGTAGTCGTGCGCGTCGAACCGCTCGCCCTTGAGCGCCACGAAGAGCGCGCCTGCCACGAGGGTGCGCGAGTCGGTCGAGACCCCCGCGAGCTCCGGGGGAGGCGTCCCGATCCACCGTCCGCCCGTCGCGCGGGCGAGCCCGTCCGGCGTGAAGCGCGGCGCCGTCATGCCAGGCCGAGCGCCTTTCGCGCCTCGTCGCGATCCGAGAAGGGGAGCCGCTCGGCGCCGACGATCTGGTGGTCCTCGTGCCCCTTGCCGGCGAGGAGCACCGCGTCGCCCTCGCGCGCCGCGGCGACCGCGAGCGCGACCGCCGAGCGCCGGTCGGGCTCGATCGCGAAGCCGCGCTCGTCGAGGCAGAGCTCCCGCGCCGACAGGCGCCGCATGCCGGCCCGCTCGAGCCCCGGGACGATCTCGCCGAGGATCGCGGCGGGGTCCTCCGTGCGCGGGTTGTCGCTCGTGACGATGACGAGGTCCGCGCCCCGCGCGGCCGCCTCGCCCATGAGCGGGCGCTTGCCGCGATCCCGGTCGCCGCCGCAGCCGAACACGCACACGATCCGCCGCGGGCCGACGCCCCGGAGGGCCTCCAGCGCGCGGGCGAGCGCGTCGTCGGTGTGGGCGTAGTCCACGAACACGGAGACGCCGCGCGCGTCGAGCCGCTCGAGCCGCCCCGGCGCGCCACGCGACTCGGAGAGCCCGCGCGCCACCGCGGCGGGCGGCACGTCGAGGGCGAGCGCGAGCCCCGCGGCGCAGACGAGGTTCTCGAGGTTGTGCGCGCCGACGAGGGGCGAGCGGATCCCGACGGTGCCCCCGGGCGTCCGGATCGTCGTCGCCGTGCCGGAGAGGTTCGAGACGACCTCCTCCGCGGCGAGGTCGTCGCGGGCGCGCCCGCCGAAGCGCCACACGCGGCGCCCCGGGCCGAGCTGGTCCGCGAGGCGCGCTCCCCACGGGTCGCGCACGTTCACGACCGCGGTGCCGTCGGGGACGAGGTGCTCGAGGAAGAGCCGCCGCTTCGCGGAGAAGTACCGCTCCATGTCGCCGTGGTAGTCGAGGTGATCGCGGGTGAGGTTCGTGAAGCCGGCCGCTCGGAAGCGGATCCCGGCGACCCGCTCCTGCGCGAGCGCGTGGGAGGAGGCCTCGAGCACCGCCGCCCGGGCGCCCGCGTCGCGCATCGCGGCGAGCATCGCCTGGACCTCGGTCGACTCCGGCGTGGTGTGCCGCGCCGGGCGCTCGACGCCGGGCCAGCGGTGGACGACCGTCCCGAGGAGCCCGGCCGGTATGCCCGCGGCGCGCAGGCACGCCTCGACGAGCCACGCGACGGTGGTCTTCCCGTTCGTGCCGGTGACCCCGGCGAGGAGGAGCGCGTCGGCGGGGCGGCCGTGGAAGGTCGCGGCCGCGAGCGCCATCGCCCGCCGAGAGGACGGGGCGAGGAGGAGCGCCGCGGGCGCGCTCGGCACCGCCCGCTCGGCGACCACCGCGACCGCACCGCGTCGCACGGCGTCGGCGACGAACGCGTGGCCGTCCTGCGCGGTGCCGGGCAGGGCGAAGAAGAGCGCGCCCGGCACGACGGCGCGCGAGTCGCCGGTGACGAGGGCGATATCGGCGTCGAGATCGGCGTCGCCGCGGGCGCCGGTCCCCTGGATGATGGCCGAGAGCTTCATTCGAGAGAGGCTCCATGCAAACCGACGCCCGCCCGGTTCTCTTCGGCGTCTCGCGCGCTTGCACGCAGCCGTGTCGCGGGGGACACGGCGGCGCACATCCTATCTCAGCCCGCGGGCGCGAGCGTCATCCGAACGCGTGTCCCGCGCGCGACCGCCCGCCCGGCCGGAGGCGTCTGCGACACGACCCGGCCGGATCCCGCGAGCTCCGCGCCGAGGTCCGAGTCTTCCAGCCGCCGGATCGCGGACCGCGCGGGCAACCCGGCGAGCGTCGGGACGGTCACGGAGGTCCCCGCCGGGCCTGCGACCCGCCGGGCGGCCGGCTCCACGGGGGGCGGCTCCTCCTCCTCTTCCGGGTCGCCCGCCGGCTCCGGGACCGCCGCGGGCGGGGCGGCCGCGATGGCGCCCGCCGCGGGAGGCACCCCGAGCGTCTTCATCGCGTACTCCACCACCTCGCGGAACGCGGGCGCCGCGACCTCGCCGCCGAACCGGACGTCGCCCTTCGGCTCGTCCACGAAGATGCCGACCACGACGCGCGGCGCGTCCGCCGGCGCGAAGCCCACGAACGAGCTGAAGCGGCGCTCCGCCGAGTAGCCGCCCGTGACCGGGTCCGCCTTCTGCGCGGTGCCGGTCTTCCCCGCGACGTGCCAGCCCTCGAGCCGCGCGCGCTTGCCGGTGCCCTTCGCGTCCTCGACCACGCCGACGAGCCACCGGGACATGGTGGCGGCCACCTCGCGAGAGACCGACTGGCGGACGACCTCGGGCCGCGGCTCCTCCAGCACCTCGCCCGTCGCGGTGTCGACGACCCGCTTCACGAAGTGCGGGCGGAGCAGCACCCCGCCGTTCGCGATCGCCGCCATCGCGGCGGTGATCTGGACGGGGCTCGCGGTGAGCCCCTGGCCGAAGGCCTGGGTCGCGAGCATCATCTCCGCGCGGGGGAAGGGGACCGAGCCGCGGGCCTCGCCGGGGAGCCCGGTCCCGGGCCGCTCGCCGAAGCCGAAAGCGCCGAGCGCGTCGTGCAGCCCCTGCCTCCCGAGCCGCTGGGCGATCTTCGCCGCGCCTACGTTGGACGACGCCACCACGATGCGGGACGGGCCGGTCCAGCCGAGCCCCTCGTGGTCGTGGATGGTGTGCGAGCCGATGGTGAGCATTCCGTTCCCGCAGTCGATGGCGTCCAGCGGGCCGATCGCGCGGCGGTCGAGGGCGCCGGCGATGGAGAAGACCTTCATCGTCGAGCCCGGCTCGAACGCGTCCGCGACGACGCGGTTGCGGAGCTCGCTCGCCTTCCGCGGCGCGTTCGGGTTGTGCTGCGGGAAGCTCGCCATCGCGAGGATCTCGCCCGTGCGCGGGTCGAGGGCGACCGCCATGCCGCCGGCGGCGTGCACGCCGAGGCAGGCGCGCGCCAGGGCCCGCTCGGTCGCGAGCTGGAGGTTCTGGTCGATGGTGAGCTCGACGCGGGCGCCCTCGCGCTCGCGAGCGGTGGACGCCTCGCCCGAGAGCACCGTCCGGCCGGCGCCGTCGCGCAGCGAGGGGACGCGTGCGGGCGAGCCGGCGAGGAGGTCGTCGAGCGCGAGCTCCACGCCCTCGAGGCCGTTCCCGTCGTCGCCGACCATGCCGAGGAGCTGGCTCGCGAGCTCGAGCTTCGGGTAGTACCGGCGTGTCTCGGGGACGAGCGCGACGCCCCGGAGCTTCTCGGCCTTCACGATCTTCTCCACCGCGCCCGCCTCCGCGGGCGAGACGCGGCGGGCGAGGAAGACGAAGCGGCTGCCCTTCGCGAGCTTCTTGCGGACCGCCGCCGGGTCGAGCGACAGCGCGCGGGAGATCCGCGCGAGGATCGCGCCGGACCGGTCCTCCTTCCGCAGGATCACCGGATCGGCGTAGACGGAGCGGGCGTCGGCGCTGCCCGCGAGCAGCACGCCGGCGCGGTCGGTGACCGCGCCGCGGCGCGGCTTGAGGAGCAGCTCGCGCCGGTACTGCTCCACCATGTCGTCGCCGAGCTCTTCGCGGCGGACGACCTGCAGGTGGAAGACGCGGGCGGTCACGCCGGCGAGGCCGGTGGCGAGGAAGGCCGCGAGCGCCCAGACGCGGACCGCGATCCAGCGGGTGGAGCGGGGATCCGGTCCGGGCCGCACCCTACCTCCCGGCGGGCGTGCTGCGCCCCGCGCGCAGCGGCCCCCTCGAGGCGAGGGGCCCTCCGGAGTCCCTCTTCACGTCGTGGCGGGATGGCTCCGCCGTGCCGGGACCGTGCTTTTCCCCGACCACGCCCTTCCCGCTGTCGCCCGCCACGGCGATCCGCGGGCCCGCCACCGACACCGTACCCGGCGCCGGCGGAGCCATTCCCAGCTTGGTCCGCGCGACCTTCTCCAGCGCCGCGGGAGACCGGAGGGTCTCGACCTCGATGCGGAGGCGGTCGTGCTCGGACTCGAGATTCACGTGCTCGCGTTGAAGCTCGCCCAGCGCGTACCCGGCGGACACGACCCGGGTGCGCGACCAGACGTGGAAGACGCCGATGGCGCCGACGAGGAGGACGGCCACGGCCGTCCGGAGCAGGCGCCAGGACCAGGCGGTGCCGGCGGGCGCGCTCATCGCAGCTTCTCCACGACGCGGAGCTTGGCGCTGCGCGCACGGGGGTTCGCGGCCACCTCGGCCTCGCCCGCCACGATCGGCTTCCGCGTGACCTGGTTGAAGGTCGTCTTCGCGCCGCAAGCGCAGATCGGGAGGTCCGGCGGGCAGGTGCACGCGTGGCTGAGGGCGCGGAATCGCTCCTTCACCATCCGGTCCTCGAGGGAGTGGAACGAGATCGCCGCGCCGCGGCCGCCCGGCGCGAGGATCGAGGGGAGGGCCTCGAGCCAGCTCGCGAGCGCGCCCAGCTCGTCGTTCACCGCGATGCGGAGCGCCTGGAAGGTGCGGGTCGCCGGGTGGATCTTCCGGGGCCACGCCTTCCGCGGGATCGCCCCGGCGACGAGCTTGGCGAGGCCGGCGGTGTCGAGCGGCTCGCCCGCGTCGACGGCGCGCTTCACCGCGCGCGCGATCGGGCGCGCGAACGGCTCCTCGCCGTACTCGCGGAGGATCCGCGCGAGCTCGCGCTCGTCGATGCGGCGGAGGAGATCGGCGAGCGGCTCGCCCTCGCTCGCCATCCGCATGTCGAGGGGGCCGGGGCGCGAGAAGGAGAAGCCGCGCTCCGGCGCGTCGAGCTGCGGGGAGGAGACGCCGAGGTCGACGAGCGCGCCGTCCACCGCCGACAGTCCGAGGGCGTCGAGCACGTTCTTCGCGTCGCGGAAGTCGGCGCGCACCGCCCGGAACGCCTCGCCGAAGCGGGCGAGCCGGGCGCGGGCCGCCGCGAGGGCGCGCGGGTCCTTGTCGATCCCGATCACGCGCGCGCCTCCCTCGAGCAGGAGGAGGGAGTGGCCGCCCGCCCCGAGCGTGCCGTCGAGCAGGAGCTTGCCCGGTGTCGGACGCAGCGCTTCCACGATCTCTGTGCCGAGCACGGGCTCATGGACGAACTCGCTCACGCCTTTCCGGAAACGAACAGGTCGAGCTTCTCTTCCTGCGGGAGCTCCGCGGCCATCTGCTCCGCATAGAGCGCCTTGTCGTACAGGTGGATGATGGGACCCATCCCGACCCAGACCACCTCGCGCTGCAGGGCCGCGAACTCGCGGAGCGCCGGCGGGACGAGGACGCGGCCGTGCGGGTCGAGGTCCACCTCGTGCGCGGTCGAGACGTAGCGCAGGACGTTCCGCTGGAAGCGCGCGTCGAGGGGCGAGGCGGACATGACCTTCTTCGTCAGCTCGCTCCAGACCGACTGCGGCAGGGCCGCGAGCGCGCGCCAGTGCGGGTACTGCATGAGCACGATGCGCGGCTCGCCCGCGGAGGCGAGCGCCTCGCGGAACTTCGCGGGGAGGCTCGTCCGCCCTTTCGCGTCGATCGCGTGGTTGAAGGTACCGAAGAACACCGGTTGGTCGATCTTCCCGCCTGGATCCGCTAAATGCCACTTTTTCCCACCGCAGGGTTCGGATCTACGGAGATCGGCGGGGGATGTCAACCGCGGTGCCGGGCACCGCGAACGCACGACTGACAGGGTGTTCAGCGATCGCGTGCGCAACGCGGTGGATCGACTGCGGGTGGGTCGATATCGCACCCCTGATCGGGCTCGGGAACCGGATCCTGGTCTTGGGCGTGGACGTGGTCGTGGACGTGGTCGTGGACGTGGACGTGGACGTGGACCTCGTCCTGGTCCTCGACCTCGACCTGGACCTCGTCCTAGACCGGAGTGCAGCGAGTCGAATTCGAGGTCCAAGTCCAGGACCAGGTCCAAGTCCAGGTCCAAG
>DASWCJ010000016.1:0-2156 GCA_036390155.1 Anaeromyxobacter sp.
CGTCGCGCAGGGCTACATCAAGAAGGGCCGCCTCGACGAGAAGGAGTGGGAGAAGCATCTCAAGGGGCTCCCCGACCTGGCGGCGCAGGCGGTCCCGGTCGAGTCGGACCTCGACGACGACGACCTCGACGATCTCGATGATGACGAAGGGGAGCTGGACGAGGTGGCGCCTCAGGCCGCCGCGCCGTCGTCCCCTGGCCCCGGTAACGAGGGGCCGCGGGGGAGCTGATCGATGGCGAGCCGCCTCCGGGCGGGTTCGCTCGCCCTCCTCCTCGTCGCCGCTCCACCTGCGCCGCGGGTCCTCGCGGCGCCCGTCCTCCCTCCCTCGCCGCCCACCCACCTCGCCGATCGGCGCACGCCGGTGGTCTCGGCGGTGGAGCACGTACGCGCGGCGGTGGTGAACGTCGCGGCCGAGGAGCTGGTCCGCATCCGGGTCCCCTCGGCACGCGGCGGCGACTCGATGGCCGACCTGCTCGGGGATCTCTTCGAGCGGCCGCGCTACCGTCGCGGCTACCAGGTCACCTCCCTCGGCTCGGGGGTGGTCGTCTCGCCGGAGGGTTACGTCCTCACCAACAACCACGTGGTGGAGCGCGGCGCGCGCTTCCGCGTGCAGCTCGTCGACGGGCGCGAGCTCTCGGCCAAGGTGGTGGGCACCGATCCGTCCTCCGATCTGGCGGTGCTGAAGCTCGACACGAAGGAGCGCATGCCGTTCGCGCCGCCCGGCCGGTCCGACGACCTCATGATCGGCGAGACGGTCATCGCCATCGGCAACCCGTTCGGCCTCGCCAACACCGTCACCACCGGCGTCGTCTCGGCGGTGCACCGGAACTTCAAGGCGGGCGACCGCACGCTCTTCGACTTCATCCAGACGGACGCCTCCATCAACCCGGGCAACTCGGGCGGGCCGCTCCTCAACCTCGAGGGCCAGCTCATCGGCGTGAACACGGCCATCCTGGGCGAGCGAAGCGCCGGCATCGGCTTCGCGATCCCCATCGACCGCGCGCGGCGCGTCGCCGAGGACCTCATCCGGCACGGCGAGGTGCGCGAGGGCTACACCGGGCTCGACGTGCAGGACCTCGCCCCCGAGAGCGACGGCGCGCCCAGAAAGGGGCCGCGCGGGGTGCAGGTGGCGTCGGTCGAGCCGGGCTCCCCGGCGGCGCAGGCCGGCTTCCGCCGCGGCGACGTGGTCGAGTCGGTGGAGGGGCAGCCGGTGGAGAGCGCCGAGGAGTACCGCTTCCGCGTCCGCGATCTTCCCATCGGCGGGGGAGCGCGGGTGGAGGTGCTACGCGGCAAGGACCGGCTCGAGCTCGCGCTGCGGGCGGTCGAGCTGTCGCCGGCGCGGGTCGAGGAGCTCGTGACGCGCCGGACCGGGATCCAGGTCGGTGAGGCGCGCGCCGGCGCCGATCGTTACGTGGTGGCGAAGGGGATCCGCCGCGGCAGCCCCGCGG
Source organism: Anaeromyxobacter sp. (assembly GCA_036390155.1). Taxonomy (GTDB): domain Bacteria; phylum Myxococcota; class Myxococcia; order Myxococcales; family Anaeromyxobacteraceae; genus Anaeromyxobacter. The sequence continues at coordinate 1,449 of DASWCJ010000016.1, forward strand.
CGCGGGTGGGCATGGCGACGGGCGACGTGATCCGCGAGGTGAACTCTCGCGAGGTGTCGAGCGTCGCGGAGTTCCGCAAGCTGGCCGGAAGGGCGCGCCGCTCCGGACAGCTGGTGCTCCTCGTGCAGCGCGGATATGCAGCGGAGCGGATCGCCTTCGATCTCGACTAGGGGCGCAGCGGGAGGGGACCAGATGAGCGACGACAGGAAGACGGCGGCGCCGATCGACTTCTACACGTTCTGCCTCTCGCTGGGCTCGTCCGCCTTCATCCATCTCGGCGACGTGCCGCACCCGGAGGGCGGGGACATGCCGCCGGATCTCGTGCTCGCCAAGCAGACCATCGACCTGCTCGGGATGCTGCAGGAGAAGACGAAGGGGAACCTCACCGCGGAGGAGGCGAAGTTCCTCGACAACCTCCTCGATGACCTCCGGCTCCGCTACGTGACGAAGGTGAGCGGGCGGCCGTAGGGGTGCCCGCCGCTACAGCCCCGCTTGCAGCATCCGCTCCGCGACGCGGCGGATGAGCTCGCGGCGGACGACGCGACGGGTGCGCGAGACGGCGTCGGGATCGCGGTGGCGCCCGCGGACCTGGCGGCGCGCCACCTCGACCACCCAGGCGATGCGGCGGCTGTCGAGGTGCGGGGCGGCGCGAGCGCGGCCGGGCTTGACGAAGAAGCCGAGCCCCCGCGCGTCGAGGACGCGGTGGAG
>DASWCJ010000017.1:0-5331 GCA_036390155.1 Anaeromyxobacter sp.
CAGCCGCCACCCAAGGGCGGGGGAGGCGTCTCCGACGAGCACGCCGCCGTCGCTGCGGTCGGACCGCTCCGTTCGACGGAGCCGGCGTGCACGCGGCGTGACAGCGGCACACGCCAGACCCGCTCGTCCTCGGTGGCGCCCTCACTGGTTACGCCGTGCCGGTCGCAGTCCGGTTCCGGTGCCGTGGGCCGCTGGCGCGCCCGGGCGTGCGCCGGCATCTGCGCTTCGGGGTCCTTCCGTCCGTCGGCGCCGGTCGCGACTCTGGCGGCGGCGCAGGAGGACGGCGCCTTCCCCGGCCCGCCTCGGCGGCGTTCGGTCCGAGCGACCTCGAGAGGCCGGCACCGCGAAGTGAACGGGGAATTGCCGCTAGAACTGCTCGTCGGAGAGGGCGAGCGTGCCCTCCGCGCCGGCGACCACGGTCCGCGCGAGCCCCTGCGCGCGCACGAGCACGTGGTCCGCGTAGAACCGCGCGGTCCCGATCTTCCCCTGGTAGAACGAGGCGTCGGCGCCGGACGCGCCCGCCGCGAGCAGCCGGTGCGCCGCGAGGGCGCCGCGGGCCGACTGCCAACCGCCCGCGACCGTGCCGAAGAGCTCGAGGAACGGCACCGCCGAGGCCGCCGCCTTCCTCGGCTCGGTCCCGTAGCTCTGCACGATCCACTGCACCGCCTGCTCGAGCGCCGCCACCCCGTCGCGCAGCCGCGCCGCGACCGCCGAGAGCGGCTCGCTCTTCGTCCCCTCGAGCTGCCCGACCACCTCGCGCATCTCCGCCACGACCGCGCCGATCGTCGCGCCCTGGTCGCGCGCCACCTTGCGCCCGACGAGGTCCGCCGCCTGGATGCCGTTCGTGCCCTCGTAGATCGCCATGATCCGGGCGTCCCGGTAGTACTGCGCCGCGCCCGCCTCCTCGATGAACCCCATGCCGCCGTGCACCTGGATGCCGAGCGACGCGATCTCGTTCGCGTTGTCGGTGGACCAGGCCTTCACGATCGGGATCATCAGCTCCACGAACGCCTGCGCCTTCGCGCGCTCTGCCTCGTCCGGGTGGGCGCGGGCGAAGTCCATCTGCATCGCGGTCACCGCCGCGACCGCGCGCATCGCCTCGATCCGGGACTTCATCTGGAGCAGCATCCGCCGGACGTCCGGGTGCTTGAGGATCGGGGCCTTCTCCTTGCTCTTCGTGCCGAGCTCCGTCCCCTGGAGCCGCTCCTTCGCGTAGTCGCGCGCGGCCTGGTAGGCGCGCTCCGAGATCCCGACCCCCTCGAGCCCGACCACGTATCGGGCGGCGTTCATCGTGATGAACATGTACTCGAGGCCGTGGTTCTCCTCGCCGACGAGCCAGCCGGTGGCGCCGCCCTGGTCCCCGAACTCGAGCACGGCGGTGGGGCTCGCGTGGATGCCGAGCTTGTGCTCGAGGGCGGTGGCCACCACGTCGTTCCGCCGCCCGTCGGCGAGGACCTTCGGGACGATGAAGAGGGAGATCCCCTTCACCCCCTCCGGCGCGTCCGGCGTCCGGGCGAGGACGAGGTGGATGACGTTCTCGGCGAGGTCGTGGTCGCCGTAGGTGATGAAGATCTTCTGCCCCTGCAGCTTGTAGCTGCCGTCCTTCTGCCTCACGGCGCGCGTCCGCACCGCCGAGAGGTCCGACCCCGCCTGCGGCTCGGTGAGCACCATCGTGCCGGTCCACTCGCCGCTCGTGAGCTTCGGGAGGTACGTCTCCTTGAGTCCCTTCGACGCCTCGAGCTCGATCGCCTCGATCGCGCCGCGGGTCAGCATCGGGCAGAGCGCGAACGCGACGTTCGCCGCGTTCCACATCTCGTCCACGAGCGCCGAGACGAGCCGCGGGGCGCCCTGGCCGCCGTACTCGGGGCCGCAGGACAGCGCGTTCCAGCCGCCGTCCACGAACTGGCGGTAGGCGTCCTTCCACCCGCCCGCGGTCCGGACGACGCCGTCGACGAGCTTCGCCCCTTCCTTGTCGCCCTTCGGGTTGAGGGGCGAGAGGACGCCCCCGGCGAGCTTCCCCGCCTCCTTGAGGATCGCCTCGGCGACCTCCAGGTTCACGTCGGCGCAGCCGGGCAGCTCGTTCACCTTCTCGAGCGGCGCGATCTCGCGCAGCACGAACATCATCTCTCGCAGCGGGGCGACGTAGTCCCTCATGGCCTCTCTCCCGCGGGGGCGCCCCCGCTACATGTTGCGCCGGTACTGCCCGCCCACCTCGAACAGCGCGGTGGTGATCTGGCCGAGCGAGCAGGCCCGCACGGCGTCCATCAGGACGTCGAAGACGTTCCGGTTCTCGATGACCGCCTGCTTGAGCCGGCGGAGCTGGAGCGGCGCGTCGTCGGCGTGCCGCGCGTGGAAGTCCTGGAGCCGCGCGAGCTGCGAGGACTTCTCCTCCTCCGTCGACCGCGCCAGCTCGATGTGGTCCGGCACCGGATCGCCGTGCGGGTTCCGGAACGTGTTCACGCCGATGATCGGGTACTCGCCGGAGTGCTTGAGCATCTCGTAGTGCATGCTCTCCTCCTGGATCCGGCTGCGCTGGTACCCGGTCTCCATCGCGCCGAGCACGCCGCCCCGGTCCGCGATCCGGTCGAACTCGACGAGCACCGCCTCCTCGACGAGGTCGGTGAGCTCGTCGATGACGAACGCCCCCTGGTTCGGGTTCTCGGTCTTCGCGAGCCCCCACTCGCGGTTGATGACGAGCTGGATCGCCATCGCGCGCCGGACCGACTCGTCGGTGGGCGTGGTGATCGCCTCGTCGTACGCGTTGGTGTGGAGCGAGTTGCAGTTGTCGTAGATCGCGATGAGCGCCTGGAGCGTGGTGCGGATGTCGTTGAAGGCGATCTCCTGCGCGTGCAGGGACCGGCCCGATGTCTGGATGTGGTACTTGAGCTTCTGGCCCCGCTCGTTCGCGCCGTAGCGGTCGCGCATCGCGATGGACCAGATGCGTCGCGCCACGCGCCCGATGACCGTGTACTCGGGGTCCATCCCGTTCGAGAAGAAGAAGGAGAGGTTCGGCGCGAAATCGTCGATCTTCATCCCGCGCGCGAGGTACGCCTCGACGTAGGTGAAGCCGTTCGCGAGCGTGAAGGCGAGCTGGGAGATCGGGTTCGCCCCCGCCTCGGCGATGTGGTACCCGCTGATCGACACCGAGTAGAAGTTGCGCACCTTGTGCTTCACGAAGTACTCGGCGACGTCGCCCATCACCTTCAGGCTGAAGTCGGTCGAGAAGATGCAGGTGTTCTGCCCCTGGTCCTCCTTCAGGATGTCGGCCTGGACCGTGCCCCGGACCGTCTGGAGCGCGCAGGCCCGGACCTCCGCCGCCTCCGCAGCCGTGGGCGCGCGCCCCTTCTCGGCCGAGAACCGCTCGAGCTGCTGATCGATGGCGGCGTTCATGAACATCGCGAGGATCGTCGGCGCCGGCCCGTTGATCGTCATCGACACGGAGGTGGCCGGATCGCACAGGTCGAAGCCCGAGTAGAGGATCTCGAGGTCCTCGAGCGTCGCGATGGAGACGCCCGAGTTCCCGACCTTCCCGTAGATGTCCGGCCGCGGGTCGGGGTCCTGCCCGTAGAGCGTCACCGAGTCGAACGCGGTGGAGAGCCGCTTCGCGGGCATCCCCTCCGACACGAGCTTGAACCGCCGGTTCGTGCGGAACGCGTCGCCCTCACCCGCGAACATCCGGGTCGGGTCCTCGTTCTCGCGCTTGAACGGGAAGGTGCCGGCAGTGAACGGGAAGGCGCCCGGCACGTTCTCGAGGAGGAGCCAGCGCAGGATCTCGCCGTGGTCCTCCCATCGCGGCAGGGCGACCTTGCGGATCTTCGAGCCGGAGAGGGTGACGTGGACGAGCTGCGTGCGGATCTCGCGATCGCGGCTCCGGGTGACGTGCTCGTCCCCCGCGTAGGTCTTCTGGAGCTCCGGCCAGCAGGCGAGGAACTCGCGCGACGCTGGCGCGAGCCGCTCCTCGCGGGTCCGCGCCAGCGCGTCGAGCGTGTCGGCGACCGCCGGCTCGCCTCCCGCCATCCGCTGCGCCGCCCGGAGCTGCTGCGCCTCGCGCGCGATCGCCGCCTGCGCCTCGGCCTCGCGCCGGTAGCCGCGGACCGCCTCGGAGATGTCGGCGAGGTACCGGCTCCGCGCCGCGGGGACCACCGCCGCCTGGCTCGTCGAGTGTCGGGTCGCCGGCTCGGGCAGGCGACCGCCCTCGAGCCGCAGCCCGAGCTCGCGCAGGCGCGGCTTCAGCGCCTGGTAGAGGGCGGTCACGCCGTCGTCGTTGAACCGGCTCGCAATGGTCCCGAAGACCGGCATCGACTCCGCCGGCCGGTCGAACGCGCCCCGGTTCCGCTGCACCTGCTTGGTGACGTCGCGGAGCGCGTCGGCCGCGCCGCGCCGGTCGAACTTGTTGATCGCCACGAACTGGGCGAAGTCGAGCATGTCGATCTTCTCGAGCTGGCTCGGCGCGCCGTACTCGGGCGTCATCACGTAGAGCGGGAGGTCCACGAGCGGCACGATCGCGGCGTCGCCTTGACCGATGCCGGGCGTCTCCACGACGACGAGGTCGAACCCGGCCGCCTTCGCGGCGGCGACGACGTCCGGGAGCGCCCGGCTCACCTCGTGCCCGGTGTCGCGGGTCGCGAGGCTGCGGAACCAGACGCGCGGCCCCTTCGACCACGGGCCGATCGCGTTCATGCGGATCCGGTCGCCGAGTAGCGCGCCGCCGCTCTTCCGGCGCGAGGGGTCGATCGAGATCACCGCGATCCGGAGCGCGTCCTCCTGGTCGAGCCGGAGCCGGCGCACCAGCTCGTCGGTGAGGCTCGACTTCCCTGCGCCGCCGGTCCCGGTGACGCCCAGCACCGGCACGCGCCGCGCCGGCGCCTGGGCGCCCCCTCCCCAGCCCCGCTCCGCGGGGCGAAGGAAGTGCGGGGACGAGCGGAGCGCCATCACGACCTTCGGGTCGGCGCTGCCGTTCTCGAGCGCGGTGACGAGCCGTGAGAGCGCGCGCCACGCGGCGTCGCCGTGCCCCTCGAGGTCGGCGAGCCCCTTCGGCGCCTTCGCGCCGAGGTCCACGTCGCAGCGCTTTACGATCTCGCCGATCATCCCGTGGAGGCCCATCCGCTGGCCGTCTTCCGGGCTGTAGATCCGCGCGACGCCGTAGGCCTCGAGCTCCTGGATCTCGGCCGGCACGACCACGCCGCCCCCGCCGCCGAACACCTGGATCTCCGCGCCGCCGCGGGCGCGGAGCGAGTCCATCATGTACTTGAAGAACTCGAGGTGGCCTCCCTGGTAGGAGCTGACCGCGACCCCCTGCACGTCCTCCTGCAGCGCCGCGGTGACGATCTC
>DASWCJ010000018.1:0-5498 GCA_036390155.1 Anaeromyxobacter sp.
CTCGCCGCCCCGGCGCTCGCGCGCGTCGATGCGCCGCCGCACACGTGCTCGGCGATGGACGGGTACGCGGTGCGGGCAGCCGACGTCGCCGCGCCGTGCGCGCTCGAGGTCGTCGCGACGATCTACGCGGGCGCCGCGCCCGCGCCGCTTCCGCCGGGGCAGGCGGCGCGGATCTTCACCGGCGCGACGGTCCCGCCGGGCGCGGACGCGGTGGTTCGGCAGGAGGCGACGCACCTCGAGGGAGCCCGGGTCCGGTTCACGGGACCGGCCCGCCCGGGCGAGAACGTCCGCCGCGCGGGCGAGGACGTCGCGCGCGGCGGCGTCGCGCTCGAGGCGGGGGCGCGGCTCGGCGCGCGACAGGCGGCGCTCCTCGCCGCTGTCGGCGTCGAGCGCGTGTCGGTTCGACGCGTGCCGCGCGTCGCGATCGTCTCCACCGGCGACGAGATCGTCTCCGGCCGGACCCCGGACTCGAACGGGGTCGCGCTCGCGGGCCTCGTCGCCGCGCTCGGCGCCTCGCCGCAGCGGAGCGCCGCCGGCGACTCGCCCGAGTCGGTGGGGCGCGCGCTCTCGGCCGCGCTCGCCGCGGCCGATGCGGTCCTCACGGTGGGCGGGGTGTCCGTCGGCGAGCGGGACCTCGTCCCCGCCGCGGTCGGCGCGCTCGGCGCGGACGTCCGCGTCCACGGCGTGCCGATGAAGCCCGGCAAGCCGTTCCTGTTCGCGCTCGCGGGCGGGAAGCCGGTGTTCGGCCTGCCGGGGAGCCCGTCGGCGTGCCTCGCCGCGTTCGAGGTCTTCGTGCGCCCGGCGTTGCGGCACCTCGCCGGCGCGGCGCAGCGCGAGCGCCCGTCGGTGCGGCTCCCGCTCGCCGAGGCGGTGGACGGGCGCGCGGGGCGCGCGCGGCTCCTCTGGGCGCGCCTCGACGGCCTCGCGGTGAGGCCCGTCGGGCGCGACGCGGCCCAGGTCCGCGGCCCCGCCCTCGCGGACGCGCTCGTCGTCCTCCCGGCCGACACCGGGTCCCTCCCCGCGGGCGCGGAGGTCTTCGCGTGGCTCCTCGACGACGACGCCCCCCCGGCGGCCCCGGGCGGTGGCGCGTGACGGCGCGGCGGGCGCCCATCCTCGCCGTCTCGGGGGCGAGCGGCGCGGGGAAGACGCGGCTCCTCGCTCGCCTCATCCCGGCCCTCGCGCGCCGCGGCGTCACCGTCGCCGTCCTGAAGCACACCCGCCACGACCACCCGTTCGACCGCCCCGGCAAGGACACCGACGTGTTCCGGCGCGCCGGCGCGCTCGCGGCGGCGATCGAGGGGCCGAGCGGCATGGCTTGGTTCGGCCCACCCGCGGGCGGCCTCCGCGCGCTCGCGCGGACGCTGCCGGCCGTCGATCTCGTGCTGGCGGAGGGGTTCAGGCGCGAGGCGGTGCCGCGCGTCGAGGTGCACCGCCGGGCCGTCTCGCGCGACTTCCTGTGCCTTCGCGACCGGCGCGTCCTCGCCGTCGTCACGGACGAGGTCCCGCCGCGCGCGCTCCCGGTCTTCGATCCCGACGACGCGGAGGGCCTCGCGGACCTCCTCTGCACCCGCCTCGGGATCGGTGGAGCTTCGGGAGGCCGGCGGCGCTTGCGGGTGAGACCGGGCGTGAGCACGCTTCGCGCGAACCCAGGCGAGCGCACGGTCGCGCTCGGGAGATCGCAAAGCATGGCCAAGAAGACGAGCCGGAAGGTCGGGCGCGCGTCGCGCGTCGCCGGCCGCGGCGGACGGAGCGCGGCGGGGCGCAAGGGCGGCAACGCCACCCTCCGCAATCGCGGGCCGGAGTTCTACTCGGAGATCGGACGCAAGGGCGGGCGCAGCCGCTCGCGCAATGCGTCTCGGAGCGCCGGACGGCGCGGCGGTGCGGCCAAGCGCGGGTCCTCGCGCTCGAAGTCGCGCTCGGGCGTGCGCCGCTCCTCGCGGCGCTCCAGCAGCTCGCGCTGACGCGCAACGGTGCAAGCGCGGGGCAGCGGATGAGCTGCCCCGTCGCGAGCGGCGGCTCGGGGGGCTCGCGCTCCGCGAAGGCGGAATGCGTGTCGCCCCCGCGCAACGGTGCAAGCGCAGGGGCAGGCGGATGAGCCTGCCCCGTAGCGAGCGGGGGGCTCGGGGGGGCACGCGCTCCGCGAAGGCGGAGCGCGTGTCACCCCGTACAAGTTGACCGGGCGGGCCCCCGCCGATACCTTCCGCGCTCCATGGAGTCGAGCGACGGGAGCGGGGGTCGTTCCGCGCCGGGCGCCGGGCGCGCGGCGTTCGTCTCGCCCGAGACCCGCGTGCTGGAGCTCCCGGGCGAGCACGCTCTCGAGCTGGGCGGGCGGCTCCCCGGGCTGCGCATCGCGTACCGCACGTGGGGCACGCTCGCACCGGACGGCGCGAACGCAGTCGTCGTCTGTCACGCGCTCACCGGCTCCGCCGACGCGGACCTCTGGTGGACCCGGCTCTTCGGGCCGGGCCGCTCCCTCGATCCGGAGCGGGACTTCGTCGTCTGCTCCAACATCCTCGGGAGCTGCTACGGCACCACCGGACCGGCGGAGATCGATCCGACGACCGGCAAGCCGTGGCATGGCACCTTCCCGGCGATCACGATCCGCGACATGATCCGGGTCCAGCGCCGCCTCGTGGACGCGCTGGGCGTGAAGAAGGTCCGGATGGTCGTCGGGGGCTCCCTCGGCGGCATGCAGGTGCTGGAGTGGGCGCTCCTCTACCCGGAGCTCGTCGAGTCGGCGGTCTTCATCGCGTCGACCGCGCGCCACTCCGCCTGGTGCATCGGGCTCTCCGAGGCGCAGCGCCAGGCGATCTACGCCGACCCGCGCTGGCAAGACGGGCGGTACGACGCCGCCGATCCGCCCGCCGCCGGCCTCTCCGTCGCGCGGATGATGGCGATGCTCTCGTACCGGAGCCAGCCGTCGTTCGAGATGCGGTTCGGGCGGCGCGCGCAGACCGAGGACCTGTACGCGATCGAGAGCTACCTCCGCTACCAGGGCCAGCAGCTCGTCGACCGCTTCGACCCCGCGACCTACGTCGCGCTCACCCGGGCGATGGACACGCACGACGTGTCGCGCGGCCGCGGCGACTTCGAGCAGGTGCTCCGCTCGCTTCGGCAGCCGACGCTCGTCGTGTCGATCGACTCGGACGTCCTCTACTGGCCCTGGGAGCAGCGGGAGGTGGCGACGCTCGCGCCCGCCGCGCGGCTCGCGGTGATGGACTCGCCGCACGGCCACGACGCCTTCCTCATCGACGTCGACCGCCTCGACGACATGATCTGCGACTTCCGCGGGCGCGCGCGGCCCGCGCGCGGACGCGACGCGCGGGCGGCGGTGGCGACCTCCACGGCCGGCGAGGCGGCGATCGACCGCGTCTACGCGGAGCAGGGCGTCTCTCTCCTCGTCCTCGGGAAGGGGAAGGTCGGCTCGGAGCTGCTCGAGCAGATCGGCGCGCAGAAGACCGAGCTCGAGCGCGACTACGACACCGTGGTGCGGGTGGTCGGGCTCGCCGACCGGCGCGGCACCGCCTTCGACGAGGACGGGATCGACCTCGCGCGGTGGCGCGAGGCGCTCGCCCGCGCGCCCGAGTCGGGCCCGTTCGCCGCGGCGAGCGCGCCGCCGTTCCTCGACCGGCTCGCCGGCCTGCCGCGCCCGGTGCTCGTCGACCTCACCGCCGCCGACGGGATGGAGGACGTCTACGAGCAGGCGTTCCGCCGGGGCATCCACGTCGTCTCGTCGAACAAGCGCCCGCTCTCGATCGACCCGCGCCGGCTCGACCAGCTCCGGCAGGCGCGGCGGCACGCCCACGCCCACTACCACTACGACTCCGCGGTCGGCGCGAGCCTCCCGGTGATCGGGACGCTCCGGCGCCTGCAGCGCTCGGGCGACCGCGTGAAGCTCGTCGAGGGGTCGCTCTCGGGGACGCTCGGGTTCCTCTGCTCGGAGGTGGTCCGCGGGTTCCCGCTCTCGCTCGCGACCCGCTGGGCGATGGGGCTCGGCTACTGCGAGGCCGATCCGCGGGACGACCTGTCGGGCCGCGACACCGCCCGCAAGGCGCTCATCCTCTCGCGCGAGATCGGCGCGAACCTGTCGCTCGACGACGTGAAGGTGGAGCCGTTCGTCCGGGCCGACCTGCTCGCGCCGGGGAGCGCCGACGACCTCATCGCGGCCCTGCGCCGAGAGGACGCGGCGGTCGCCGCCGAGGTGCGTCGGCTCGGTGAGCAGGGGGACGTGCCGCGCTACCTCGCGCGGATCGCGGTCGGGTCCGAGGGGCGCGTCGAGGTCTCGGTGGGCCCGCGGGCCGTCGGCCGCGGTCACCCCGCGGCGGGGCTCGTCGGCGTCGAGGCCTTCGTCGCCTTCACGACGACCCGGCACGCCGAGCGGCCGCTCGTCGTGCAGGGCGTGGGCGTGGGCGGAGCGCACACCGCGGGCGGCGTGCTCGCGGAGATCTTCCGGATCCAGGCGGGAGCGGGGGCGAGGTGAGGTCGAGGTCCTCGACCGCGCTCCCCGCCGCGATCGGGAAAGCCTAGGTCTTCGTCGCCGGCTTCGCCGCCGGGGCCGGCACCTTGGGCGCCGGGATCGCGGCGGCGCCCTCGAGCGGCACGAGGATGATCTCGATCCGGCGGTTGAGGCTGCGCCCCTCCGTCGAGTCGTTCGCGGAGATCGGCTGGAACTCGCCGAAGCCGGCGGCGGAGAGGCGGGTCGGATCGACGCCGGACTCCTGCATGAACCGGAGGACCGCCAGCGCGCGCGCGGTCGAGAGCTCCCAGTTCGTCGGGAACGCGCCGCCCGGGTTCGTCGGGAGGTTGTCGGTGTGCCCCTCGACGCGCACGAGCTTGCCCTGCAGGAGGCGGAGCGCGTCGGCGACCTTGCGGAGCGCCACCTTGCCTTCGGCGCCGATCGTGGCCGAGCCGGACGCGAAGAGGATCTTGTCCTTCATCTTCACGCTCGTGCGGCCGCGGAGCTCGGTCAGCTCGACCCGGCCCGCGTCGATCTCGCCGCGCAGCGCGCCGGCGAGCTGCTCGTACTCGCCGCTCTTCTTCTCGAGCTCGGCCTTGGCCGCCTCGAGCTTCTTCTTCGACTTCGAGAGCTCGTCCACGAGCGCCTGGCACTCGGCGCCCTTGTCGCGCGAGGCGCGGAGCTCGGACTCCTTCTGCGAGAGCGTCCCCTCGTTCGCGCGAATCTGGTCGCGGAGCGCGTTCGCGTCGGCGGTGAGCGCGTCGAGCTGCTTCGTGGTGTCCGCGATCCTCGACTCGCAGACGGCGCGCTTCGCGCTCTCGTCCTCCCAGCTCTGGCGCAGCTGCTTCGCCTCGCTCTCCTTCTTCTCGTAGGTGCCGGTCGAGACGCAGCCGGCGAGGGTCGCGAGAGTGGCGGCGAGGGCGATCGGGGGGAGGCGACGCATGGGCGGTCTCCGGGTGAAGGGGAAGGCGGGATTGTACCGTTCGCGGGGGACATGGGGAGGAATCTCGCACCGCGCGTGTGGGCGTAGGTCGGAGGAAGG
>DASWCJ010000019.1:0-15712 GCA_036390155.1 Anaeromyxobacter sp.
ACCTCGGCGCGGCTTTCCCGATCGCCGACAACAACACCTACCTGTTCTACAGAGCGGGCGGGTCCGGGGTCCTCGTCGAGGCCGATCCGGGCTACGTGAGCCTGTACCAGCAGCATCGGCCGCGCGACGTCGTCGTCAGCGCCGCGGTCGTGACCTCGGGCATGCAGGCCGGAGATCGAATCACCTTCTACAAGTCGCTCGATCCGGGTCGGAGCACGGTGCTGGCCGAGCAAGCCCGAGTGGCGACGCAGCTTGGAAAGGGCGAGGTCTCGACGTTCACCGTCCCGACGCGCACCCTGCGCTCCATCCTGGCCGAGCACTTCGCCGACCAGGCGCCCGACCTGGTGTCGATCGACGTCGAAGGCATGGATCACGCCCTGCTGCAGGAGTTCGACTTCGAGGGGTGCCGGCCGAAGGTGATCATCGTCGAGAACGACGGAGGCCGCCCCGTGCATGACGAGCTGGTGCTGTCGAAGGGCTATCGCCGCTTCGGCTTCACCTTCGTCAACTCGATCTACGCCGAGAGCGCCTTCGTCGAGGCGGCCGCCTTCTAGGAACGCCGCCGCCGAGCGAGGTGGGAGGCGATGCCCCGCTGCGGCCACGGTGGCCAGAGGCGAGCGACGCGCCTCGGACTTGTCAGTCCACGGGGCCTCTGATCAGAACCGGAACGACGCGCCCGTCCGCACGAGCAGCGGCAGCCCCGCGCGCGACGAGAGCTTCACGCCCGTGTCCACCTCGGCGAAGAGGCCGAAGAGCCCGGTGAGCCGGAGCTCCGCGGCCGCGCCGAGGAGGAGCCAGCGCCAGTGGAGGTCGCCGCCGCGGGACGTCGAGGCGTCGAGCGCGGCGCGCAGCTGGACGGGGAGGGCGGGCAGCTCGAACCGGAGGCCGGGCCGGATCGCCACGTTCGAGTCGGGCGCGAGCCCGAAGGCCGCCGCGAGCTCCGGCCGAAGGCCGAGGTCGCCGATGTCGTAGCCGACCGCGAGCTCGAGCTCGAACACCCCCGCGCGGCCGCTGTCGAGGCCGAGCTCCCCGCCCGCTGCGAGGGACGCTCCCGCGGTGAGGCCGGTGGGCGCGCCGCCGAGGGCACCCTCCTGCGCGGGGGGCGTGGCGGGCGCTGGCGCCTCCGCACGGGCGGCGAGCGGAAGCAGGACGGCGAGGAGGGCGAGCGGACGGCGCATGCTCGACGGAGGGTATCTTCGCCCCCCGGTCCGGGCAAGGCGCCCTCGGGGACCGCCCGGCGTTGCTCCGCGCGCCGCGAGGGGCTAAACGAAGGCGCGTGACGCCTCAGGCCGACATGCCCTCCCCCGCGCGGACGATCGACACCTCCGGGCGGCTCTGCCCGTTCCCCATCGTCGAGGCGGCGAAGGCGGTGAAGGGGCTCGAGCGGGGGGCGGTGCTCCTCGTCATCGCGACCGATCCGGGGATCGCGCTCGACATGCCGATGTGGTGCAAGGCGACGCGCAACGAGCACCTCGGGACGTTCCGCGACGGCGCGGCCTGGAAGAGCTTCGTGAGGAAGGCCAGGTGACGGCGCGCAAGGCCAAGGCGATCGCGATGATCTCGGGCGGGCTCGACTCGACGCTCGCGCTCGCGCTCATCCGCGGGCAGGGCATCGAGGTGAAGGCGGTGAACTTCTACACCGGGTTCTGCGTGACCGAGACCCAGCGGCGGAAGGGCGGGCGCCCGGACGGCAGCGTCCCGCGGAACGAGGCGCTCCGCGCCGCCGCCGACCTCGAGGTGGACATCGAGTACGTGGACATCTCCGGCGCCGGGTACCTCGACATGCTCGTCCACCCGCGCTGGGGCTACGGCGCGAACGCGAACCCGTGCGTGGACTGCCGCGTCTTCATGATGCGGAAGGCGAAGGAGATCATGGTCGCCGAGGGCGCCGACTTCGTCTTCACGGGTGAGGTGCTCGGGCAGCGGCCGAAGAGCCAGCGCCGGGACACGCTCCGGATCGTGGAGCGCGAGAGCGGGCTCGACGGGCGGCTCCTGCGCCCGCTGTCGGCGAAGCTCCTCCCGCCGACCGTCCCGGAGCAGGAGGGGCTCGTCCACCGCGAGCGGCTCGAGGCGATCAGCGGTCGCTCGAGGCAGCGGCAGCTCGAGCTCGCGCGGGAGCTCGGCGTGACGGACTTCCCGCAGCCGGCCGGCGGCTGCTGCTTCCTCACCGACGAGAGCTTCGCCCGGAAGTTCTTCGACGTGCTCGACTCCCGCGAGGCGGCGGGAGAGGCGCGGCGGCTCGTGCAGGAGGACGTGATCCTCCTCTCCACCGGGCGTCACTTCCGGCTCTCGCCGCGGGCGAAGCTCGTCGTGGGCCGCACCGAGGTCGAGAACGCCCTCCTCGAGCACCACGTCGAGGGTCGCGCGCGGCTCGAGGCGCGCGGCGTGCTCGGCCCCGTCGCGCTCGTCGAGGGCACGCCGACGTGGGAGGAGCGCAGGCTCGCGGCGGGGATCGTGGCGCGCTACGGGAAGGGGAAGGATCTCCCCGCGGTCGAGATCGAGTGGCGCGAGGGCGACCTCGTCGAGACCTACGAGGTCGCGCCGGAGCCGGACGAGGCGCGGCTCGAGGCGCTGCGGGTGTAGGCGGCGGGCGCACGAGCCCGTCGCGCTTCCTAACCCATGCGGGGTTCTGCTAAACAGACGTCCCCCGGCTGCGAGCACTCCGCCGCAGACCAGAAGGTTTGGACTCCACGCAAGGGAGGACGAGATGCCAAAGCGCATCTACTCCTTCGGCGGCGGCAAGGCCGAGGGAAGCAAGGACATGAAGGACGTGCTGGGCGGCAAGGGTGCCGGCCTCGCCGAGATGTCGAACATCGGGATCCCCGTCCCGCCCGGCTTCACCATCACGACCGACGTCTGCGCTGAGTTCTCCCGCGCCGGCAAGAAGCTGCCGCGGGGGCTCGACGCCGAGCTGCGCGCCGCGCTGAAGAAGGTCGAGGCGCTCACCGGCAAGGGCTTCGGCGACCCCTCGAACCCGCTCCTCGTCTCCGTACGCTCCGGCGCGCGCGTCTCGATGCCGGGGATGATGGACACCGTCCTGAACCTCGGGCTGAACGACGCCACCGTCGAGGGGCTCGCGGTGCGCTCCGGGAACCCGCGCTTCGCCTGGGACAGCTACCGCCGCTTCGTCGCGATGTTCGGCGACGTGGTCCTCGGGATGAAGCCCGAGCGCAAGGAGGACCTCGATCCGTTCGAGGTCATCCTCGACGCGAAGAAGCACGCCCGCGGCGCCCGCTTCGACTCGGAGCTCCCGGTGGACGCGCTCCGCGAGCTGGTGGGCGAGTTCAAGGCCGAGATCCGGCGCCGCCTGGGCGTCGCCTTCCCAGACGATCCGGCCGAGCAGCTGCGCGAGTCGGTCGCCGCGGTGTTCCGCTCCTGGGACAACGACCGGGCCATCGCCTACCGCAGGATGAACGGGATCCCGTCGGAGTGGGGGACCGCGGTGACGGTCCAGTCGATGGTCTTCGGCAACATGGGGGACGACTCCGGCACCGGCGTCGCGTTCAC
The DNA here is from genome assembly GCA_036390155.1 of Anaeromyxobacter sp. GTDB lineage: Bacteria > Myxococcota > Myxococcia > Myxococcales > Anaeromyxobacteraceae > Anaeromyxobacter. The sequence continues at coordinate 3,508 of DASWCJ010000019.1, forward strand.
GCGGAACCCCGCGAACGGCGCGAACGAGTTCTACGGCGAGTTCCTCGTGAACGCGCAGGGCGAGGACGTCGTCGCCGGCACCCGCACGCCCCAGAAGATCTCGGAGCTGGAGGCGCGCTGGCCCGAGATCGCGGGGCAGCTCTCCGAGGTCCGCTCGCGGCTCGAGCGGCACAATCGGGAGATGCAGGACATCGAGTTCACGATCGAGCGCGGCCGGCTCTACGTCCTCCAGACCCGCACCGGGAAGCGGACCGGGCTCGCCGCGGTGCGGATCGCGGTGGAGATGGCGGAGGCGAGGCTCCTCTCGAAGGAGGAGGCGCTCCTGCGCGTCGAGCCGGAGGCGCTGAACCACCTCCTCCGCCCGGTGTTCGACGCCGAGCGGAAGGCCGCTGCGGTGAAGGGCGGCAAGCTCCTCGCGAAGGGGCTGCCCGCCGGCCCGGGCGCGGCGAGCGGCCGGCTCGTCTTCTTCGCGGAGGACGCGGAGGCCTGGCGCGCGCGCGGCGAGACGGTGCTGCTCGCGCGGCACGAGACCTCGCCCGAGGACATCCGCGGGATGGCGGCCGCGGAGGGCTTCCTCACCGCCTTCGGCGGGATGACGTCGCACGCCGCGCTCGTCGCCCGGCAGATGGGGAAGGTCGCCATCGTCGGCTGCGAGGTGCTCCGGTTCGACTACCACGCGCGCCGCATGATCGTGTCCACCCCCGCCGGCGAGCGCACCTTCGCCGAGGGCGAGTGGATCTCGATCGACGGCACCGCGGGCGAGGTGATCGAGGGGCGGCTCGAGACGAGGCCCTCCGAGGTGCTGCAGGTGGTCGTCGAGCGGAGCCGCGACCCGAAGGACGCGCCGACGTACCAGCTGTTCGCGAAGCTCCTGTCCTGGGCCGACCAGGTGCGCCGGCTGAAGGTGCGCGCGAACGCGGACCAGCCCGACCAGGCGACCACCGCGGTCGCGCTCGGCGCGCAGGGCATCGGGCTGTGCCGCACCGAGCACATGTTCTTCGGCGAGGAGAAGATCGGCCCGATGCGGGAGATGATCGTCGCCGAGACCGAGCCCGACCGCCGGCGCGCGCTCGCGAAGCTCCTGCCGCTCCAGCGCGAGGACTTCCGCGGGCTCTTCATCGCGATGGCGGGGCGGCCGGTGACGATCCGGACCCTCGATCCGCCGCTCCACGAGTTCCTGCCCCATGACGACGCCGGGATCGCCGAGCTCGCCCGCGCGACCGGGCGGAGCGTCGAGAAGATCCGCGAGCGCGTGGCCGAGCTCGCCGAGTCGAACCCGATGCTCGGGCACCGCGGCTGCCGGCTCGGGATCTCCTACCCGGAGATCACGGAGATGCAGGCGCGCGCCATCTTCGAGGCGGCGATCGACGCGCTCGAGCAGGGGGCGAAGGTCGAGCCCGAGGTGATGATCCCGCTCGTCGGCACGCGGAAGGAGCTCGATCACCAGACGACGGTGGTGCGCCGGGTGGCGGAGGAGGTCTTCGCCGAGCGCGGGAAGAAGGTGCGCTACCTCGTCGGCACCATGATCGAGGTGCCGCGCGGGGCGATCACGGCGGGCGAGATCGCGCGGACGGCCGAGTTCTTCTCGTTCGGCACGAACGACCTCACCCAGACCACCTTCGGCCTGTCCCGCGACGACACCGGGCCCGTGCTCCGCAGCTACCTCGACAAGGACATCTACGCGGTGGACCCGTTCGTCTCGATCGACCGCGACGGCGTGGGCGGCCTCATGAGGATCGCCGTCGCGGCGGGCCGGGCGACGCGGCCGGGGATGAAGCTCGGCATCTGCGGCGAGCACGGCGGCGACCCTTCCTCGGTCGTCTTCTGCCACGAGATCGGGCTCGACTACGTCTCCTGCTCGCCGTTCCGGCTCCCCATCGCGCGGCTCGCGGCGGCGCAAGCCGCGCTCCGCGAGGCGGCGGCGAAGGCGAAGGCGAAGGGCGCGAGGGCGCGCCCGGCGAAGCGCAACGGGAACGGCGTCCACGTTCGCTCGGGGAAGGCCGCGCGCACGCGCCGCGTTCGGGCCGTTCGGGCCCGGGCGTAGCGCGCCCATCCGGGCGGCGCGGAGGGTCCCCTGCCCCGCGGAGAGCCTGACCGGCTCCCGCGGGGCACGCCATTTTGACCGGGCGGCGGGCTTCGGGCACACTCGCCTCCGACCCCCCGCGCCTCGATGAAGAACCCGAGCCGAGCTCCCGCACTCCTCGTCCCGATCGCCGCGATCCTCCTCGCGGGCGTCGCGGTGATGCCCCGCGCGGACGAGCCCGGCGCGGGCGAGCTGCCCCCGGCCGCCCCGCCCGAGGCCGTCGTGGTGCCGATCGGGCCTGCGGTGGCGCTCGTCCCCGTCCCGGCCGTGGCTCCTGCCGCGCTCGCGACTCCGCCCGAGCGGACTCCGTCGGCCCCGGCCGCGCCGGCCGCGATCGGCGAGCCCAGGCTCGATGCCGCCCTCGGCCGGTACGTCGCGCGGCTCGGCGATCGCCGCGCGACGCTCACCATCGACCCGCAGCTGCAGCAGCGCCTCGTGCGCTCGCTCGAGGGCTACCGCGTCCCGTGGGGCGCGACCGTCCTGCTCGAGCCGCGGACCGGGCGCGTCCTCGCGCTCGCCGAGCACTCCCAGGCGGAGCCGGGCCGCAAGGACTTCGCCCTCGCCGCCCGCGCGCCCGCCGCGAGCGTGTTCAAGATCGTGACCGCGGCCGCGCTGCTCGAGCGCGGCGCCAGCGACGCCGAGGTCTGCTGGCACGGCGGGAAGCACCGTCTCCAGCCGACGCTCCTCCGCGACGATCCCCGGCGCGACCGCCGCTGCAGCTCGCTCACCTCCGCCTTCGGCCACTCGACCAACGTCGTGTTCGCGAAGCTCGCGGACCGCGATCTCGATCCGGCGACGCTCCGCTCGACCGCGGAGCGCTTCCTCTTCAACGTGACGATCCCGTTCTCGCGGCCGGTGGAGGTCTCTCGCGCGTCGATCCCGGACGACCCTTTCGCCGCCGCGAACACCGCCGCCGGCTTCGGCGAGGTCCGCCTCTCGCCGCTCCACGGCGCGCTCCTCGCCGCCATCGTCGCGAACGGCGGCGTGCTCGTGCCGCCGGTGCTCGTCGAGGACGCGGACGGCGCCGCGCCGCCCGCGCCGGCCGCGCCGCGCCGCGTGGTGGAGGAGGCGGTCGCCGCGCGCCTCGCCGAGATGATGCGGGTGACGGTCGTGTCCGGGACGGCGCGCCGCGCGTTCCGGCGCCCGGGCGGCTCGCTCCGCGGCGTCGAGGTCGCGGGGAAGACCGGCTCGCTCGCCGAGTCTCGCCCGTACCGCGACTACACCTGGTTCGTGGGCTACGCGCCGGCCGATCGGCCCGAGGTCGCGATCGCGACGGTGGTGGTGAACGACCGGCTCTGGCACGCGCGCGCCGCCACGGTCGCGAAGGAGGCGCTCGAGGCCTACTTCGCGACGCGCCAGCTCCACGGGGTCCGCACCGCCGCGCGCTGACGGCGGACCGCCGCTCCGATGCCCACCGTGCCCGACGCGTCGAGCCTGGCCGTCCCGGCGGCGTTCGAGTTCCTGAACGGCTGGGCGGACCGCATGCTGGTCGTGAGCCTCCGGCGCGCGACCGAGCGGCGGGCGCGGCTCGCCGCGCGGCTCGCCGGGCTTCGCCATGAGCTGCTCGACGCCGTCGACAAGGCGGAGCTCGACCGCGACCGGCTCGTGCGGGAGGGGACCTACGACGAGCGGCGCACGCGGCCCGCCTACCGCTTCCGCGAGGACATGCGGCTCGGCGCGATCGGCGCGGCGCTCTCGCACCGGTCGGCGTACGAGCGGATGATCGCGGCCGGGTGGGAGCGGCTCGTCGTGTTCGAGGACGACGTCGTGCCGCGCGAGCCGGGGATCGCGGCGGTCCCGGAGGCGCTCCGGCAGCTCCCGCCGACCTGGGAGCTCTGCTACCTCGGCTACTCGATGAACGAGGTCGTCACCGCCGGCGCCCGCCTCAAGCAGGCGGCGTACGTCGCGCTCGCGCCGCTCGGGCTCTCGCGCTGGCGCCCCGGCGAGGCGCGGCGGCTCCTCCCGTACCCCTTCTCTCCGAACCTCCGGCGCGCGGGCCGGCACATGTGCGCGCACGCGTACGCCGTGACGCGCGAGGCGGCGCGGAAGCTCGTCGCCGCGAACACGCCGATCGCCTACTCCGCGGACCAGCTCCTCACGCGCATGGTGCTCGAGGGGCGGCTCGAGGCGTACGTCGCCGAGCCCATCGGCTTCGACCAGGAGCGGATGGACGCCCTCGCGTCGCCGCTTCCGAGCTACATCTCGCAGGACTAGTCAGCGCGCAACTCGACGAGCTCGGCGTCCGCGAAGCGGCGGAGCGCCTTCAACACGTCGATCTCGCGCATCGGCGCGATCGCGAGGAGCGCCCGGACGTCCCGGCGCCCGTCGCAGCGGGAGAGGAGGTACTTGTCCGCCGGCGCGAGCCGGAGCCGCCCGATCTCCGCCATGGGGACGCGCAGCTTGGGCGTGCGGGGCGGGTCCACGAGCGCGGCGCGCAGCGTCGCGGCGAGGACGCGCTCGACCTCGGAGAGGAGCGAGCGGGCCGCGCCCGAGGCGGGGGCGAGCTCGACCGCCTTCGAGGCGACGAGCTCGGCGTCGCCGGCGCGCCCGTCGGCGAGCAGCCCTCGGGCGCGGTCGACGAGGTCGGCCGCCTGGACCGTCTCCGCCCCGGTCGCCGCGGTCACCGCCGCCGCCGAGGCGCGGAGGATGCCCTGGCGGGCGAGGGCGTAGAGCCGCTGGTAGAGGTGGAACTCGGTCGCGTGGAGCGCGAGGCCGATCTCGTCGACGGTCCGCCCGTCGCGCGCGAGCGCGAGCACGCGGCCGTCGACGGTCCCCGAACCGAGGTTCGGCGGGACCTTCTTCTCGTCCACCTCGAGCGCGGCGGCGCCGGAGGGGAACTCGCCCCGGAACGCGCTCCAGGCGGTCGCGCGGAACTCGGCCTCGCGCGCGATGTCGGCGAGCGGGATCGACGGGTCGTCGTCGTCGAGGCGGGGCGGCTCGTCGTCGTCGAAGGAGAAGACCCCCGAGTCCCACAGGAAGACGTCGAGGAGGGTCTCGCGGATCTTGATCGCGAGGACGTCGCGGAGCGTCTCGCGCGGGACGAGGCCGACCTGGACGAGCACCCTCCCGAGCCGGACCTTCGTCTCCTCCTGCACGCGGAACGCCTGGGTGAGCTGCTCCTCCGTGAGGTGGCCGAAGTTCACGAGGAACTGCCCGAGGAATTCGCGCGGGTCGTTCGAGGCGGCGCCGACCGCCGTCCCGTCGCGCAGCTGGATGGTCTTGCGGACGGTGCCTCGCTCGCACGTCACCGTTCCGGTCGCCTTGCGCCGGGAGAGGAGGTCGACGAGATCGCCGAGCGGGAGGACCCCGAAGCTGCCCATGAGGCCGCGCATCGCCCGGGAGTCTCCCGCGGAGCCCCCGTGGCGGCAAGCCGGCCGGTCGTGTAAGAAGCTTGCGATCATGGACCGGAACGAGAAGCTCTTCACCGGGCTCGCCGTCGCCGCCACGCTGGCCGCCGTCTCGTACTTCGCGTACGACGTCTACCTGACGCGCCCGAAGCTCGAGCCGCTCCGCCCCGACGCGGCGAAGGAGCTCGGGGTGGACCACTCGTCCGCCGCCGCCCCGCCGTTCGAGCTCGCCGCCCTCGACGGCTCGAGGATCTCGCTGTCGCAATTTCGCGGCCAGGTCGTCTTCGTGAACTTCTGGGCGACCTGGTGCCCGCCCTGCCGGGACGAGATGCCGTCGATGGTCCGGCTCGGGAAGGCGCTCGAGTCGAAGCACCCGGGCAAGTTCAAGATGGTCGCCGTCTCCGTCGACGAGGCCTGGGATCCGGTGAAGGAATACTTCGCCGCGCCTCCCTTCGGCGGGCCGCCCGCAGGGGTCACCGTCGCGCTCGACGCGAGCGGCGGGTCGGCGCGCGCGTACTACTGTGCGGCCCGCGGCTTCTGCCCGGACATCAAGTTCCCCGAGACGTACATCGTCGACGGGAACGGCAAGCTCGTGGGGTACGTGGTAGGTCCGCGGGACTGGTCCCAGCCGGCCGCGTTCGATTACCTGGATCGCCTGATCGGCTCCTGAGCCGATCAGGTACTAAGCCAACAATCGCGCCATCTTGACGCACCGCGTCGGTGGTGCCCGGCACCGGGTTCGGCACGGGTCACCGGAACCCCGGATGGCTTTCTTTTCTTGTGAGCGGTTCGAGCGATGACATATAAGGGCCCGTGAACCTTCGGAGATCCGGCGGTTCGGGGGTATCGTGGCTCCACCGGAGCGGAGCGTGAGCCAGGGCGGCATTCCCGTCGTGTTGCTCGGCCTGGGCGAGATCGGGCAGGCGATCGCGCGGGCTGCGCTCGCGCGCCCGGACTTCCGGGTCGTCGCGGCCGTCGATCCCGATCCGTCCCGCGTGGGCAGGACGCTCTCCGAGGTGCTCGGAGAGGCGGCAGCCGACGTGACCGTCGCGCGGTCCCTCGCCGAGGTCGCGGCGCTGGCGCAGGGCGGCGTGGTCCTGCAGGCGACGCGGAGCTTGTTCGCCGAGGTGCAGCCCGATCTCGAGGCAGCCGCACGCGCCGGCCTTCACGTCGTCTCGACCTGCGAGGAGCTCGCCTGGCCCTGGCTCGAGCACGCCGAGGAGGCCGGGGCGCTCGACCGGCTCTGCCACGAGCGGAACGTCGCGGTGCTCGGCACCGGCGTGAACCCCGGCTTCGTCTTCGATCGGCTCCCCGCGATGCTCGCGCAGGTGACGGGCCCGGTGCGCCACCTGCACGGGGTGCGGGTGGTCGACGTCGCACGGCGCCGCCGGGCGCTCCAGCGCAAGGTCGGCGCCGGCCTCTCCGAGGACGCGTTCCACGACGCGGTGGAGCGCGGCGAGGTCGGTCACGTCGGGCTCTCCGCGTCCGCGGCGATGGCGGCGGAGTCGTGCTGCGGCCTCGACGAGTACGAGATCGACGAGGAGATCACGCCGCTCCTCGCCGAGGAGGACGCGGACGGGCCCGTCCGCGTCGAGAAGGGCCAGGTGGCGGGGCTGCACCACGAGGCCCGCGTCTTCGTCGAGGGCCGCGAGGCGGTGCGGCTCGAGCTGACGATGGCGATCGGCGCCGCCGACCCGCGGGACGAGCTCGTGCTCGACGCGGACCCGCCGGTGCGGCTGCTCGTGCCGGGCGGGATCTCGGGCGACGCAGCGACCGTCCGCGCCGTGGTGAACGCGGTACCTGCGCTCGTCGAGCTCCGGGGGCTCGTGAGCGTGCTCGATCTCCCCGCGGGGCGCTAGGAGAGGCGCGATGCTGGACAGGAGCCTCATCGGACGGATCGGCGAGCCCGTGCTGCACGAGATCGAGAAGAACGCGATCCGGCGGTTCGCGGAGGCGCTCGGCGATCCGAACCTGCTCGCGACGGACGAGGCCGCGGCCCGCGCCGCGGGCTACCCGTCGCTCGTCGCGCCGGCGACCTTCGCGCTCGCGCTCGCCTCCAACGAGCGCTTCCGCCACTCGCTCGACCTCGGCACGCGCAACATCCTGCACGGCGAGCAGGCGTTCGAGTACGCGCGGCCGATCGTGGCCGGGGACCGGATCACCGTCCGCTCCAAGGTCGCGGACGTCCAGGAGCGGGCCGGCGCGAGCGGGCCGATGGACGTCCTCGTCCTCGAGGACGAGGGCCGGGACGACAAGGGCGAGCTGGTCTTCCGCACGCGGGCGACGCTGATCCTCCGCCGCTGAAAGGGAACCCGGGATGCTGACCGCACGGCAGCTCTACTTCGAGGCGGTGAAGGTCGGGGACGAGCTGCCCCCGCTCGTCAAGCCGCCCGTCGACCGGCTGCAGATCGCGCGCTACGTCGCCGCTGCCCAGGACTGGAACCCGCTCTACATCGACGAGCCGCTCGCGAAGAACGCCGGCTTTCCGAGCGCGCTCGCGCCCGGGACGATCGCGATGGGGTTCCTCGCCGAGCTCGCGACCGAGTGGGTGCGAGGGGCGCGGCTCCGCAAGTTTGCCGCCCGGTTCGTGAAGATCGTGTGGCCGGGCGACGTGCTCACCGCCCGCGGCCGGGTGATCGAGCGCCGCTTCGAGGAGGGCGGGCGCTACGCCATCGACCTCGAGCTCTGGGCCGAGAACCAGCGCGGCGAGCTCGTGGTGAAGGGCTCCGCGACGTTCCAGCTCTACTACAGCGCCGAGGACGAGAACCGGCAGCGCCAGGCGCAGGGCCCGCTCGTCGTCACGCGCGAGGAGGAGGAGGCGCGCCTCGCCAAGCTCTCCCGTGCCATGCCGCCCCGCGCACAGCCGGTGAGTCGCACCCTCGCGCCGCCCCGCTCGGTGGTGCCGCCGCCGGCGAAGCAGCCGGGGCCGGCCCCGGCGCCCGGCCAGGTCGTGCGGCCGGCGGCCCTGCCCGCGAAGACGCCCGCGCACGCCGCGGCGAAGCCAAAGAAGCCCGCGAAGACCGCGGCGCGCAGCCGCTCCGCCGCCCGTCAGCGGCCGAAGGTCCGGCCGCGCCCCGCGAAGCGCTCCGCCCGCCCCGCCGCCGCGTCCCGCGCGCGGGCGCGGCGCCCCGCGAAGAAGTCCGCGGGGAAGAAGAAGCGGCGCTAGACGCCGCGCCAGGTGAGCCCGACGGTGCGCTCAGTCCTCGCGATCCTGCTCACGCTCCTCGCGGGCGCGGCCGCGCCCGGGTGCCGGCGCGTGGCCGACACGGCGCCCGCGCCCGCCGCGCGCGAGGCCCCGCAGCGGATCGAGGCGCTCCTCGCCGACGGCGACCGCGCCTGGTTCGATCGCAGCGACGTCGCCCGGCTCGACGCCGCGCTGCGGGCGTACGGGACGGCGGCCGCGCAGCGCCCCGGCGATCCCGCCGCCGAAGCCCGGCTCGCGCGGGCCGAGGCGTTCCGCGCCCTCTCCGCCTCGACGCCCGCATTCGCGCGCGAGGCCTGGGAGGCCTCCGCCCGCGCCGCCGAGCGGGCCCTCCGGCACGTCGCGCCCGGGTGGGCGGAGGCGATCGACCGCGGCGAGGACCCCGCCGCGGCGGCAGCGCGTGTGGACGCCGCGGGGGCCGAGCCGCTCTACTTCCTCGCGCAGGGGACGATGCGTGCGGCGCAGGCCACCGGGTATGCGGCGGTGCTCGCGGTGAAGGACGCTGCGCTCGCGATGATGTCGCGCGCGGCGGAGCTCGACGAGCGGATCGACGCGGCCGGGCCCCACCGCGCCCTCGGCGCGTGGCGCGCGATGCTCCCCGTCGCCGCGGGCGGCGGCGCCGCGGCGTCGCGGGCGCACTTCGACCGGGCGCGGGCCCTCGCCCCCGAGGACGGGCTCGCGCGCGTCGCCGAGGCGGAGACCTGGGCGGTGCTGGTGCAGGACCCGGTGCGCTTCGACGCGCTGCTCGGCGAGGCGCTCGCGCTCGACGCCTCGCGCGATCCCGCGCGCGCGTCCGAGAACGCGGTGGCGCGGCGCCGGGCGCGCGAGCTGCTCGACCGGCGCGAGCGCCTCTTCTGACCCCCATGCGCCGAAGGACCGCCCGCGCCCTCCTCCCGGCCGCGCTCGTCGCCGCGCTCGGCGCCTGCGTCCCCCGCAGGCCGCCGCCGGACCTCTCGCTCGAGCCGGGGCCGCTCCTCGCGCAGGTGACGGCCGCCTCCGGGATCGTCGCGCGCGTCCAGGGCGAGGCGCGGCTCCGCGTCGAGGCGCCGGGCCAGAAGGGCGTCGCGCCCGCCTTCGTCGCGGCGGAGCGGCCGGACCGGCTGCACGTCGAGGTGCTCGACTTCTTCGGCAACCCGGCGGCGGTCCTCGTGACCTCGGGCGGGCGACTCGCGATCTACGACCGCCGCGCGCGCACGTTCTACCGGGGGGAGGCGACCGCCGCGAACGTCGCACGCCTGGTCCCGCTCCCGCTGCCGCCGGAGCGGCTCGTCGCGCTGCTCCTCGGCGCGCCGCCACTCGAGGGCCAGCCCGCGTCCGCCGAGCCGGGCGGCGGCTTCGTCACCCTCGTGCTCCGCGACCCGCCGCGCTCGATCGAGCTGCGCGTCGGCCCGCGCGCCGCGGTCGAGCGCGCGACCTACCGGGGCGAGCCGGGCGTGCCCGACCACGAGGTGCGTTACGACAGGTTCGTCGAGCTCCTCGGGGGCCGCTTCGCGACCGAGGTCGCGATCTCCGCCGGGTCGGCGGGCGTCCGGATCGAGGTCGCCTGGAAGGAGCCCGACCTCACCGCGCCGGTCGAGGCCTCCCTGTTCCGGATGGAGCCGCCCTCCGGCGCGCGCGTGGTGGACCTCGACGCGGCGCCGGAGCCGCTCCCCGCGCTCCCCCTCGCGCCGCCCGCGGCCCCCGCTCCCTGATCCCCGGCGGCCGGCCGGGCGAGCGACGCGCGCGCGCCAGGCCGCCCGGGGTTAGACTCGCCCCTCATCCGGAGACCCCGTGGACACGAGCCTCGTCGGCATCCTGAAGTCCGGCAGCATCTCGATGTGGATCATCGCGGCGTGCTCGGTCGTGGCGCTCGCCGTCGCGATCGAGCGGGCCGTCGCGCTCTGGGGGTTCAGCGAGCGCGCGCGGCAGCTCGCGGACGCGGTGTCCCGCGCCCTCTTCCGCGGCGATCTCGAGGACGCGCGCGCGCAGTGCGACCGGTCGACGTCGCCTGCCGCCGACGTCTTCCTCGCGGCGCTCGTCGCGGCGACGCCGCGGCCCGGTACGCGATCCTCGAAGCCGGTGCCGGAGCGGATCGCGGCGGCGGTCGAGCGCGAGCGCCAGGCGGCGAGCGTGAAGCTCCGCCGGAACCTCTGGGTCCTCGGCACCGTCGGCGCGACGGCGCCGTTCATCGGCCTCTTCGGGACGGTGGTCGGCATCATGCACGCCTTCCGGCAGATGGCGAGCACCGGCCAGGGCGGGTTCGCGGTCGTCGCCGCGGGCATCTCGGAGGCGCTCGTCACGACCGCGGGCGGCATCGCGGTCGCCATCGAGGCGGTCGTCATCTTCAACTACCTGAACGTCCACGTCGGGAAGCTCGTGCTGGAGCTGCGCCTGCTCGTCGAGGAGTACGTCGAGCTCGTGCGCGAGGCGATCCCGGCGGCGGGAGAGCCCGCGGGCGCCGGCGAGCCGCCGCGCGTGGGCGGGGAGCGCTGACGTGGCCCTCGGCGGACCCAGCGGCGGCGAGGACGGCGAGCTCGAGACCGTCGGCGGCATCTTCTCCGACATCAACATCACGCCCCTCACCGACATCTTCCTCGTGCTCCTCATCATCTTCATGGTGACGACGACCGCGATCGCGGAGTCGGGCAAGGAGGAGGGCGGGTTCAAGGTGAACCTCCCGAAGGGCGGCAAGGGTGACGTCGGCGGCGTGTCCAAGGACCTCACCGTGGCGATCCTCGCGGACGGCCGCGTGGTGGTCGGCGGGAAGGTGCTCGACGAGGCGGCGCTCCGCGAGGCGTTCGCCGGCGCGCGCGGGGGCGGCGCCGACCCGCTCGTGCTCTTCCAGGCTGACGCAGGGGTTCCGCACGGGCGCGTGGTCCAGGTGATGGAGCAGGCGCGCGAGGCGGGGCTGACCCGGCTGGCGATAGCGACCCGGGCCGGTCAGGACGGGCAGTGACGGCGGTCACTCGACCCCGGCGCGAGGCGGGGGGTAGGATGCGATTTCGTCCATGAGTGCCCCGGCCCCCAAGAAGCGCATCGGCGAGATGCTCCTCGAGGCGGGCATCATCGACGAGACGCAGCTCCGGGCGGCCCTCGGGCACCAGCGGCAGTGGGGCTGCCGGCTCGGCCAGGCGCTCGTCGACCTGAAGCTCGCCACCGAGGCGGACATCGTCCGCGCGCTCTCGCTCAAGTTCGGCTTCGAGGTCGCGAAGCTCGACGCCCTCGAGCCGTACGGGCTCGAGCAGGCGCTGAAGCTCTTCCAGCGCGAGTTCACGGTCCGCAACAACGTCTTCCCGATGTGGGCCGACACGGCCAACGTGACGGTCGCGATGAGCGATCCGACGAACCTCGCGGTGGCCGACGAGATCCGGTTCCGGACGAGCCGCCGGGTGAAGGTCTGCATCGGCGGGGATCACGAGATCGCGGAGGCGGTGAGGCGCGCGTACCCGGGCGCCGCGGCGGTCGAGGCGATCGCGCTCGATCTCGACGCCGATTCGGGCGTCGAGGGCGAGGCGCTGTTCGACCCGTTCGGCGGCGGCTCGAAGGACGCGCTCGACGCCTTCTTCGGCGCGCAAGGCGAGGCCGCGACGGAAG
>DASWCJ010000020.1:0-32390 GCA_036390155.1 Anaeromyxobacter sp.
GCTCGACGCCGGCGCGGGCGGGCTCTGGATGCTGCCCTGCGCCCCCGCGATCACCGCGCGCGAGCTCGTGGCGCGCTGCGCGGCCGCGCTCGGCCGGCCCATCCCGATCCGGCGGGTGCCCCCGCTCGCGGTCGCGGCGGCAGGGCTCGTCGTCCCGATCGTCCGCGAGCTGCGCGAGATGGCCTACCAGTGGGAGGAGCCGTACCTGGTCGACGACGCGCGCTTTCGCGCGCGCTTCGGCGATCTCGCGACGCCCCTCGACGAGGCGGCGCACGAGACGGTCGCGTACGCGCGGGAACGGGTGCGCGTTTGAGAATCGCCCCGACACGGCCATGAGGGCCCCCCTCGCGCCCGCGAAGTGCCTTCGCCGGGCACCAGATGTCCCGCCGGAACAAACCGCTCACGGAACGCAGATCGCTCCCGACCCCTCCGACACGGCGAGGTTCGAGTAGGCCACGCCGATGGGGTACACGCCCGGTGCTCCCCGCAGACGCTCGCCGCGGCCTACCGATCACGCGTGCCACGGTCGCGTGGCTTCGCCGCGAGTGACAGGGGGCCATGGTGGGATCCCTGTCCTCGGTGACGCACGAGCTCGAATCCTGGCCGACTGGCGGCACCGGCGCCCTTGATCGGTGATGTGGCGACGCACATACTCTCCCGCAGACTGCACGCGAGCGAGGCCACTTCGATGAGCCACGATTTCGAAGAGCTGATGGACGAGATCGAGCAAGAGGCTCGGCGCGGCGGCCCCAGGACTTCCGCCGAGTATGCCGCATTCGGGGCTCACTACCGCCTCGCCCGCGAGATCTTCGACCTGCGCAAAGCAGCAGGGCTCACGCAGCGCCAACTCGCCGCGAGCTCGGGCGTTCAGCAGGCGGACATCAGCCGCATCGAGGCCGGCGACGCGAACCCGACGCTCGCCACGATCGCGGCCCTCGCGTACGCGCTCGGCGCCGAGGTCACGCTCGAGCGGCGAGCGGATCGTAAAGCCGTCGGGGAGCGGCAGCGCCGCGCTTCGAAGCGTCCCGCCAGTATTCGGCGCCCCGTGGCAGCAGCGGCGAGGATGGCATCGACATCGCACCGCTCTCGCGGCACCACGCCGACACGCTGACGACGGCGACCTCTGGTGTCTAGAGGGCCGACTCGTGCCGGGCGGCGCGCTTCACCTCGTCCACCCGCTCGGCCGCGCGATCCTGCTTCAGCTTCTTCATCCGCCGGCGGATGAGCTCGCGCTTCAGGCTCGACAGGTGATCGACGAAGAGCGTGCCCTGCAGGTGGTCGATCTCGTGCTGCAGCGCGATCGCGAGGAGGTCGCCCTCCGCGACGATCTCGAAGGGCTTCCCGTCGTAGCCGAGGGCCCGCACGCGCACCTTGTTCGCGCGCTCGACCTCCTCGGCCTCGCCGGGGATCGAGAGGCAGCCCTCGGTGTAGACGGTCGTCCCCTCGGCCTCGAGGATCTCGGGGTTCACGAGGTGGATGAGCTTCTGCTCGGGCTGGCGAGGTGAGGTGTCGATCACGATGACGCGCTTCGCCTCGCCGACCTGTGGCGCGGCGAGCCCGACGCCGTCGGCCGCGTACATGGTCTCGGACAGGTCGTCGAGCAGCCGGCGGATGCCGTCGTCCACCTTGTCGACCCGGGAGGCGACCTTCTTCAGCACGGGGTCGGGCCAGATCACGATCTCGCGAACCATCTCGTCGTTCCTCTCGAGCCGGTGATTTAACGCAGCCGGGCTCCGGTCGCACGCCGGGCCCCATCCCCCGTGCGGCTACTCCCCGAGGCCCCGCAGGTACTCGGACCGCAGCCGGTCGTCGGCGAGGACGTCGCGCGCGTCGGCCACCACGCGCTGGATCTCGTCCAGCCGGCCGAGCAGCCCGTCCTCGCGGAGCCCGTGGTAGCGGCGCGGATCGAACTCGCCCCGGAGCCGCTCGTGGGCCTCGCGGACCTCGTGCGGCGTGCAGAGCCGGCCCACGCCCAGGATGGTGAAGTAGTCGGCCCGCCGGACCTGATCGAGCTTGTCCCGCACCCGGGCGAGGTCGATCGCGGCCGCCGCCTGGGCGGCGGGACGGCCGCCCTGGAACGTCCGCACGGCGAGCGCCCCGACGAGGACCAGCGCGGCGAGTGCCTGGCGGGTCGAGAGTGGATCGAGCGGGCTCGCCGCCTGGACCTCGTCCAGGGTCCGCAGGCCGTCGGCGAGCGCGAGGATCCGCTTCTCCTCCGGCGAGAGCCCGAGGTCGCCCGCGCCGGGGCCGGTGGGGATGCGGGAGAGGAGGGTCGCGTCGCCGCCGAGGACGGCGTCCACCTCCGGCGCGAGCCAGCGCCGCCGGACGCCCTCGACCGCGAGCTGGAGCGTCGTCCGCTCGAGCGAGGTGCTCTCGTCGGGCGGCACCTCGCCGGCCGCCCAGCGGAACCGGGCGCCCGCGTCGCCGAAGACGCCGAACACGACCTCCTCGGTGCGCCGGCGCACGAGCGTCGCGAGCTCCGCCGGCTTCACGAACCCGCGCTCCACCATCATCAGGGCGGCGCGCCGGGTCGAGAGCGGCGCCGCGGCGGCGGCGACGAGCCGGTGCTGCTCGCGGGTGAGGAGCCCGAGCCGCAGGGCGATCTCGTCCACGCGCTCCGCGGGCGCCGAGCTCGCCGCGCCGGTGACGCGCCCGTCCTGGAGCCAGATCGAGCGGACCGAGTCCCCCTCGAAGTCGATCCGCCCGCTCGCCTCCGCCCGCGCGGCGAGCGCGAGCAGGCGCGGCGCGGGGAGGTCCGAGAGGTTGCCGGCGCGGAGCTCCGGGGGCGGCGCCCGGATCGGCGCCGGCGCGAGCTCCTCGTCGGTTGCGGGCGGCGGGTCCTCGCCCGCGACGGGGGCGCGGCCGCGCAGGGCGGCGACGCGCCGGCGGGCGGACTCCTGGACGGGATCCGGCGCGGGATCCTCGCCGGGCGGGTGGTAGACCGGGACCTCGAGCGGCGGCGGCGCTGCGGCCGCGTCGCGCGCGCGCCGGTCCACGTCGCGGGCGAGCCGCGCGACCTCGGCCTCGGCCTCGGCGCGGCGGCGGGAGTCGTCCTCGCTCCGGCGGCGCAACGTCTCCATCTCCGTGCGGGCGCTCTCGATGGCGGCGCGGAGCTGGTCCTCGCCGTCGCGCCGGATCTCGTCGGCGGCCTGGGCGCGCTCTCCCGCGGCGCGCCGCTCCTCGTCGAGCTCGCGCCGGAGCCGCTCCAGCTCGCCCTCCGCGCTCTCGCGGGCGGCCTGCTCGGCGCGGACGCGCTCGTCCGCCTCGCCCGCGCGGCGGGCCTCCGCCTCGGCGGCCCGGCGGATCTCCGCCTCCGCCTCCCGCTCCCGGACCGCGTCGGCCTCGGCGGCGCGCGCGGCCGCCGCCTGGACGCGACGCGCCTCGGCGTCGGCGGCGGCGGCGGCGCGAGCCTTCTTCGTGCTCTCTGCGGCGTGGGCGCGCTCGGCGTCCTCGGCCCGGCGGAGGATCGCCTCGAGCCCCGGATCGGCCGCCGGATCGAGGGTCGGGGCGTCGTGCGCCGCGGGCGCCTCGAGCTCGGCGAGGGCGCGGTCCGCGTCGGGCGCAGGCGGCGCGTCGAGGTCCGACAAGGACAACGGGTCGCCGGGGATGTCGAAGTCGAGCACGAGCGGCGGGCGCTCGCGGGCTGGCTCGCGGGCTGGCTCGCGGGCTGGCGCGCGGGTCGGCGCGCGGGCGGGAGCCGGCTGCGCGGGCCGGTCGGTCGAGGTCGCCGCGCCGCGGCGGAGCTCCTCGGCGCGTGCGCGGAGCGCGTCGGCCGCGGCCCTTCGGGCGGCCGGTGCGGACGGCCTCGCCGCGGCGGCGGCGGGGGCCGGGGCGGCGGCCGATGCCGCGGGGCCGGCGCGGAGCGCGGCGGCGAGGGCGTCGGCGAGCTGAGCCGGGTCGATCGGGCGCGGCACCTGCGCTGCGCCGCCGGCCGCGGCGGAGGACTCGCCGAGGACGACCATCGGGAGCAGCCTCGCGGCGCCGTCCTCCGCGAGCCGCTTTAGGGCCTGGCCGCCGTCGGTCGTCGCGGACACGACCAGGATCGCGGGCGAGGCGCGGCCCGCGGCGGAGACGGCGTCCACGGTGTTCGTCGCGAGGAGGGCCTGGTGCCCGGCGCGCGCGAGGACGCGCTTCACGGCCGAGATTTCGGCGAGGTCGTCGTCGACGAGGAGGACGCGGGGCACGGGACCTCGATTATGGATCGCGAGTCGGCAGGGGACCAAGCCGCCGGTGGTTCGCCCGGCCGGCCGCTATCGCCCGGCCGGCGGCCGCCGCCTCTTACAGCATCGCGTGCGGGTCCATGTCGAACCGGACCTCGACGCCGCCGGGGGGCCGGCGCGCGATGGGGGCGAGCGCCCGATGTACGCGGAAGAGCGCCTGCGGCGTGGGCGCGCGGAAGAGGAGGTGCCACCGCGTCCGGCCCCGGATCCGCTCGATCGCCGCGGGGGCGGGGCCGAGGAGCGCGATCTCGCCCTGGAGCGCCGGCCGGGCGGCGCGCGCGAGCGCCTCCGCCGCCCGCGGCGCGGACGCCTCCGACCCCTCCACCCGGACGGCGAGGAGCCGCGTGAACGGCGGCCACCCGCGCCGGCGGCGCTCCACGAGCTCCTCCTCGGCGAACCCGGCGTAGTCGTGGTTCACGGACCGGGCGACCGCCCGGGTCGCGGGGTTGAAGGTCTGCACGAGGACCCGTCCCGCGTCCGCCCCGCGCCCGGCGCGCCCCGCGACCTGGGTGAGGAGCTGGAACGTCCGCTCCCCGGCGCGGAAGTCCGGGAGGGCGAGCGCGGTGTCGGCGAGCACCACCCCGACGAGCGTCACGCCCGGGAAGTCGTGGCCCTTCGTCACCATCTGCGTGCCGACGAGGACGTCGAGGTCGCGCCGCGCGAAGCGCGCGAGCAGCGCGGCGGTCTCGTCCGCGGTGGTCACCGCGTCGCGGTCGAGCCGCGCGATCCGCGCCCCGGGCACGGCCGCCCGGGCCGCCTCCTCCACCTGCTCCGTGCCGACCCCGACGCCGAACCGGACCCCGCCGCAGGCCGGGCAGGTCGAGCTCATCCGCTCGCTCCGCCCGCAGGCGTGGCAGAGGAGGACGCCGCGGCGGGCGTGGTGGGTGAGGGCGATGGAGCAGTCCGGGCAGCGCGCCTCCTCCCCGCAGCCCTCGCACACGACGAGCGTCTGGAACCCGCGCCGGTTGAGGAAGAGGATCGCCTGCTGCCCGGCGGCGACCGTCTCCGCGAGCGCGTCCACGAGCCGCGGGGAGAGGAGCCCGGGGGCGAGGTCCTGGCCCGGGCGGCGGAGCCGGCGGAGGTCCACGAGCTCGACCGTGGGCATCGGCCGGTCGTCGATCCGGGCCGGCAGCTCGAGCCGCCGGTACCGCCCGCGCCGGGCGTTCTCGAGCGTCTCGAGCGAGGGGGTCGCCGAGCCGAGGATCACCACCGCCTCCTCGAACCGCCCGCGCACCACCGCGAGATCGCGCGCGTGGTAGGCGGGACCGTCCTCCTGCTTGAAGGAGCTCTCGTGCTCCTCGTCCACGACGATCACCGCGAGGTCCTGGACCGGCGCGAAGATGGCGCTCCGGACGCCGACGCAGATCCGCGCCTCGCCGGCGCGGAGCCGCTGCCATTCGGCGTGCCGCTCCGCGCCCGAGAGCCCGGAGTGGAGGAGGGCGACGTCGTCGCCGAAGCGGGCCCGGAAGCGGCCGGAGAGCTGGGGCGTGAGCGCGATCTCGGGCACGAGCACGAGCGCCCCCTTCCCGGCCGCCCGCGCCCGCGCGATCGCCTGGAGGTAGACCTCGGTCTTGCCCGAACCGGTGACCCCGTGGAGGAGGAAGGTCGTGAACGTGCCGAAGGCGCCCTCGACCTCGACGAGCGCGGCCGCCTGGGCCGCCGTGAGCGGGGGCGCGTCCGCGGCGGCGTCGAGGAGCCCGGAGCGGGCGACCTTCGTCTCGCGCTCGAGCCGGACGAGGGCGCGCTTCGCGAGCGCTGCGAGCGCGGGGCGCCCGTGCGGGAAGGCCCGGCGCAGCTCCTCGAGCGGGATCCGGCCGCGCGCGAGGAGGTACTCGAGGACGGCGCGCTGGGCGGGCGCGCGGGAAAGCGAGGCGACCGCGTCCGCCGCGCCGGGCTCGGCGGAGGCGTACTCGACGCCGCGCCGCGCCGGCCCCTCGGTCCCGCGGCGGGAGTTGAGCCCCGGCGGCAGCGCCGCGCGGAGGAGCTCGCCGGGCGGCACGAGGTAGTAGTCCTCCGCCCAGCGGATGAGCTCGACGAGGCGGGGGGTGAAGGGCGGGACCGCGTCGAGGACCGCCGCGACGTCTTTGAGCTCGAGGCCGGGCGGCGGGCTCGTCGGGAACCCGACCACGTAGCCGGTCGCGCGCGGGCTCCGGCCGAACGGCACCGCCACCCGCTGGCCGAGGGTCACCTCCGACGCGAGCGGCGCCGGCACGCGGTAGGTGAAGGTGCCGCGCACCGCGGCGGCGACGGCGACCTCGACGAGCACGCCCGCAGTCTAGCCCGTGCCGCCGACGCGAACCCGCCGGCCGAGTGGTCTCGGTCTCAGGCGCGCGGCAGGAACGTGCCCTTCGCGAGGGCGGTCGCGGTCCGGAAGGCGATGGCCGCGACGACGCCGTTCGCGACGACGAAGAGCGGCAGCGCGAGCGCCGCCGCGAACGATCCCGGCGCCGCGGACGCGACGCGCAGGGTCGCGGACGAGAGCGCGGCGACCGGGAACGCGAAGGACCAGAAGGACGCGCCGAACGGGACCCCGCGGAAGCGGAGGCCGAGCCGCACGAGGACCAGGGCGACGAAGAGGGACCAGCCGAGGAGCGTCCGCGAGGTGGGGTCCGCGCCGCCGCCCTCGAGCGCCTGCCAGGCCACGACCGCGAGGGCGGGCGGGGCGAGCTCGAGGCCGAGGAGCGGGCGGACCTCGGGCGGAAGCTCGCCCGCCGAGAGGTGGCGGCCGAGCAGGACCGCGAACACCACGATCCACGCGACGACGCCGGCGCCGAAGAGGAGCCGGCCGAGATCGCCCTGGCCGAGGGCCGCCGCCGCGGAGGCCGCGACGAGGTTCCCGACCACCGCCGGGACGTACATCGCGGGGGTGACGAGCCGCGGGTCGACCGCCGCGGTGAACCAGCGCCCGACGATCCACACGCCGAGGGCGAGCTGGGCGGCGAGCCCGATCCAGAAGAGGACCGCGGCCGTGTCGCGCAGGTGCGGCTGGAGGCCGGCGGCGACGACGAGGAGCGACGCCGGGGCGAGCGCGGCGAGGCTCCCGCCGACCGGGTGCTCGAGCTCCGCGACGAGCCGGTCCCGTGCCACCGCCGCCTTGACGCCCTGCGCGAGCGCGAGCGCGATCCAGAGGGCGGCGGCGAGCACGAGGAGGGCGGTCGCGGGCCAGGGCGAGACCGAGTAGGCGCGGGCGGCGGCGCGCCAGGCGGCGCCGAGCCCCGCGACGCCCATCGGGATCGTGAAGAGCGCGGCCGGGAGGCGGACGGCGAGGGCGCTTCCCGGTGGTGCGGCGGTAGGCATCGGTGGGTCCTCTCCCGCGGCGCTCTGCGGCCACGGCGGGAGCACCTTACCCCGGAGTGCGGGATCCGGTGAACGGCGCGAGCAAGCCACGTGCCTCGGCGAAGACGCGGTCGAGCGACGCGGCGAGGTCGTGCACGTCGTCCACCTCGACGAGGCGGGCGGTGGGCGTGCGCGCCACGAACTCGGCGACGTCGGCGAGCGGGACGGACTCGTCGCGGCGCGCGCCGACGCAGACGGTCGGGACGCTCACCGCCGGGAACGCCGGCAGCGTCCGCGCGTCCTCGAAGAACGTCCAGCCGAGGCGGCGCTCCCGGTTCGAGGCGAAGTGCGTCGTCTCGAGCCCCTCGCGCCGCCACCGCTCGAGCTCCGCCGGCCCGAGCCGCGCCTCCCAGCGCTCGAAGAGCCGGAAGGCGGGGACCATGAGGAAGAGCTTCTCGACCGTCTTGTCGCGCGAGGCGAGGAGGGCGGCGAGGTAGCCGCCGAGGGAGCTCCCGATGATCGCGTGCGGGGGCTTCCCGCGGGCGAGCGCCGCGCGGGCGACCGCGAGCATCGAGGACGGCGAGGAGCGCTCGAATCCGTCCTCGCCGGGGGTGAGGTCGGGGACCTCCAGCTCCACGCCGAGCTCCCGGAAGCGGGCGGAGAGGACGCGCGCCTTGTGCGAGGAGGGGCCGGAGGCGAAGCCGTGGAGGTAGAGGAGCACGGGGCCGGAACCTAGCAGACGTCGCGGCGCGGTGCCGTGGCACGGCGTAGTCCTTTAGGTCACTCTTCTTGAATCCACGCTCAGTCGCGGCGCCGAGGTCCTCGTTCCGCCCGCACGGACGAGATCAGCCCATCGAGGAGGCGCATCGTGCGGCGCGACTCGCCTTTGAGGCGCCGGACGAGGCGCTTCAGCTCGGGTACTTCCGCGTACTCCTCCTCCTGCTCGGCGACGGCTCGGGCCAGCGCCGCTGCGGGCGTCGACGACAGCCCGAGAAGCGCGTCCGTGCTCAGGCCCAGCGCCGTCGCGAGCCGCACGAGCGTGTCGGCGCGAGGCAGCACGCGGCCGCGCTCCAGGCGGCCGCACACCTCGACCACGATGTCGGCGCGCTCGGCCAGCTCGGCCTGCGTCCACCCGCGGGCCTGCCGCGCGGCCCTCATCTCGCGCGCAAACGTCGCAGCGAGCGACTTCGACATGCGGGGATCCCCTCTCGACCGAAGGAGGGAATCTTCTAGAGCGTTTCGGTTGCTTGGATGAGAACTGAAGAGTAGTGTCAGATGACACGACTGTCGGGTCCTGTATCGCGTGGAGCTCGTACTCGCCATCGATGACGACCGTGCCGTGCTCGCCGCGGTGGGCTGGATACTCCGCGATCGGCGCATCCGGCAACTCTGTATTGCGAGCGCAGAGGAGGCCCTCGCGATCGTCCGCGCGCAGCGGCCTGCAGCGATCGTCACCGTTCACCGCCTCCCCGGCGCGTCGGACCTGCTCGTGGAGGTCAGGTCGCCCAGATCCTCGCCTCGTTGCGTCCTCCACACGGCCACTCCGCCAACCAGGGGGCGGCGCCGCTTCCACGTGATCGAGAAGGGTGTTCCCACGCCAACGTCCCGCGTCGTCGTGGCGGCTTTGCTCGACGACGGGAGGCGTTCGAGAAGCTCGACCTGCGCAACGTGACGCTGGTGGTGCAGGACTGGGGCGGTCTCCTCGGGCTCGCGCTCCCCATGGAGACGCCGGAGCGCTCCAGCTTCCGCTACGAGGCCGCCGGGCCGGCCCTGTGACGAAGATCACGGGCAGACGGGCACGACTTCGGCGAACATGCGCGCACCGGAGGTCTCACGCATGGTCTCGCTCGTCCTCGCCGCGCTGCTCGCCGCCGATCCCGCCCCGCCCCCCGCGCCGCCGGCGCTCGACACGGTCTTCCTCGCCGACGGGGGTCGCGTGCGCGGAACGGTCATCGAGGACAGCCCGACGAGCGGCGTCACGCTCCAGCTGCCGGATGGCTCGTTCCGCAAGTTCCCGCGGGCCGAGGTCGCCCGGGTCGAGTACGCGGGCGAGAAGACGGCGCCGCCTCCCGCGGCCCCGCCGCCCCCGATGGCCGCTCCCGCGCCGCCTCCCGCGGCCCCGCCGCCCCCGATGGCCGTCCCGCCCGCGCAGCCGCCGGAGCAGGCCGCGGCGGAGGGCGCGCCCCCGCGCGACCCGAACGCGCCCGCGGGCGTGACGTTCTCGGCCGGCCTCAGCGGCGCGGGCACCTCGGGAGACGTGAGCGAGAACTACCGCAGCACGTCCGATTACTGGTCGAGCTTCACCGAGCTCAATCTCGAGGGCGGCGTGCGCCTGAACCCCGCCACGACGCTGCTTCTCCGGATCGACTTCGGCGGCGGCGACGTCGCGGGGATTCTGAAGGAAGACTGCGCCGCGCTCGGGCTCGAATGCGGCGCCGCGACGTTCAAGCTCGGCGTCGGCGTGCGGTACGCGTTCACGCCCACCGGGAAGAGCACCCCGTGGGTCTCGGCCGGCCTCGGCCGCGAGGGGACCGGGTTCAGCGCCAAGGGGCCCGCCGGGACCGAGACGGTCGCGTTCGGCGGCTGGGAGTGGCTGAAGCTCGGCGCGGGCTGGGACTTGCGGTTCAGCCGCTCGTTCGGCCTGGGCGCGTTCGCCGGGTTCTCGCTCGGGAGCTACGGCTCGGTGTCGGCGAGCGGCCCCGGGTACCTCATCCCCGGCGACCTCGGCGCGAGCCGGACCCACACCTGGCTCCAGCTCGGGCTGCGCGCGATCCTCTTCCCCTGAAGTCGGTACGCCCCGGGGTCCCCTCGGGCCCGGTGGCACGCGCCGTGCTCTCTCCCCCTCCGCCGAGAGATCCCGAAGGACCTCCTGCTCGTCACGCCCGCGTCGCTCGTCGAGGACACGCGCCTCGCGCGCGTGTACGAGGGAAGGTGAGGGGGGCCGCCTCTACTTCCCCTTCTTCCTGATCTCCCGCCACCGCTCCCCGAGCACCTTCTCGACCCCGCTCTCCGAGAGCTTCACGATCTCCTGCCCCTTGAGCGCGTCGGGCAGGTACTCCTCGGCGACGTAGTGCCCGTCGAAGTGGTGCGGGTAGCGGTACCCGCGCCCGTAGCCCATCCCCTCCATGAGCTTCGTCGGCGCGTTCCGGAGCTTCAGCGGCACCGGCAGCGCCCCGTGCTCCTGCACGAGCCGGCGCGCGTTGCCGTAGCTCGCGATGGCGGTGTTCGACTTGGGCGCGAGCGCGAGGTAGATGGCCGCCTGCGAGAGGGGCAGCACGCCCTCGGGCAGCCCGACGAGCTCGACCGCCTGCAGCGCCGCCACCGCCACCTGGAGCGCCTGCGGGTCCGCGTTCCCGATGTCCTCCGAGGCGAAGATCACCATCCGGCGCAGCACGAAGCGCGGGTCCTCCCCGCCCTCGAGCATCCGCACCAGGTAGTAGACGGCGGCGTCCGGATCGCTCCCGCGCAGCGACTTGATGAAGGCGGAGACGACGTCGTAGTGCTGCTCACCCTCCTTGTCGTAGAGGATGGTCCGCTGCTGGAGCGCCTCCTCCGCGTCGGCGCGCACGATCTCCTTCTTGCCGGCGAGCCGGACCGCGGCCGCGGCGGCCTCGAGCGCGTTGAGGGCGCGGCGCGCGTCCCCGAACGCGTAGCGCGAGAGCGCCTCCCGCGCGTCCGCCGCGAGTGACACCGTCCCGGCGAGCCCCTCCGGCGCCGCCACCGCGCGGTCGAGGAGCGC
Source organism: Anaeromyxobacter sp. (assembly GCA_036390155.1). GTDB lineage: Bacteria > Myxococcota > Myxococcia > Myxococcales > Anaeromyxobacteraceae > Anaeromyxobacter. The sequence continues at coordinate 11,236 of DASWCJ010000020.1, forward strand.
CCCCACCTCCTCCTCGGTGAGCGGCCGGAGCGTGACCACGCGGCAGCGCGAGAGGAGCGCGGCGTTCACCTCGAACGAGGGGTTCTCGGTGGTCGCGCCGACGAGCGTGATGGTCCCGTCCTCGACGTGCGGGAGGAACGCGTCCTGCTGGGCCTTCGTGAAGCGGTGGATCTCGTCGACGAAGAGGATCGTCCGCTTCCGGTTCATCCGGCGCAGGTCGCGGGCCGCCGCGACGATCTCGCGGATCTCCTTCACCCCGCCGAGCACCGCGCTGAACGCGACGAACTCGGCGCCGGTCTTCTTCGCGACGATCCGCGCGAGCGTCGTCTTCCCGGTCCCGGGCGGGCCCCAGAGGATGAGCGAGGGGACCTGGTCCGCCTCGATGGCGCGCCGGAGCGCGGTCCCCGGCCCGAGCACGTGCTCCTGTCCGGAGAAGTCCTCCAGCCGGCGGGGACGCATCCGCTCGGCGAGCGGCTTGCCCGTGGGGTCCTGCTCGGCGGCGCGTTCGAAGAGGTCCATCGCGAATGGGCTTATAGTATGCCCCGCATGGCGGCCCATCCGTGTCCCGTCCCACGACGCGTCGGGATCGTGCACAAGGTGACCTCTCCCGAGGCGGCCGACACGGCCGTGCTCGTGCAGAAGTTCCTCGCGTCGAAGGGGGTCGAGGTCCTCACCGACGAGGCGGAGGCGGGGCGCTCCGCGGACCTCCTCGTCGTGCTCGGGGGCGACGGCACCCTCATCCACGCGCAGTCGCTGCTCCTCGGGCGCCCGGCGCCCATCCTCGGCGTGAACATGGGGAGCCTCGGCTTCATGACCGAGGTCCCGCAGGCGGGGCTGTACCAGGCGCTCGAGCAGGTGCTCGCGGGCCAGGCGCTGGTGTCGGAGCGGATGAAGCTCCGGGTCCACCTCCACAAGGGCGGCCGGCCCGAGCGCGCGCTCGACGAGGAGGTGCTGAACGACGTCGTCATCTCCAAGTCGGCGCTCTCGCGCATGGCGGAGCTCGAGGCGCGCTGCTCCGGCGAGTACGTGACGACCTACCGCGCCGACGGCGTGATCGTCGCGACCCCCACCGGCTCGACGGCGTACTCTCTCGCCGCGAACGGCCCCATCATGTACCCGACGATGCGCGGGGTGATCATCGCGCCGATCTGCCCGCACATGCTCACGCAGCGCCCGCTGGTCGTGCCCGACGACGAGAACATCGAGATCATCCTCACGAACGACACCGAGGTGTACCTCACCCTCGACGGACAGAAGGGCGAGCCGCTCTCGCGCGGCGATCGCGTGCAGGTGAAGCAGTCGTACAACCGGGTCCTCCTCGTGCGGAATCCGAACCTCGACTTCTTCGGCATCCTCCGGGCGAAGCTGCGCTGGGGCGAGCGGTAGTCGCCCCGGCTGCACATCCATACCACTGAATACTTGCGCAGTGTCAGGGTCGCGTGGATGATCACCCCATGCTCACGACCCTGCGCATCTCGGGCTTCGCGATCGTCGACGCGATCGAGGTCCGGTTCGGTCCCGGGCTGAACGTCCTCACGGGCGAGACCGGCGCCGGCAAGTCCATCCTGGTGAACGCGCTCCACCTCGTCCTCGGCGGTCGGATGACCGGGGACGTCCTGCGCGACGGCGCGGACGAGGCCGTGGTCGAGGCGCTCTTCGAGCTGCCCGCGTCGCACCGGGTGTTCGGGCGGCTCGAGGCCGCGGGCGTGCCGCGCCCGGAAGGCGGTGGCGCCGCGGAGCTCCTCGTGCGCCGGGTCGCGGCGCGCGGCGGGCGCGGGCGCGCCTTCGTGAACGGTTCGCTCTGCACCGTCGGGATGCTCGAGGAGGCCCTCCGCGGGATCGTGGACGTCTCCGGCCAGCACGAGCACGTCTCGCTCCTCGACCCCTCGACCCACCTCGAGCTCCTCGATGCCCACGCCGGCCTCGACGCCGCCGAGCCGGGCGAGGACCCGCCGCTGCTCCCCCGCTACCGCGCCGCCCACGCGGAGCTCGCCGCCCTCGTCCGCGAGCGGGACGCCCTCGCCGCGGACGAGGGCGAGCGGGCGCGGCGGGCGGACTACCTCGCGTTCCAGCTCGCGGAGCTCGACCGCGCCGATCCGCGCCCAGGGGAGCTCGAGGCGCTCGAGCACGACCGGCGCGTGCTCTCCTCCGCGGAGAAGCTCCGCGAGGCGGCGCGAGCGGCCGAGGCGCTGTCGTACGGCGAGGAGGGGAGCGCGTCCGAGCGCGTGGGCCAGGCGGCGCGCGCGCTCGCCGAGGCGGCGCTGCTCGATCGGCGGCTCGAGCCGACCCTCTCGCTCCTGCGCTCTGCGGCGATCGAGCTCGAGGAGGCGGGGCGGGAGCTCGGGCGGTACGCCGACGCGGTGGGCGGCGACCCCGAGCGGCTCGCCTCGGTCGAGGACCGGCTCGAGCTCCTGCGCGCGCTGGTGCGCAAGCACGGCGGCTCGCTCGAGGCCGCGATCGCGCGGCGGGCGGAGATGCGCGAGGAGCTCTCGCGGCTGCGCGGCGGGGGCGAGCGGCTCGCCGGGCTTGCCGGGGCGCTCGCCGAGCGCGGCGCGGAGGCGGCGCGGCTCGCGCGCGCCCTCACCGCCGCCCGGGAGAAGGCGGCGCGCGGCTTCGCGGCCGCGGTCCGGGGGGAGCTCGAGGGGCTCGCGATGGGCCGCTGCCGCCTCGAGGTCGCGCTCCTGCCGCCCGAGGCGGGCGTGCCGCTCGACGGGGTCGTCCTCGGTCCCTCCGGCGCGGAGCGGGCGGAGCTCCTCATCGCGCCGAACCCGGGCGAGTCGCCGCGGCCGCTCGCGAAGATCGCGTCGGGCGGCGAGCTGTCGCGCATCCTCCTCGCGGTGAAGCGGACCCTCGCCCGGAAGGACCCGGTCGCGACCTACGTCTTCGACGAGGTGGACGCCGGCATCGGCGGCGCGGTCGCCGAGGCGATGGGGCGCGTGCTCGCGGAGGTCGCACGCGGGCGGCAGGTGGTCTGCGTCACCCACCTCCCGCAGGTCGCGGCGTTCGCCGACCGGCACCACCGCGTGGAGAAGCGGATCTCCGCGGGGCGGACGCACGCGGGCGTCGTGCTCCTCGAGGACGACGCCGAGCGCGTGCGCGAGGTGGCCCGGATGATGGCGGGCGCGACCATCACCGAGGCGGCGCTCGAGCACGCCGCGGCGCTCATCGCGGCGGCGCGTGTTCCCGCGCCGGAGCAGGGGCGGCGAGGTGCGCCGGCGCGGGCCGCCGCGCGGCGCGCGCGGGAGCCGGGACGCGCCGCGGGGTGAGGGGAGGGACGTTCGTTTGACCCACTCGGACCCTGAATGTAGGCTCGGGCCGCTTGGCCATCGACCCGCTCAGGATCCAGGCGCGCGGAATCACCGACGTCGGCCAGCGGCGCGACCACAACGAGGACGCGTACCTGGTCGACGAGGGCCTTGGCCTGTTCGTCGTCGCCGACGGGATGGGCGGCCACGCGGGCGGCGGCACCGCCTCGAAGCTCGCCGTCGAGACCATCCGCAAGGCCGTCGCGCACGCGCGCGCCCAGGACCCGGAGCGCTTCGGCGCCGGCGGCGCGGACGACACGCGGGTCCCGGACCTGCTCCGGCAGGCGGTCGAGGAGGCGTGCGCCGTCATCTTCAGGACGGCGCAGGGCGAACCCGAGCTCGCCGGGATGGGCACGACGGTCACCGCCGTGCTCGTCGACGGGGGCACGGGGTTCGTCGCCCACGTCGGCGACAGCCGCTGCTACCTGCTGCGCGATGGGCGGATCTACCAGGTCTCCGAGGATCACTCCCTCGTCAACGAGCAGCTCAAGGCCGGGGCGATCAGCGCCGACGAGGCGCGGACGAGCCGGTTCAAGAACATCATCACCCGCTCCGTCGGGTTCGAGCAGCAGGTGGTCGTCGACCTCATGGGGCTCGACCTCGAGGCGGGGGACGCCCTCGTCGTCTGCTGCGACGGGCTCTCGAACCTGGTCGACGATCCCGAGATCCTCTCCATCGTCCAGGAGAGCCCGATCGACCTCGCGCCGGGCCGGCTCGTGGCGCTCGCGAACGACCGGGGCGGAGACGACAACATCACCGTGATCGTCGTCCAGGCGGCCGGCGCCTAGGGCGGAGGGCCTAAGGGCCTTTCTTGACAGGCAAACGGGCGCTCTGCTACCCGTCTGAGCGCAGCGGGAGCACCAGGGCTCCCGGACAGGCGTTTCGCCCCGCCGGCGGCCGCCGTTACCTTGGCCGCGGTACCGATCGAACCCAGGAGCCTCCACCGGAATGGCAGTCCCCCCGAAGAGCCAGGTCTTCACGGTCATCGTCGTGAGCGACCACTCGCAGGCGGTCCGGAAGTTCCGGCTGCCTCGGAAGTGGCTCAAGAACGCCGCCTACGCCGGCGCCGGGGTCGGGCTCGTCGTGCTCCTCACCGTCGGCCACTACTTCTCCCTCATCGGCGCGTCCTCCGAGAACGCGGTCCTCAAGGAGGAGAACGCGCAGCTCCGCTCGCAGATCCTCCTCGTCCAGGAGAAGGTCGCGCACATCTCCGCGACCCTCGACCGGGTCGAGCGGTTCGACGCGAAGCTCCGGACCGCGGTCACGCAGCTCCAGGACCCGGAGCGGAACCTCGCGATCGGCCCGGTCGGCACGAGCGAGGTGGAGGCCGCGATCCCCGGGCCCGCGCCCGCCGCCGAGGCGAACCTCGCCGCGCTCCCCGGAAAGGTGTCCTCGCTCGAGACCGAGGCGGCCCGGCAGGAGCAGAGCCTGCGCGAGCTCCAGGAGTACTTCGACGACCAGCGCTCGCTGCTCGCGTCGACGCCGTCCATCTGGCCGACCCGCGGCTGGGTCACCTCCGACTTCGGCACCCGGATCGACCCGTACACGGCCGAGCGGAAGATGCACCAGGGCATGGACATCGCGACCCCGCACGGGCAGGGCGTGTACACCCCCTCCGACGGGACGGTCGTCTTCCTCGGGAGCGAGGGCGGCTACGGCAAGGTCCTCGTCATCGACCACGGCTACGGCGTGAAGACCCGCTACGGCCACCTCTCCGAGACCCACGTCCACCTCGGCGACCGCGTGAAGCGGGGCGACAAGGTGGCCTCCGTCGGGAACACCGGGCGCTCCACCGGTCCGCACCTGCACTACGAGGTGCGCGTGAACGGAATCCCGGAGAACCCGCGGAAGTTCATCCTGGAGTGAGCACTTTCGTGCGTCGCCTTCGGGCGACACATGAAACGGGAGACGCCCGCGGGTGCGGCCCCGCCCGATCTTTCGGCTCCGCGTGTTCGTCCGCTCCCTCGGCTGCCCCCAGCGGCAATTGCCCGGCGGCGTGCATTGGACTACTCCGGACACCGAGATGACCCGCCTCCCCCTCCTCGCCGCGCTGCTCGCACTCGCCGCCGCGTGCGCGCACGGCCCGAAGTCCCCCGGCGCACCTCCCGCCTCCCCCGCACCGGCGGCGGCGCCGCTCCCGGCCTCGCCCCCCGCCCCGCCGTCGCCGCCCGCGCCCGCGTCGCCGCCATCCCACCCCGCGCGCGATCCCGCCCCGGTGACCTTCGCCCTCGCCGGCGACGTGATGCTCGGCTCGTCCTTTCCGGACGAGACCGGCGGGCTCCTCCCGCCCGACGACGGGAAGTCGCTCCTCGCCGAGGTGACGCCCCTCTTCTCGGCCGCCGACGTCGCCTTCGCGAACCTCGAGGGGCCGCTCGCGGAGGGCGGCCGCTCGGAGAAGTGCGCGCGCTCGAAGCCGGGCCACTGCTACGCCTTCCGCGTCCCGACGCGCTACGGCAAGCACCTCGCCGCGGCGGGCCTGAAGGTCGTCTCGCTCGCGAACAACCACGCGGGGGACTTCGGCGACGCCGGGCGCGCCTCCACGCGGCAGACCCTCGACGCCCTCGGGATCCGGTACGCGGGTGCGCCGGGCGAGGTGGCGCGCCTCGAGGCGCGCGGCAAGCGGATCGCCGTCGTCGCCTTCTCCACCTCGAGCGGCACGAACGACCTGCGCGACCTCCCCGAGGCGGCGCGCGTCGTCGCCGCCGCACGGCAGGGCGCGGACCTCGTCGTCGTCTCGATGCACGGGGGCGCCGAGGGCGCCGACCGGCAGCACGTGCCGGCTGGCCGGGAGGAGTTCCTCGGCGAGGACCGCGGCGATCTCAGGGCGTTCGCGCGCGCGGTCGTGGACGCCGGCGCGGACCTCGTCGTCGGCCACGGCCCGCACGTCGTCCGCGGCATGGAGGTCGTGAAAGGGCGGCTCGTCGTCTACTCGCTCGGGAACTTCGCGACCTACGGCGGGATGAACCTCTCCGGCCCGAACGGCCTCTCGCTCGTGCTCGAGGTGCGGCTCGCGGCGGACGGCTCGTTCCTCGGCGGCAAGATCCACCCGTGCCGGCAGGAGAAGCCGGGCGGCCCGAGGCTCGACCCGGCGGGCGCGGTGATCCCGGTCGTGCGCCGGCTGTCCCTCGAGGACTTCGGCCCGGGCGCGGTGCGCGTCGCGGACGACGGGACGATCTCGGCGCCGGGGAGCCCTGTCGCCAGCGTCCACGAGTAGCCGCGCAACGTGGACGTGGTCGTGGACGTGGACGTGGTCGTGGACCTCGACTTTGACCTCGACCTCGACCTCGACCTCGACCTCGACCGGGACGAGGACCAGGACGAGGACCAGGACGAGGACCAGGACCAGGACCAAGTCCAAGTCCAAGTCCAGGTCCAAGTCCAGGTCTAGCGCGCCGCCAGATCCTGGATCGTCGGCACCCGGGCCGCATCGATCCTTCCGTACCCCGCGAACAGCTCGCCCGCGAGCGTCGGCCCGTCCTCGACCCGCGCCTGGCGCTTGCGGATCGGCGTGTTCACCACCGAGCCGTCCTCGGCCGCATCGTGGGGCCGGCGCGGATCCATCGCGCCCCGCGCGACGGCGCGCCCGCCGCGGTGCGCGAACACGACGTTCCCGTCCACGACGTAGAGCACGACGCCGACGTGGGTGAGGCCGTCGTCGGCGCGGCCGTTCCGGTTCCGGTCGTAGGTGTCGTGCCAGAACACGAGGTCGCCCGGCGCGGGCCACTCGCCGCGGGGGACGAGCTCGCCGTAGGCGCCCACCGCACGCCACGCCGCCTCGACGCCGCGGCGCTCGTCCGGAGCGGCCCGCTGCATCAGCGCGCGGAGCGGGATGCCCTCTGCCTGGTACACCGCCTCGACGAAGCCGGTGCAGTCGGCGGGGAACCGCTCGCCGCCCGCGTGGAACGCTCCGGTCCGGCCCACGAGGGAGGCGGCGCGCGCGGAGAGCCTCGCCTGGAGGTCGAACCGGCCCAGATCCGACGGGGAGGGCCCGCTCGCCTCACGGCCGGCGCACCCCGCCGAGAGCAGGGCGAGGAGGGCGGCGGCGATCGGGCGGGGGTGCACCACCCCCCGATTCTCGGGACGGCCCCCTCGCCTGTCAAAAGAGGGCCCAAGTGTGCGAAGGTGCTCCCGTTTGATTTCGTCTGGCGCGGCGTTACCTGAGGGGGTAAGAGGAGGCGCCCGCCGGCCCTGAACCGAACGGACGGAGGCCCGCGCGCCGTGGCCGCCAAGCCCCTTTGTCCGTCCGAGGCCCGAGGCCGCGAGAACCCACATGGTCGACTACGTCCTGAAGAAGTTCCTCGGCACGAAGAACGAGCGCGAGCTCAAGAAGATCCGGCCGATGGTCGCGCGGGTGAACGAGCTCGAGCCGCGCATGAAGGCCCTCGCGCCGGAGGACTTCCCGCGCCTCGTCCGCGACTGGAAGGACCAGGTGCAGCACAAGGGGCGGACGCTCGAGGACCTCATGCCCGAGGCGTTCGCGCTCGTCCGCGAGGCGGGCGTGCGCGCGCTCGGCATGCGCCACTTCGACGTCCAGCTCATCGGCGGCGCGGTCCTCCACACGGGGCGCATCGCGGAGATGAAGACCGGCGAGGGCAAGACCCTCGTCGCGACGCTCCCCTGCGTGCTGAACGCGCTCTCCGGGCGCGGCGTCCACGTCGTGACGGTGAACGACTACCTCGCCCGCCGCGACTCCGAGTGGATGGGCCGGCTCTATCGCTTCTGCGGGCTCTCGACCGGCGTCATCGTCCACGGCCTCACCGACCCGGAGCGCCAGGCCGCCTACGGCTCGGACATCACCTACGGGCAGAACAACGAGTTCGGCTTCGACTACCTGCGCGACAACATGAAGTTCCGGCTGCAAGACTACGTGCAGCGGGAGCTCAACTTCGCGATCGTGGACGAGGTCGACTCGATCCTCATCGACGAGGCCCGCACCCCGCTCATCATCTCGGGCCCGTCGGACGAGTCCTCCGAGCTCTACGACCGGGTGAACCGGATCATCCCCTCGATGATCCGCGACGTGGACTTCACGGTGGACGAGAAGGCCAAGACCATCGTGATGACCGACTCGGGCGTCGAGAAGATGGAGAAGAAGCTCGCCGTCGGGAACCTCTACGCGCCGGAGGAGATCGAGACCCTCCACCACGTCGAGCAGGCGCTCCGTGCCCACCACATCTACCGGAACGAGGTGGACTACGTCGTGAAGGACGGCGAGGTCCTCATCGTCGACGAGTTCACCGGGCGGCTCATGCCGGGCCGCCGCTGGTCGGACGGCCTGCACCAGGCAGTCGAGGCGAAGGAGGGCGTGAAGATCGAGGCGGAGAACCAGACCCTCGCGACGATCTCCTTCCAGAACTACTTCCGCATGTACACGAAGCTGGCCGGCATGACCGGCACCGCCGACACCGAGGCGGAGGAGTTCGCGAAGACCTACAACCGCGACGTGGTCGTCGTCCCGACCCACCGGAAGAACGTCCGCAGCGACTCCGAGGACGTCGTCTACCGGAGCGAGGGCGAGAAGTTCGACGCGATCTGCGAGGAGATCCAGAAGCGGAACGCCAGCGGCCAGCCGGTCCTCGTCGGCACCGTCTCGGTCGCGAAGAGCGAGATCGTCGCCGCGCTCCTGAAGCGCCGCGGCGTCCCGCACAACGTCCTCAACGCGAAGCACCACCAGCGCGAGGCGGAGATCGTCGCCCAGGCCGGCCGCAAGGGCGCGGTGACCATCTCCACCAACATGGCCGGCCGCGGCACCGACATCATCCTCGGCGGCAACGCCGAGATGATGGCGAAGCACGACGTCGGGCCGCAGCCGGACGCGCCGATGGAGGGCGAGGAGGAGCAGGCCTTCGAGGCGCGCCGCGCCGACTGGGCGCGGCGGCTCGAGACGCGGATCGAGGAGCTCAAGGCGCAGACCGGGAAGGAGCACGAGGTGGTGGTCGCGGCGGGCGGCCTCCACATCGTCGGCACCGAGCGGCACGAGTCGCGCCGCATCGACAACCAGCTGCGCGGCCGCGCTGGCCGCCAGGGCGACCCCGGCTCGTCCATCTTCTTCCTGTCCCTCGAGGACGACCTCATGCGCATCTTCGGATCCGAGCGGATCCAGGGGCTCATGAAGATGATGGGCATGAAGGAAGGGGAGGTCATCGAGCACCGCTGGCTCACGAAGGCGATCGAGGGAGCGCAGAAGAAGGTCGAGGCCCACAACTTCGACATCCGGAAGAACCTCCTCGAGTACGACGACGTGATGAACCAGCAGCGCCGGTCGATCTACCGGCTGCGCCGGATGGTGCTCGGGTTCGGCGCGGGGATCCCGGTCGTCGAGTTCGACGAGGACCCGAAGACCAAGGTGAAGACCCGGCTCGAGCGGACGTTCACGTGGAGCGACCAGCGCGAGCACCTCCTCGACCTGCTCGAGGACCTCGTCGTCGACATGGTCGGGTCGGCCTGCCCGAACCGGCTCGCGGACTGGAACCTCGACACGCTCACCGCGACGGTGAAGGAGCAGTTCGGCGTCGACATGAAGTTCGCGCAGCCCGCCGGGAAGGCGGCCGAGGCGCGCTCGGCGATCGAGGACCAGGTCTTCGCGGTGGTGGAGAAGCTCTATCGGGCGAAGGAGCAGGAGCTGGGCGTGGACGCGGACGGCACGCCGGTGCTGCGCCGCTACGAGCAGTGGCTCTATCTGCAGTCCATCGACCAGCAGTGGAAGGACCACCTGCTCTCGATGGACCACCTGCGGCAGGGCATCGGGCTCCGCGGCTACGGCCAGAAGGACCCGAAGCAGGAGTACAAGAAGGAAGGCTACGAGATGTTCGTGCAGATGACCTGGCGCGTGAAGAGCGCGGTCGTCGGCAACGTCCTCCGTCTCCAGCTCGTGCGCCAGGAGTCCGCCGAGGAGATCGAGCAGAAGCGGCTCGCCGCGCAGCGCCGCGCGCTGCAGCGGATCAGCGAGACCCACGCCGACGCCACCGACGGCGAGGGCGCGAAGCCGAAGCCGAAGCAGGAGACGGTCGTCCGCACGCAGCCGAAGGTCGGGCGGAACGATCCGTGCCCTTGCGGCTCGGGCAAGAAGTACAAGAAGTGCCACGGCGCGACCGAGGCCGCGGTCTGAGCGCGTAGCGTAGGTCCGTCACCCACATCCGTGCTGAGCCCGCGTCTCGGCAGCGGCCGTTTACCGGTTGCCGGGGGGCCGAATCGCGCCCCCGCGCGTGCCCCGAGGCCCCGCCGGCGCAACGCCTGCGCCCCTCGCCCCGCGTCGTCCCGCCACGTCCCGTCGCCGTGTGACTTACTGGACAAGGCCGCGGATTGACACCCACAATCCCTGAGAACGTAACATCCGGATCCGGGCGGATCGCGCAGCCCCGAGGTTCACCAAAGGTGATGGTGGGTCGACAGACCGGGTCGGGGCGATCCCGCGCCTTCGTCGCGCTCGGGGTCCTCCTCGGCGCCGCCGCGTGCCAGCAGCCCACGGTCGGCGACCGCGTGACCTCCGCCGCCGAGAGCGAGGGGCCGGCGATGGTCCTCGAGGACGGGTCGCTCGATCTCCACGGCCGCGTCGTCGCGACCTTCTCGGTGAGTCAGGACGGCGTCCCCCTCGCCCTCGACGAGGTGAAGGCGCTCGCGCCGCGGTTCACGCTCGCGCGCTTGACGGACCATCGGTCCGGCGACGGGCAGCGCGCCTGGGAGAGCCTCCTCCTCACCGGCGCGCACGTCGCCTCCGTGGTCCAGCCCGGCGGGCCCGACGACCCGACCTACCTGACGAGCGTGCGGCAGCCGGGCCACGAGGAGGGGACCGACCTCGTGGACCTCGGGGGCGGCCGCTTCCGCTACGTGTTCTCGCAGCCGCTCGGGTCGTTCGTCCCGACCGAGACGATCCGGATCGGCGTCTGGCTCGAGGGCGTCGCGGAGGGCACGCAGCTCTCCTCGTCCACGTTCGACTTCACGCCGACCGGGGGCGCCGTCGAGGCGCGCGACACGGTGCTCGACGACAACTGCGTCACCTGCCACGGCAAGCACCCGGTGGCGCACGAGAAGATCTCGGGGGTCCGGCTCTGCCTCACCTGCCACACCTGGCAGAACGTGGATCCGTACACGATCGACCCGGCCGCGCTCGTGACCGCCGGGACGTCCTCGTCGAAGAACCCGAACCCGCTCGAGCTCGGGCGGCTCCTCCACCGCGTCCACCGCGGCAAGGAGCTCCCGACGCTCTGGCAGACGGCGTGGGACGGCGTGAGCATGACCTCGTGCGTGGTCCCCGCGCCCGGCGGCCTGCCGAACCCGTACATCCCCTACCGGGCGTTCAACCCGGCGCGGACCCTCCAGCTCGGCCGCAAGTACAGCGTGATCGCGGCGGACGGGCGCGAGGTCGTGTTCGCGAGCACCGGCTCCGTCTACCCGGTCGACCCGACCGTGGGGACGTCGATGGCGCTCGCGTCGGGCGCGATGTTCCCGCGCGACCTCCGGGACTGCGCGGTCTGCCACCAGAACGCGCCGCAGGGCTGGGTCACGAAGTACGCCGTCACGCGGCGGACCTGCTCCGGCTGCCATCCAGAGGTCTGGTTCCAGGCGTCCTCGCCCGCGATCGACCGCGTCCGCTTCCCGCACCCGGGCGGGCCGCAGGCCGACGACACGCAGTGCAAGGGCTGCCACGTGGACGGCGTCGGCGCGCCGAAGCTCTACGCGCCCATCGAGGAGATCCACGTCGTGCCGGCGCGCGCGCCGCGGAACGACCGGCCGATCGTCGAGATCACGGGCGTCGGCGGAGTCGTGGCGTCGGTGCCGGGCCAGCCCCCCGTCTACCCGACGGTCCGGTTCCGGATCTCGGATCGAGTCGGCGCGATCTGGCCCTCGCTCTCGAGCCCCCAGCCGGCGATGGAGCCGGAGGGGCCGTACTCGGCGAGCCCCGTCGCGCGGAAGTTCACCTCGATCCTCGTGAAGATCCAGGGCCCCACCGTCCCGGACTACTCGATGTTCGGCGTGATCCTGAGCTCGGGCGGCGCGAATCCGGATCCGGTCAACGCGGTCTCGGTCGGCACCGACGAGTACGTCTACACGTTCGGCACGACCCTGCCGCCCGGCACCACCGGAACCTTCGTCGTCGGGATGGAGGCGCGCCGCAGCCTCGCCGCGGCCTCGCCGTATGACAAGGTGAACGACGTCTTCCGGTGGCCCTACACGCACGAGCCGGTGAACGAGTCCGCCGACAACGCCTTTGTCTTCGTGAACACCGCGAGCGGAGCGTGGCCGCCGCCGCCCGGGACGCCGGCGCCGGTCCCGCGCCGCACCATCGTCGACGAGCAGAAGTGCTTGCGCTGCCACGATCGGATCGAGTTCCACGGCCCGTCGCGTCACCAGGTGCAGTGGTGCATCACCTGCCACACCTCGGACATGGCCGACCTGGACAAGCGGTTGAGCGCCGCGAACGCGGGGCGCCGGTACCCGGGCGGCCCCGTGCGGATCGGCGCGACCTACGACGGGATCGAGGAGCGAAGCACGCAGCTCAAGATGCACGTGCACCGGCTCCACACCGGCAATCGGAAGGGCGTCTCGTCGCTCGAGGGCATCGCGCCGTACATCGTCTACTTCGGGAAGGCCTACTACTTCGATCGTGGCGGCTTCCCGGGCGACCTCCGGAACTGCACGCTCTGCCACCTCGGGAAGACCTACCTCCTCGAGAACGTGCCCGCGGACGCGCCCCCGACGCGCGCGAACGAGACCGCCGCCGCCTGGCACCAGAGCACCGGCGCCGGGAATCCGACGGCGCCGCTCGCGCACCCGCCGGACGAGCCCGCGACCCCGCCGCTGCAGGCCGCCTGCACCGGGTGCCACGCGACGGGCGCCGCGCTCACGCACGTCGTCCAGAAGACCGTGGACGGCGTCGAGACCTGCACCGGCTGCCACGTGAAGGGCTCGCTCGGCGTCGAGATCGCGCACGGGCTCGCGAAGCCCACCGAGACGACCGCAAGCGCTGCCTTCTCGTCGATCGAGAAGAACCTCCTCGTCCCGCGCTGCGCCACCTCCGCCTGCCACGCGGCGGGCGCGACCCCGCCCGTCCTCGACGCGGGGAAGGGGTACGCGGCGATGGTCGGCGTCCAGGCCGGGGAGGCGTCGATGCCGTACGTCACCCCCTCGACGACCGCGCAGAGCTACCTCCTCTTCAAGCTCCGCGGGGACATGGCGTCGGCGGGCGGCTCGGGCCAGATCATGCCGCCCGACGGTTCGCTCTCCGCGGCGGACGTCGCGGCGATCGAGGCGTGGATCGCGAACGGAGCGCCGAATGACTAGCGGGTCTCGCGGGCCGCGCCTCCTTCGCCGCGCCGCCGTCGCCGTCGCGGCGCTCGTCGTCGTCGGCGCGCTCCTCGCCCCCGCGGTCGCGCCCGCGATCGAGGGGCTCATCTTCTCGGGCTCGGTCTTCGTCGACCAGTGGGGCTTCCCGCAGGAGGGCGACCCCTCGAAGAGCTCGGCGCAGGGGCTCGCGCCCATGGCGAGCATGAAGGTCGGCGGGGACGTGAACGACAACCTCTCGTTCTCCGCCAAGGCCTGCATCTCCTGCCACGGCATGGACTTCGAGCACATCTCGCTCGACTACCAGCCGCGCACCTGGTTCAACGTCCAGGCCGGTCGCATCGCCGTGCCGTTCGGCGACTTCTCGAACCGGGTGGACCCGACCTCGTACCGGGCCGGCTCGCAGCCGCTCATCTTCGACATGGGCCGCATGGCCTACGGCTCGCGCAGCGCGATGAACCTCGGCGTCCTCCCGATGCCCTACGTGGACACCGGCGCGATGGTCTACGGCGTGCGCTGGCTCGGGAGCCGCATCCAGGGGTGGTACGGGGCGTACGGCGTCTCGGGGCTGCGCGGCTCGAACGACATCGACTGGATGGCGATGCACTCCGCCCCGTACGGCGACAACAACGGCAAGCCGTCCTACGGCGGGCGCGTGACGTTCAGCTACGCCTCCGACGCCGGGGACTTCATCGGCGACTGGTCGCTCGGCGGCTCGTACCTGGGCGGCACCTACGACAAGTCCGGAAAGCTCCGCTACGAGGTGTGGGGCGCGGACGCGACGTTCCGTCTCAGCGGGCTCATCCTCCGCGGCGAGTACGCGAGCCGCAAGACCGACCTCGATCCGGCCGCGACCGGCTATCCGTATGCCCTGGTCGACCCCTTCTTCACGAAGAGCGGGTTCTATGCCGAGGCCGAGCACCCGCTGGGCAAGTACCTGAACGTCGTGTATCGATATGATTGGATGGACCGGCGCGGGACCCCACTGCCCGGATCCCCCCCGCAGATGACCGACCAGAGCCTCTACAAGCGGTACACCATCGGCGCGGCGATCACGCCCGCGCAGAACACCGTGGTGAAGGTGTCCTACGAGTACTGGGACACCTCGGACTTCGGGAAGTTCCCGACCTACCACGCGGGAATCGGGGGAGCATTCTGATGAAGATCCTCGCCATCGCCGGAAGCGCGCTCGTCAGCCTCCTCGTCGCCGCCGAGCCCGCGCAGGACAAGCCGGATCCGCGGGACTTCGGCCCCGACCACATCGACACCTCGGGGTTCCCGGCGGCGCAGCAGAAGACCTACGAGGTCTACGCGGCGAAGTGCTCGAAGTGCCACCCGCTCGCGCGCTCGGTGAATGCGCGGTTCAACTCGACCGACTGGAAGCGCTACATGAAGCGCATGATCCGGCGCCCGAACTCCGGCATCAACGAGGAGCAGGCCGCGCAGATCTACGACTTCCTGAAGTATTACGCGGTCCAGCTCGGGGTCAAGGACTAGGGGCGGCGCGATGACTCCGCTCCGCGGCACCGTCAAGAAGTCGCTGGCCTTCCGGATCCTCGCGACGACGCTCGTCCTGCTCGCGTTCGCGCTCGCGGTCGCCGTGCTCGCGTTCGAGCGGGTGGCGCGAAACGTCATCGCCGACGCGGTCCACTCGCACCTCGGCGCCCGCGCGAAGGAGGTCCAGGACTCGGTCGACCGGTTCCAGCGCGAGCGCACCCGGACCGTGCACGACTGGTCCGGCGCGCGCGCGATGCAGGACTCGTTCGACATGGGCGACCCGAAGTTCGCGGAGGACCACCTCCGCCGGGCGATCCAGGATCAGGAGGGCGCGATCGCGGCGGCCGTGCTCCTCACCGCCGACGAGAAGGTGATCACCCTCGTCCGCTACGCGCCCGGGAAGCAGTGGGGCCTCGCGGTGGAGTCCCTGCGCGGACGCCGGCTCGACGTCGCGAAGCTGCGCGGCCACTCCGGCGAGGACGCGATCTCCTCGGGGCTCTCGCCGCTCTCCTCCGTCGATCCGGGCGAGTCCGACCGGCTGACGATGGTGATGACCACCCCCGTCCACGACTTCTTCGGGGACCTCACCGGCTGGCTGGTGGTGGCGATCGCGCCCGACGCGATCCCCCGGCTGCTCGAGGAGGTGAACGGGAAGGGGAGCACCTTCGTCCCGGTGGTCGCGGACAGGACGCACGTGCTCGTCCTGACGCTCCCCCGGTTCGACGCGCAGATCGCGCGCGCCTCGCTGGAGGCGCCCGCGGGCGGCGCGATCGGCTCGCTCGAGCGGATCGCCCCGGTCGGCCGCGAAGGGGCCTTCCTCGCGGTCCGCACCGCGCCCGCCGAGGCGACGCCGGGCTGGTCCGCGCTCATGCTCGTCGACGAGAGCGAGGCGAGCGGCCGGATCGAGCGGCTCCGCGCGATCCTCCTCGGGCTGTTCGTGGTGGTGATGGTGGTCGGCGCGGTGTTCGCGGCGCTCTCGCTCCGCCAGGCGTCCAAGCCGCTCGCCGACGTGGCGGCGTCGATGGTGCGGGTCGCCGGGGGCGACCTCTCGACGCGTGTCGAGGCGGGGTACACCGGCGAGCTCGGGCAGCTCACCACCTCCTTCAACACGATGGTCCAGGAGGTCGAGCGGTCCCGGTCCGAGCTCAAGCGGACGGAGGCGCTCCGCCGCGAGGTGGAGATCGCCCACCGGATCCAGACCGCGATCCTCCCGGTGAGCCCCGCCGCGCCGGGGTTCGAGATCGCGGCGCGGATGCGCCCGGCCGACGACGTCGGCGGCGACCTCTACGACATCCTGACGTTCGAGGACGAGCTCTGGGTCCTCGTCGGCGACGTCTCGGGGCACGGCATCAACTCCGGCCTCGTGATGATGATGGCGCAGGCCGCCGCCTACGCCGCGATCGCGGAGGATCCGCACTGCGCCCCGGCGGGCGTGATCGCCGCGGTGAACCGGCTCCTGCACGAGAACGTGCGCCGCCGCATGCGGCGCGACGACTACATGACGTTGATGGCGGCCCGCCACGTCGGCGACGGCCGGTTCCTCGCCGCCGGCGCACACCAGCCGATCTTCGTCACCCGCCGCGACGGGCAGGTCGAGGTGGTGGAGACGGCCGGCCCGTGGGTCGGGATGGCGCCCTCGGTCGAGCCGCCGCCGGTCGCGCAGTACGAGTTCCGGCTCGCCCCGGGCGAGCTGGTCTGCTTCCTGACCGACGGCATCCTCGAGGCGCAGGACGCGAAGCACGAGCTGTTCGGCGAGGAGCGCGTGAAGGCGCTCCTCGCGGGGGCCGAGATCCCCACGGCCGCGAGCGCCCTCGTGAAGCTGTTCGAGGCGGTCGAGCGGCACTCCCCCGAACCCGCGGACGACATGACCGCGGTCGTCCTGAGGCGCGAGAAATGAGCCCAGCCGAGTCCGGCTCGCGTGCCGGGATCGTCGAGCTGTTCATCCGGATGAACCCGCCCTGGGTGTTCATCGACGAGATCCGGCGATTCGTCCAGTCGTTCTGCTCGTGCGCCTCGATCGGCGCGGATCGCGAGGCGCAGGTCGCGATGGCGGTGCACGAGCTGATGCAGAACGCGGTCCCGCACGCGCGCGGGCACGAGGTCGAGCTCGACCTCGAGCTCGATCCGGTGGCGGGCCACATCGTGGTGCGGGTGACGAACACCTGCTCCGAGGAGGAGCTCGCCGTCCTCTCCGGCCGGATCGAGGCGATGTACCGCGAGCCGGACGCGCTCCGCTCGTACCTCCGGACGATGAAGGAGCACCCCACGACGGCGCGCGGCGGGCTCGGGCTCGCGCGCGTCCGCTTCGAAGCACAGATGGAAATCCGCGTCCGCCGCATGTCGGCGGAACGCATCACCGTGGAGGCCGAGGGGCCCATCCGGGCTCCGAGCCTCTCGACCGTCGGAGTCTCTCATGGCTAATTTCGCGGCCCGTACGGCCCTTCCCCAGGCGTCGGACGAGAAGTACTCGGCCCATCTGATCCCCGATCCCCTCGGGATCAAGGTCACCTTCAAGGGCACGATCTCGACCGTGAATCCGTCGGTCATCCTGAACCCCTTCGTCGACGCGACCCACGCGTACGCGCTCGAGGCGCAGGCGAAGGAGCTGCGGGTGGACCTCACCCAGCTCGAGTTCTGCAACTCGTCCGGCTTCAAGTCGTTCATCCACTGGATCGAGCGGATCCAGTCGGCGCCGGAGCCGAAGCGCTACAAGCTCCGCTTCCTGTCGACGAAGGAGCGCCGCTGGCAGCGCGCGAGCCTGCTCGCGCTCTCCTGCTACGGGCTGAACATCGTCATCATCGACGGGACGTGAGAGCGGGGGGACACTCGCTCCGCTTCGCGGAGCTCGCGCCCCCCCGTTCCCCCGCCCGCGGGCCTCCGGCCTGCGGGGCTCGCGCCCCCTTAGGTCGGGATGAAGACGCCGGAGCCATTCGACCTCGCGCTCACCGTGCGGAGCCACGGCTGGTACGACCTCGCGCCCTGGCGCTGGGACGAGGCCCGCGGCATGCTTTCCCGGCCCGTCGAGCTCTCGAGCGGGCGCGTCGCAGTCGTGGAGGTGGTTTCGGGCGCGCGCGGCCTCGCCTTCCGCGCGCTCGCCCGCGGCCGGCTGGGCGCGGCCGAGGCGCGCGAGGCGCGGGCGGCGCTCGAGACCTGCCTCTCGCTCGACGAGGACCTCGGCCCCTTCCGCGAGCGGGCGACGGCGCTCGAGCGGGAGCGCGCGGCGGGGCGCCGCGACCTCCCCGACCTGCGCTGGGCCCTCGCGCGCGGCGCGGGGCGCCTCCTCCGCTCGCCGACCGTGTTCGAGGACGCGGTGAAGACGCTCTGCACCACGAACTGCTCGTGGGCCCTCACCCGCGTGATGGTCGAGCGGCTCTGCGCCGCGATCGGCGCGGAGGGCCCGGGCGGCGAGCGCGCCTTTCCCGGGCCGGCGCGCCTCGCGGCGGAGCCGGAGTCGTTCTTCCGCGACGTCGTCCGCGCCGGCTACCGCGCGCCGTTCCTCCGGGCGCTCGCGCGCGATGCCGTCTCGGGCGCCCTCGACCTCGAGGGCCTCCGCCACTCCGCGCTCCCCACCCCGGAGCTGCTCGCTCGGCTGCAGGAGATCCGCGGCTTCGGGCCGTACGCGGCGGAGCACCTCCTCCGGCTCCTCGGACGCCACGACCACCTCGCGCTCGACTCGTGGACGCGCGCGAAGCTCGCGCGCCTGCGGGGCTGCCGCCGCCAGCCCACCGACCGCACGCTCCGGCGCTGGTACGCGCCCTACGGGCCCTGGGCGGGGCTCGCGATGTGGCTCGAGGTCACCGCGGACTGGCACGGTCCGGCCCCGACCTGGCCTTGAAGCGCCGGGCGCAGCCCGTGGTAAGACCGGAGCGGGAGGTCGCGATGAAGGCTGCGTTCGTCCTGGTGAAGTGCGAGCTCGCGCGGATCGAGGAGGTGGCGAACGCTCTCATGGAGCTCGAGGGCGTCTCCGAGGTCCACTCGATCACCGGCGAGCACGACCTGCTCGTGAAGCTGTACGCGCCGACGTACGAGGACTTCGGCGACCTCGTGCCCGACCACCTGCAGAAGGTGCCCGGGGTCCGTCACACCGTCACCCTGCTCGCGTTCCGCGCCTTCAAGCCGAGCCGCTGAGCGGCCCCCTAGCCGAACTCGCGCCGGTAGAGCCTCAGCACCGCGACGAGGAACGTCAGCACGAGGGGCCCCGCGACGAGCCCGATCGGGCCGAACGCCGCGAGCGCGCCTAGCAGCGCGAAGAACACGAGCGCGCCGTGCAGCTCCATCCCGCCCTTGAGCAGGAACGGCCGGGCCACGTTGTCGACGAGCGCCACCACCGCGATCCCCCACGCCGCGAGGAACAGCCCCGCGACGAGGTGGCCGGTCGCGGCGAGGAGCATGGCGACGGTGAGGACCACGATCGTCGCGCCGACGGCGGGGACGAGCGCGAGGAAGAAGGTCACGAACCCGAGGAAGAGCGGGTTGGGCGCACGCGCGAGGAAGTAGCCCACGACCGCGAGTCCGGACTGGATCGCCGCGGTGCCGAGCGTCGCGAGGAGGACCGACACGCTCGTCTGGCGGAAGTCCGCCATCAGGGCGCGGAACTGCCCCGGTCCGAGCGGGACGTGCGCCTCCAGCCAGGCGACGAGCCGCGCGCCGTCCACGAGGAAGAAGAAGAACGCGATGAGCATCATCGCCGTCTGGAGGAGGAGCGACCCGGTGGCCGCGAGGACCCCGCCCACCGCCGCCGCGGCCTGCGTCCCTTGCTGCCCGGCGAGCCGCCCGACCTCCTCCTGCAGCTGCGGCACGCGCTCCACGAGCGCGTCGACGGCGCGCTGCACGAAGTCCGGGAGGCGCTGGAGGAGCCCCGACACCCCCTCGCTCTGGAGCGTGTCGCGGAGCCACGCGACGCCCTGCGCCGCCTCCGCCACGACGACCGCGCCGAACCAGGTCACCGGGAGCAGGACCACCGCGAGCAGCGCGAGCAGCACGGCGGTCGCGGACAGCTTGCGCCGCCCCCCGAGGAGCCGCGCGAGCCGCTCCATCGGATCGCGCAGCGCCGCCGCGAGCACCGCGGCCAGGAAGAGCGCTTGCCAGAACGGCCGAACGACGAGGGCGGTCAGCACGACCGCGAGGACGACGAGGAAGACCAGCAGGCGCCGGGCGTGGGCGTCCGTCATGCCCCTCCTCTACCCGGCGCGCTAGAAGTTCGCGTGCACCCGTGCGGGCGGGACGCCGGCGTCGGCGAGCGTGTGCCGGACGTCGTCGACCATCGCGGTCATGCCCGCGACGAAGGCCACGACGTCCCCGGGCGTGGCACCCCCGAACGCGAGCGAGCGCGCCACCTCCTGTACCCGTCCGCGGACCCCCTGCCAGGCGTCGCCCTCCGCCGAAGGGCAGAGCACGACCCGCACGCCCCGGCGCTCCCAGTCGACGTGCTCCGCGCGGTACGCGAACTCCGCGCCGTGCCGCTGGCCGTAGAACAGCGTGACCCGGCCGAACCGGTTCCGGTGCACGGCGAGGTGCTGCACGACGGCCCGGATCGGCGCGATGCCCGACCCGGCCGCGAAGAGGAGCACCTCGCGCCCCTCCGCCTCCTCCACCGCGAACCCGTTGCCGAAGGGGCGCGTCAGCTGGACGCGCGCGCCGGGCGTCGCCGCGGCGACGAGCGCGTCGGCGACCTTCCCGCCCCGCTTCACGAGCAGGTCCGCGATCCCGCCGGGATCCGGGGCGTTCGCGAGCGCGAAAAACGCCTCGCCGGCCGCGGAGCGGGCCTTCACGACCTGGCCCGGTCGGCCGTGCGCGCGGGCGAGCGCCGGCGGCAGCTCGAGCCGGATCCCGCGGAACGCGGCCGTCTCGTCCCAGGCCTCGCGAACGTCCGCGCCGTCGTATTCCCCCGGTCCCGTCATTCCCGCGAGACCGTATCAGGGTTCCTTCCACATGCGGCGAGCGAGAGCGCTGCGGCGACGAGGGCGAGGGCGGTCACGGGCCCGCTCCCCGGGGGCTCCCGTCGCCCGCGCCCCGGCGGGGCGCGCGCCCGCGGGCGGCGGCCTCGGGGAGGAGCGGGTCGAGCGGAACGGT
>DASWCJ010000021.1:0-14087 GCA_036390155.1 Anaeromyxobacter sp.
TCGATGTCGAGGCGAACCATGGTGGACGACCTTCGGTGCAGGGGAGTCCTTGGCGAAACGCTCGAGACCCACTCGCTGTTCCGCGCGCCGCCCGCCTGGCTGTGGGGGAAGGGCCGGAGGTGGCGCCGGCCTAGAAGAAGAATCGGTCCGCGACGCCCGCCGACCATTCGAGGATGGTCGGCCAGCCGACCACCGCGTCGAGCGCCCGGTTCGCGTCGTCCAGCGAGACCTTCTCCTCTACCACGCTCGCGCTGCACGCGATGAGGCGGCACGTGCCGACCTCGCGGGCCTGGTGCAGGAGCGACCCGGGCTCGTCGGCCTCACCGTGCGCCGCCAGGGCGGGTGCGACCGATGGTCCGAACAGGAAGACGTCCACGCGATCGCCCGCCGCCGCCGCGGCGAGCGCGACGGAGCCCGCGAGCCGGAGCGAGGTCGGGTCGCCGTGCGACAGGAAAACCACCATGCGCCGGTCCGCCACGCGCCACCCATACGCGAGAACCGCGCGACGTGCTATGAAACGCCCGCATGTCGCAGGAGAAGAAGCCCGGATCCCAGGGACCCGTCGTGGTGCGCAAGGGGCACGTGAAGCCGCCGCCGCCGGGGACGCCCATCGAGCCCCCGCGCGAGGAGGTGCTCGCGCAGCCAGCCGCGCCCTCGTCGCCGGAGAAGAACGACCCCCGGCCGCTCTGGCAGCGGCTCGCGGAGGAGAAGTCGGGCGCCGCGCCGGCGCGCGACGCCGTCGGCGGAGGCCCGCGCCACGCTCCGCGCCCCGGGCCGGGCCCGCGCGGCGGTCCCCCGAAGGACCGCGGCCCGCGCGGGGAGCGTCCCCACCGCCCCCTCCCCAGCCCCGCTTCGCGGGGCATAGGTAGTCCGGGGACAAGCGAGCGCGGCCCCGGCCGGGATCGCGACCACCACCGCGACGAGGCGCAGGCCGGTCCGCGCCCGCCCGCGGGCGAGCCGCCCCCAGTGCCCGAGGCGGCGGTCGCCGACGAGGGCTCGTTCGCGGACATGTTCGCCGCCGCCGGCGAGGCGCCGCGCCGCCGATTCAAGGTCGGCGAGAAGGTCGCCGGCAAGATCGTCCAACTCGGCCAGGACGTCGCGTTCCTCGAGCTCGGCTCCGGCGTCGCCGAGGCGATGATCGAGGTCGCCGAGCTGATGGACGCGGATGGCAACGTCACCGCGCGCGAGGGCGACATCGTCGACGGCGTGGTGGTGCAGGCGGGCGACCGCGGCGTCGTCGTCTCGAAGGGCCACGGCCGCACCACGCGCGATCACGCGCGCGAGGCGGTCGTCGAGGCGGCGCGGACCGGACTTCCGGTCGAGGGCGTCGTGAAGGCCGTGAACAAGGGCGGCCTCGAGGTGGAGATCCACGGCGTCCGCGCGTTCTGCCCCGTCTCGCAGATCGACGTGCGGTTCGTCGGCGACCCCACGACGTTCGTGGGGCAGAAGCTCCTCTTCAAGGTGCAGCGCGCCGACGGGCGCGACGCCGTGCTCTCGCGCCGCGCGCTCCTCGAGGAGGAGCGCGCCGTGAAGGCGAAGGCGACGCGGGAGAAGCTCGCGCCGGGCGCGGTCCTCGACGGCGTCGTCACGAGCGTGCAGGACTACGGCGCGTTCGTCGACCTCGGCGGGATCGAGGGGCTCGTCCACGTCTCGGAGCTCTCCTGGGACCGCGTGTCGAAGCCGCAGGACCTCCTCAAGTCGGGCGACGCGGTGCAGGTCCAGATCCTCAAGATCGAGGAGGACCCGAAGAAGGGCGAGCGGATCGCCCTCTCGGTCCGCGCGCTCGTCCCGAGGCCCGAGCCGAAGGCGACGCCCGACGCGCCGCCTCGCCCCGGGCCGCCGCCGCCCCCCCGGGCCGGCGACGTGGTCGAGGCGACCGTCGACAAGATCGAGAGCTTCGGCGTCTTCGTCCGATTCGCGGGCGGCCGCGGGCTCGTGCCGGCGAGCGAGACCGGCACGCCGCGCGGCGCGGACCTGCGCAGGGCGTTCAAGCCGGGCGACGCGTTCCCCGCGCTCGTGCTCGAGATCGACGAGCGGCACCGGATCCGGCTCTCGAAGACCGGCGCCGAGCAGGCCGCGGAGCGCAAGGAGGCGGCGGACTACATGCGCTCCGTCGCGCCGCGCGGGTCGGGCAAGGGCTTCGGGACGCTCGGCGACCTGCTGCGCCAGAAGCTCGAGAAGAAGTGAGCACCGAGGACTCGCGCCTTCGGGCGCGAGTCCGAGCGGCTGCCCTTCGCGCGCAGCGGCGACGTTCGATCACTCGGCGGCGTGTGCCCCGCCGGGCTCGGGATGGTAGCCCCGCTCCCGCGGTCGCTCCTCAACGGTCACCGCCCAGGGCCCGAGCCCGCCCGCCGGCGCGGCGCCGAGGTTCGCGCGGACGAGGAGCGCCTCGCGGCGCAGCGTGACCGCCGTCCCCTCGACCTCCACCTCCGGGAACCGCGCGGCGATCTCGGTGAGGTGCTTGCGCCGCAACGCGAGGAGCCGGCGGTAGTGCTCGCGCAGGTGGCCGTGTCGCCCGTCGCGCCGGTGCGAGAGCTTCGAGCGCTCGAACGTCGCCGGTTCCTGCGGGTCCGGCACCTCGCCCGCCGCCGCGATGTGCTCGTTGCGCCGCCCCTCCGAGACGGCGCGCCCGAGCTCGGCGTCGCCGTGGCTCGTGAAGTACTGGAACGGGCGGAGCTCACCGTACTCCTCGCCCATGAACAGGAGCGGGGTTCCGGAGCCGAGCAGGACCAGCGCCGACGCGGGGTAGAGCGCGTCCCACGGCACGAGCGCGGCGATCCGCTCACCGAGCGCGCGGTTCCCGACCTGGTCGTGGTTCTGCAGGCTGGTCACGAACCGCGACGGGGCGAGCCCGCGGGGATCGGTCCCCCGGGGGCGCCCCGAGAAGCGCGAGACCTCGCCCTGCATGGCGAACCCCTCGGCGAGCGCGCGGTGTAGCCGAGCCGCATCCCCGAAGTCGGCGAGGAACTTCTCCCGCTCGCCGGTGAGGAGCGCGTGGAGCGCGTGGTGGAGATCGTCCGCCCACACCGCGGAGCAGCCCCACCCCGCCGGCGGCGGCTCGAGGAGCCGGCGCTCGTTCCGCTCGTCCTCGGCGACCACGTGCACGATCCGACCGGCCTCCCGCGCGACCGCGCGGACCCTCTCGCAGAGCTCCGCGACGAGGTGGCGCGGGCTCTCGTCCACGATCGCGTGGGTCGCGTCGAGGCGCAGCGCGTCCACGTGGAAGTCCCGGATCCAGCGGACCGCGGCGCCGATCATGAAGCGCCGCACGGCGTCCGACCCGCGGCCGTCATAGTCGAGCCCGTCGCCCCACATCGAGTGGTGCCGCGGCGTGAAGTAGGGCCCGAAGTCGGAGAGGTAGTTCCCCTCCGGGCCGAGGTGGTTGAAGACGAGGTCGAGGCAGACCGCGAGCCCGAGCGCGTGCGCGCGATCGACGAAGCGCTGCAGCGCGGCGGGCCCACCGTACCCCTCGTGCACGGCGTGGAGCGAGACGCCGTCGTAGCCCCAGTTGCGGTTCCCGGGGAACGGCTGCACGGGCATGAGCTCGACGCAGGTCGCGCCGAGCTCCACGAGGTCGGGGAGCCGCGCCGCGGCGGCGTCGAGCGTCCCCGCCGACGTGAAGGTGCCGACGTGGAGCTCGTAGAAGACGAGCGACTCGAGCGGGAGCCCGCGCCACCCCGCGTCCGTCCAGGCATGCCGCGCCGGGTCGAACAGCGCGGAGGGGCCGTGGACCCCCTCGGGCTGGCGGAGCGAGGCGGGATCCGGTCGGACGCGGTCGCGGTCGAGGACGAGCGCGTACCCCGCGCCGTCCCCGAGCCCCTTCACCTCGCCCTCGAACCACCCGCGCGGCTTCGGCGCGAGCGGGTGGTCGCGCCCCAGGGCCCGCACCGCGACCCGGGTGGACCGCGGCGCCCACACGCAGAAGCGGGCGCCGCCCGCGCCCGGAACCGCACCGTGTTCGCGCTGGCGCACGCGGTCAAAGGTACGAATCGCGGCGGCCCGCGGGACCCTGCCTTACCATGCTCCACGCAGGTGATCTGTATCGACTGGCGTGCGGCCGTGCGCTAGGTTGGGTGCCCCGCACGGCCCCCACGACTTCTACGCAAACGTCCGTCGACACAGACGGATCCAGACCGAGAGGATCGCACCGATGGCCACGAACGACCGCCCCACCCAGAACCCGACGCTCCTCGCCTGGGTGGACGAGATGGCGAAGCTCTGCAAGCCCGATCGCGTCTACTGGTGCGATGGGAGCGAGGCCGAGAAGAAGCGCCTGACCGAGCAGGCGGTCGCGCAGAAGGTGCTCCTCCCGCTCGACCAGAAGAAGTGGCCGGGCTGCTACTACCACCACTCGAACCCGAACGACGTCGCGCGCGTCGAGCACCTCACCTTCATCTGCACGCCGACGAAGGCGGAGGCCGGTCCGACCAACAACTGGATGGAGCCGAAGGAGGCGTACAAGAAGCTCGCCGCCCTCTACGACGGGGCGATGAAGGGCCGCACGATGTACGTCGTGCCGTACGTGATGGGCCCCACCGACTCCCCGTTCTCGAAGGTCGGGATCGAGCTCACCGACTCCATCTACGTCGCGCTGAACATGGGGATCATGACGCGGATGGGGAAGGTCGCGCTCGACCGCCTCGGCAACTCCGACGCGTTCAACCGCGGCATGCACTCGGTCGCGGACTCGAACCCGGACCGGCGCTTCATCTGCCACTTCCCGCAGGACAACACGATCTGGTCGGTCGGCTCCGGCTACGGCGGCAATGCGCTCCTCGGCAAGAAGTGCCTCGCGCTCCGCATCGCGAGCTACCTCGCGAAGAACGAGGGCTGGCTCGCCGAGCACATGCTCATCCTCGAGGCGGAGAGCCCGGACGGCGAGGTGTCCTACGTCGCGGCCGCGTTCCCGTCCGCGTGCGGCAAGACCAACTTCGCGATGCTCATCCCGCCCAAGACCTTCGACGGCTGGCGCATCCGCACGGTCGGCGACGACATCGCCTGGATGCGCGTGGGCGACGGCGGCCAGCTCTGGGCCGTGAACCCGGAGGCCGGGTACTTCGGCGTCGTGCCGGGCACGAACTTCAAGACCAACCCGAACGCGATGAGGTCGATCGAGAAGGACACGCTCTTCACGAACGTCGCGCGCACCGCGGACGGGGATGTCTGGTGGGAGGGCAAGGACAACGAGCCCTACGCCGAGATGATCGACTGGAAGGGCGCGCCCTGGAAGAAGGGCTCGACCGAGAAGGCGGCGCACCCGAACAGCCGCTTCACCGCGCCGATGGCGAACAACCCGGCGCTCTCGCGGTTCGCCCACGACCCGAAGGGCGTGCCGATCTCGGCGCTCATCTTCGGCGGCCGCCGCTCGACGACGATGCCCCTCGTGCTCCAGTCCTTCAACTGGCTCCACGGCGTGTACCTCGCTTCGACGATGGGCTCCGAAACCACCGCCGCCGCGCAGGGGCTGAAGGAGGGCGTGCGCCGCGACCCGATGGCGATGCTGCCGTTCATCGGCTACGACGCGGGCAGCTACTTCCAGCACTGGCTCGACATGCAGAGCCGGATCCCGAACCCGCCCAAGATCTTCATGGTGAACTGGTTCCGGAAGGGCGCGGACGGCAAGTTCCTGTGGCCGGGGTACGGCGAGAACATGCGCGCGCTGAAGTGGATCCTGGACCGCGCGCACAACCGCGTCGGCGCGAAGGAGACGGTGGTCGGCTACGTTCCCCGCACCGAGGACCTCAACACGAGCGGCCTCGACCTGAAGCCCGAGGCGGTCGCCGCGGCGATGAAGGTCGATCTCGGCGAGTTCCAGGAGGAGCTCGAGGGGCAGAAGGAGTGGTTCGACAAGCTCGGCCCCACCCTCCCGCGCCCGCTCTCGCTCCAGCGCGAGATCCTGCTCGAGCGGGTGAAGGCAGCGCGCGCGGTCGAGTAGCGACCGCGCGGCGGGCTCCCCCGCGCCGTGCTACATCCGTGGCCGTGTGCACCCTCGCCGTCGCCTGGCGCACCGACCGCCGCTGGCCGCTCGTCGTCGCCGCGAATCGCGACGAGCGGCTCGGCCGTCCAGCGGAGGGCTGGGCGCTGCGCGACGGCGTGGGCGGGGTGCGGATCGCCGCGCCGCGGGACCTGCGCGCGGGCGGGACCTGGATCGGCGTCTCCGCCCGCGGGCTCTTCGCCGGGCTCACGAACTACCATGCGCCGCTCGAGTGGGTCCCGGACCTGGGTCGCCGCTCCCGCGGCGAGATCGTCGGCCTCGCCCTCGGGGCGCGGAGCGCAGAGGCGGCCCGCGAGGCCCTCGCCGGCGTGGACGGGGCGGAGTGGAACCCGTTCCACCTCGTGGTCGCCGACGCCGCCCACGCGATCCTCTTCTGGCACGACGGCGAGCGGGGCGGGCTCGAGGACCTCTCTCCCGGCCTGCACGTCGTCACCGAGCGCTCGCCCCACGGCGCCTGCCCGCGCGGCGACCTCGTCCGCTCGCGCTGGCCGGTCGATCCGGCGCTCCCGAAGCTCCGCGAGCTGCTCACCGTCCACGCGCCGCCCGAGGATCGCGCGACCTGCATCCACCACGATCCCGAGTACGGCACCCGCTCCGCCACGGTGATCCGGCTCGCCGACGACCTCGGGGCGTCCGAGCTCTACGCCTCGGCAGGCCGGCCATGCACGACGACCCTCGAGGACCTCTCCGACCTGCTCGCCGCGCTCGCGCGCGGTCCGTGAGAGCGGGGGGGCACTCCCTCCGCAGTCGCGGAGGCTCGCGTCCCCTTGACGGCGGCCCCCGGCCGAGACAAGTACAGGCGGCATGGGACTCCTCGACAAGATCTCCTTCCGCAAGGAGGCCGCCGCGCCGCCCGAGGCCATCGACGTGACCGCGGCCGGGGAGCTCCGGATCGTCTGGCCGGGCGGGCTGGAGGCCACCGTGCCCCCGGCGCGCCTGCGCGATCTCTGCCCGTGCGCGGGCTGCGTCGAGGAGGGGACCGGGAAGAAGACCCTCGACCCCGCCACCATCCCGGCGGACATCAAGCCGCTCGAGCTCCACGCGGTCGGGAACTACGCGGTCCAGATCCGGTGGTCCGACGACCACTCCACCGGCATCTACACCTGGCAGCTCCTGCGCGAGGCCTGCGCGCTCCGCGGGCCGTGACGCGGCCGCCCGCCCGCGCCGTCAGTCGCCCGGGCAGTCGGTGAGGTCGAGGTGCTGCGCGCTGCCGTGCCTCGGCTCCCAGTCGACCACGTACCCACCACACTTGAGCGCCTTCGGATCGGCCTTCGCCTTCCCGGGATCGAACGTGAGCTGGGTGAGGCCGAGGCGCGAGCCGTCCTCGAGCTGCACCCACTGCAGCGTGGTCCGGGTCCAGCCGCCGTCGACCACCTTCGAGCCGGGCTTGCGGTCGCGCACCGGCGCGATGGGCGCGGTCACGACCCAGAGCGGCTCCCCGCATGGCGTGGCCGGACGGCGCAGGTAGCTCCGCGCGTCGTACCAGACGGGCGTCGGGTCGATCCCGCCGCCCTCGACGATGGCGCCGTCCACGAGCGATCCGATCGGCGTCCACCCCTTGCGGTCGCAGATCGCGAGGTGCGCGCCGGGCTCCCGCACGAGCTCGCCCTCGGAGACGAACTCGACGTCGCCGGCCGCCGCGACGACGAGCTTCGCGAGCCCACGCCCCTCCTTGTCGAAGAGGGCGACGCGCCCGCGCGGCGTGAGGCCGCCGCCGCGCTCGTCGTACACCGACACCGCCGTGAGCTCCGGATCGCCCGGGACGTCCCAGCGCCCCGGCCAGCAGACGAGCCCCTCGTCGACCGCGAGCCCGCAGACGGCCCCGCCCCCGGCGGCGATGGAGCGGAAGCGGACCGGGGGCACCGCGAGCGGCGCGGTCGGCGCCGCGACCGAGCGCCCCCAGCACTGGACCCGGCCGCTCCCCTCGAGTCCGCACGCGAAGTCCTCGCTCACGGCGAGGTCCTGGAACGCGACGGCGGGGGATTCGCCGAGGGGCCAGGTCCGCCCCCAGCACCGCGCGCGCCCGTCCGCACCGAGCGCGCACGCGAGGTGACCGCCGGCGGCGAGCCTCGTGAAGGTGCCCTTCGGCGGCGTCGCCTGGCCGTCGGAGTTGCTGCCCCAGCACACGGCAGCGCCGTCTACGGTGAGGCCGCAGGTGTGGTGGACGCCCGCGGCGATGCTCCGGAACGCGACGCGAGGAGGCACGGCGCACTGTCCCTGGCGGTTCGACCCCCAGCAGGTGGCGATGCCAGCCCGGTCGAGCGCGCAGGCGTGGCCCCAGCCGGCGGCGACCGCGACGAACTCGCCGGACGGGACGGACGCGAGGGGCGACGTGCTCGACCCGCCCGCGCGCCGCGAGCCGCGGAGCGATCTCGTCTCCGCGATGGAGAAGCAGTGGACCTTGCCGGTCGCGGTGAGGGCGCAGGCGAAGTCGAGGCCCGCAGAGATCGCGACGTAGGTGTCGAGCACCGGCAGCCAGCGCGCCTGCAGCGCGGCGATCTCGGTCGCCAGCGCCGCGAGTTGCTCGCCGACCTTCTCGCGGTCGCCCCGGGGGACGGCCATCGCCACCGGCATCGCGCCCACGGCGAGGGGCAGGATCCGCAGGCCGTGCCGCGCCGCGAGCACACGCAGCCGCGGCGCGTCGCCGGCGACGAGCAGGCTGCCGTCCACCTTCGCGGCGCGGACCGCGGCGCCGAGATCCGGATACGGCACGAGCTCCGCCCCGAGCTCCCCGAGCCGCGCCGCGAGCGCGCTCGCGACCGCGACCCGTCGTCCCCGGAGCGCGGCGAGATCCGGGGGCGACTGCGCGTCGCGCGTCGCGAGGAGGACCGGGACCGAGGCGTACGGCGCGGTGAAGTCGACGTCCCGCGCGTGCTCCTCGGACGGCGTGATCGCCGAGAGCGCCACGTCCGCGGCTCCGCTCGCCACCGCCTCGAGCGGCGTCCGCCCGCGCCCGCCGGGGTCGACGAAGACGACCCCGCGCCCGAGCCGCTTCCCGAGCGCGAAGGCGAGCTCCGGCTCGAGCCCCATCCAGCCGGCCGCCGTGCGCTCGTGCAGCGCGAGGTAGCTCCCGGACGTGGCGACGCGCAACGGCCCCTTGATCGGCGGGAGCGCGGCGGTGGACGCGGCCTCGGGGTCCGCGGCGGCAGGCGCGGACGCGGGCGGCGCGGCGGAGGTGAGGGTGCCGGCGGCAGCGGGATCGACCCGCGGCGGGGGCGGCACCCCCTGCGCGACGGCGGGGGTCCCTCCGCCGAGGACGACGAGCGCGGCCGCGAGCCCGCCCATCTGGATCGAGAGGTTCGGCCGCATGGGCGGGTACCACAGCACGGCCCCCGCGCCCTCGCAAGGCGCGCATCGCGCAGCGCGCTAGACCGGGCTCCGCGACGGGGCGGAGACGTGCACGTACCGGTGCACCTCCGGGCCGTGCCCTTCGCGCTCACGCCCAAAGCGGATCGTCCGCGGGTCCCCGCCGCCGCCGCGGAGCGCGTGGGCGAGGAGCTTCACGGTGTTCGCATCCGCTTGCTGGGCGATCACCTCGCGGGCGAGCACGTCGAGCGCGCCGCGCGCGTCGTAGGGCGCCCGGAACGGGCGCGGCTGGGTGAGCGCGGCGAACGCGCTCGCGACCGAGATCACCTCGATCGAGCGGCTCGGCGCCTTCTCGAGCGTCGGGTAGCCCTGCCCGCAGCGCCAGTGATGCGCGCGGGCGGCGACGACCGCCGGGTGCGGCCCGAGGAGCGCCGCGAGCAGGAAAGCGCCGACGAGCGGGTGCGAGGCGACCCGGACGGCGTCGTCGGAGTCGAGCCCCTCGGAGTGGCGCAGGAGCCGCGGCGGCAGGTGGCACATGCCGAGATCGTGCAGCAGCGCGGCGGCCGCGAGGTCGGCGACGCCGCGCGGGCTCGACACCGCGGAGAGCAGCATCCGCACCGAGACCGCGGTGGTGACGAGGGCATGCACGTGCAGGTGCGGCGCGGCGCGTCGCGTCGCCGCGAGCTTCTCCCAGAGGATCTCCGGGAGTCGGATCGCGCGGAACGCGTTCCGGACCGCGTCGCGGATCCCCTCGCCCTGGAACAGGTGGCGGTAGGCGCGGTCGGCGAACGGCAGCTCGACGTCGTCCACGAGCGGCCCGTCCTCGAGCGCGACGCGCGGGCGGGACGGCGCCTTCCGCGCCGCCTCGGCGATCGCCTCCGCGGACAGTACGGTGCCGCGCCGGGCCACCAGGCCACCGCGACAGTCGAGGAGGTCTTCCGTCAGGTTCAGCCGGTCGAACATCCCACCAGCGACGCTAGCAGAACGGGAGCGCCGCCGGGAGGCACGACCCGACGAAGGCCCGTGGACCACCCGGGGGAGGGAGCGGCCGAGACTTGCTCTCGCGCAACCCGGGACGCTACCCGCGCTCGCGCCGCCGCGCGCGGCCGAGGGCCCGGTCCATCTCGCGCTTCGACTCTCGCTCCGCGATGACGCCGCGCCGGTCCTCGTGGGCGCGGCCCTTGGCGAGGCCGATCTCCACCTTCGCCCAGCCGTCCCTGAAGTAGACGCGGAGCGGCACGAGCGTGAACCCGCGCTGATCGACCTTCCCGCGGATCCGGTCGAGCTCCGCCCGCTTCATGAGGAGCTTCCGGTCGCGGAGCGGCGCGTGGCCGAAGTGGGACGCCTGCTGGTACTCGCCGATCCGGCAGTTGAGGAGGAAGAGCTCCTCCCCGCGCGGGGCGGCGTAGGCATCGGAGAGGTTGACGTTCCCCGCCCGGAGCGACTTGACCTCGCTGCCGGTGAGGACGAGGCCGGCCTCCCAGGTGTCCCCGATTTCGTAATCGAAGCGCGCGCGCCGATTGCTCGCCACGACCTTCTCGCCGGCTTCGGCCCCGCGCTTGCCCTTCATGGCAGCCGCACGTTGTCGATGAGGCGGGTCGTACCGATGTACGCGGCGACGAGCATCACGCTCCCCGCCTCGGCGTGGTCCACCGGCGCGAGCGTCTCCGGATGGACGATCTCGACGTAGTCCACCCGGGCGCCCGCCGCCTCGAGAGCGGCGCGCGACTGCGCGCGGAGGGCGGCACCGTCGCGCGTGCCGCGGGCCGCCTCGTCACGGGCCGCGAAGAGCGCCCGGGAGAGCGAGAGCGCCTTCGGGCGGTCCGCGGCCGACAGGTAGACGTTGCGCGACGAGCGGGCGAGGCCGTCGGGCTCGCGCACGATGGGCATCCCGACGATCTCGACCGCGTAGGACAGATCGCGAACGAGCGCGCGGATCACCGCGAGCTGCTGGAAGTCCTTTTCCCCGAAGATCGCGACGTCGGGGCAGGTCAGGTTGAAGAGCTTCGCGACGATGGTGGCGACGCCGCGGAAGTGGCCCGGCCGAGATGCGCCGCAGAGCCCCTGCGAGACCCGCTCGACCGTGATCCACGTCTCGTGCGCCGGCGCGTAGACCTGCCTCGGATCGGCCGGGGCGAGGACGCGGTCGATCCCCGCGGCCGCGCACATCGCGAGGTCGCCCTCGAGGTCGCGCGGGTAGCGGGAGAGGTCCTCGGCCGGCCCGAACTGCGTCGGGTTCACGAAGATCGTCGCGACCGCAACTCCGCGGGGGGCCCCTCCCCTCGCTCCGCTCGGCTCGCGCCCCCCCGATTCACCCGCGCTGAACGCGTCGGCGCGGCGCCGCGCCTCGCGGAGCAGGGTCGCGTGCCCCTCGTGCAGGTAGCCCATGGTCGGGACGAGCACGAGGCGCGCGCCGGCCTCGCGATCGGCGCGGCAGCGGGCCTGCCAGACGGACGGGTCGGTGACGAGCTCTGGGCGGCTCACGGGGGACACGGGGCCGCGGCGGGCGCGGCGTCGGGGGAGCGGATCGTCAGATCGGCGCGCCCATCACGCCGCCCTGAGGCTCCTCGTGGTCGTCCTCGATCGGCGCCGGGACGAGCCGGACCGAGGCGGAGTGGAAGCCGTGCTCGTCGGCCGGGAAGGTCCGCGCCTTCACCTCGCCGACGTACGCAGCGACCGCGCCCTCGACGGCGGGGCCGAGCTCGGCGAAGCGCTTGACGAACTTCGGCGTGAACGAGGTGTCGAGACCGAGGAGGTCGTTCAGCACGAGCACCTGCCCGTCGACGTGCGGTCCCGCGCCGATCCCGATGGTGGGGATCGCGAGCTGGCTCGTGACGATCCGGGCGAGCTCCACCGGGATGCACTCGAGCACGACCGCGTAGCAGCCCGCCGCCGCGAGGGCGCGCGCGTCCTTCAGGATCTGCTGCGCCTTCTCCGAGTCCTTTCCCTGCACGACGTAGCCGCCCATCTTGTGGACGGACTGCGGGGTGAGGCCGATGTGGCCCATCACCGGCACGCCGGCGCGGACGATGCGGCGGATCACCTCGTGGTAGTCGGCGCCGCCCTCGAGCTTCACGGCCTGGACCCCGCCCTCGGCGACGAGCTTCATCGCGGCGCGGACGGCGTCGTCCACGCCGGCCTGGTAGCTGCCGAAGGGAAGGTCGCCGACGAGGTGGGCGCGGGCCGCGGCGCGGTCGAGCCCGCGGCGCACCATCGCCGAGTGGTAGACCATCTGGTCGAGGGTGACCGGGAGCGTCGAGTCGTGCCCCTGGACCGCCATCCCGAGCGAGTCGCCGACGAGCACCACGTCCACCCCGGCGGTCGCCACCAGGCGCGCCGCGGTGGCGTCGTATGCCGTCACCATCGCGATGGGATCGCCGGCTTCCTTCATCCGGCGGAGCTCGTGGATCGTGATGCGCTTCTTCGGCGCCGGCTGCGTCGACATGTCCAACCTCCGGTGTAGGCCTCGCCGAGGCGGGGTCCTGCCCATGGGCGGAAAGCTGACTCTAATACGTTCGCGTTCCGAGTGGCACGTAATGCTGCGTCCCCTTGCGGTGCTTCCGGACCACGGCGAGCAGCGCCTCGAGGTCCTCGGGGTTGCCCTCGAGATCGACGTCGCTCGCGTTCACGACGAGCAGGGGGGTCTCGTCGTAGTGGAAGAAATAGTCGTTGTACGCCTTGGCGAGCCCCTCGAGCCACGGCCCGTCGATGGAGCGCTCGTAGTCCCGGCCGCGGCGCCGGACGCGCCCGAGGAGCACGTCGGTGCGCGCCTGCAGGTACACGACCAGGTCCGGCTTCACGATGCGCGCGCCGAGCAGCTCGAACACGTGGTCGTAGAGGGCGAGCTCGTCGGCGCCGAGAACGAGCGAGGCGAAGATCCGGTCGCGGGCGAAGAGGTACTCCGCGACCGTGGAGCGGCTGAAGAGGTCCTGCTGGAAGAGGGCCTGCTGCTGGCGGTAGCGGGACAGCAGGAAGAAGAGCTGCGCCTGGAACGCGTGCTTCTTGCGGTCCTGGTAGTACGGGCGGAGGAACGGGTTCTCCTCCGGGTTCTCCTCGACGAGGCGTGCGCCCGTCCGCTCGGCGAGCACGCGCGCGAGCGCGGACTTGCCGACCCCCACCGGTCCCTCGACGACGATGTAGCGAGGCCGTTCCATCACGGAAATGCTCCGAGAACGCGGGAGCTTGCCATGCAAGCCGGCGCCACCGCAAGCGATGCCCGGCACCGAATTCAGGCGATGCCCGGCACCGAATTGCATGTGACAATTGGATCGCGGGTACCGCGATCCGGGGATCATGGTTTCCTTGACGTGACGTGTACAGTCACGTATCGTCGCCTCGTGGACATCGATCCCGCGTTCCACAGGGCCATCCTCAAGATCGCCCTCGAGCTGAGGAAGCCGAACGCGCCCTCCTACGACGCGATCGTCCGCGAGACCATCCGGTCCATGCGGCTCGACGCGGACGGGTTCCGCCGGTACCTCGGCGAGAACGGCGCACGGAACATGAGCCTCCTCCTCGCGACCGCGAGGACGATGGGCACGTAGGCCGGATTTCACGGGCGCCCGCTCGACCGATGGGCGGCGGGTGGGCGGGCAATTTCAGCGGGTGGGCGCCCGTGGTTGTTCAAGCTGGGGCTGAGAGGGCTCGGTCGAGCGCGGCCCACTCCGACCCCGAGAGCGTCTCCCCGCGCCGCCCCGGGTCGATCCCGGCGCGCGCGAGCGCGGCGGCGAGCGCCTCCTCCGGCACGAGCCGCGCGGCCTTGAGCGCGTTCCCGAGGGTCTTCCGC
>DASWCJ010000022.1:0-8369 GCA_036390155.1 Anaeromyxobacter sp.
GCACGACGACGAGGTGCACGCGCTGCAGTTCAAGCGCCGCCGCAAGCTCCGGCGCAGGGTCCGCGACGCGGTCCGCGCGTTCCTGTCGCACGGCGAGGGCGTGCCGCCCTGAGCGGGCCCCGTCCCGGCGCGCCCCGTCCCCTGAAATCGGTCGTCGCGACCGACGTTCGTTCAGGTAGCCTCTCCGCGATGCGCGTCCTCTTCGACCACCAGGCGTTCGAGTACCAGCCCTGGGGAGGGGTGAGCCGGTATCACGCCGAGCTCGTGCGAGGACTGGCGGGGCGGGTGGAGGTCGAGCTGGCGCTCGTCCGCTCGCACAACGTCTACGTCCCGGACCTCGCGCGCCGGCTCGGGCTCGAGGTGAGCGACCGAGGCTTCCGCGACAGCTTCCTCAGCGGCCGCCGCTTCCCGGGACGGAAGCAGCTCTACAGCGTCGCGAAGCGCCTGTTTCCGTCGATGCACGCCCAGCGCGCGAATCGGGAGCACGCGCTCGCTCGGCTGCGCGCGGGGGGCTTCGACCTATTTCACCCGACGTACTACGACCCCTACTTCCTCGATGCGCTCGGAGACCGGCCGTTCGTGATCACCGTGCACGACATGGCGCACGACGTGTTCCCGGACCTCTTCCCCGGCGAACCCGTTGCCGCCCGCCGGCGCCTGCTCGTGAAGCGCGCCTCGCGCATCCTCGCCGTGTCCGAATCCACGAAGCGAGAGCTGGTCCGGATTCTGCGGACCGACCCGTCCCGCATCGACGTGATCGCGCACGGGTTCGCGTGGGCGGCGGAGCCCGCGCCGCCGCCGCCGCTGCCCGAGCGGTACCTCCTCTACACGGGCATGCGGCACGGCTACAAGAACTGGCCTCGCTTCGTCGAGGCGGCCGCGCCGGTCCTCCTCGCGGAGCGCGGCCTCCACCTCGTCTGCACGGGCCCGTCGTTCGAGGAGCAGGAGCGCGCGCTGCTCGAGCGGCTGCGCCTCGCGTCCCGGGTCGTCCACGTGGCCGCGAGCGAGGGGACGCTGCGCGCCATTTACGCGGGCGCGGTCGCGTTCTGCTTCCCGTCCCGGTACGAGGGGTTCGGGATCCCCGTCCTCGAGGCTTTCGCGGAGGGCTGTCCGGCCGCCCTCGCGCGGACGACGAGCCTCCCGGAGGTGGGCGGCGACGCGGCCATCTACTTCGACCCCGAGGACGTCGCGTCGATTCGCGACGCGGTCGCGCGGCTCGTCGCGGACCCCGCCCTGCGCGCGGAGCTAGCGGCACGGGGCCGCGAGCGCGTGAAGGCCTTCACGTGGCAAGCGGCGTGCGCGCGGGTCGTCGAGTCGTACCGGCGCGCGCTCGGCGAGCGCGTGGACGTCGCCTCCGCCGGGCTCGACTGAGCGGCGAGTCGTCGGAGCGCGGTCGGGTCGGTTGCGCCCTCCGCGCGGGCCACGGTACAAACCGGCGGTGTCGCCTCTGGTCTCGATCGTCACCGTCAACCTGAACCACTGGGACGGGCTCGCCCGGACGCTCGAGTCGATCGGCCGCCAGACGTTCACCGATCGCGAGGTCGTGGTGGTCGACGGCGGCTCGACCGACGGGAGCGTCGACCTCCTCCGCACGAACCGCGGCGGCGTCGTGACCGACTTCGTCTCGGAGAAGGACTCCGGGATCTACGACGCGATGAACAAGGGGATCCGCCGCGCGAAGGGGACCTACGTCCTCTTCCTGAACGGCGGGGACGCCTTCGCGGCGGACGACGCGCTCGAGAAGGTGATCGGCGCCGCGCCGCCCGCCGAGGACGTCGTCTACGCCGACGTCCTCATCCAGGCAGAGGACGGCGCGACGAGGCGCTGGTCGACGCCGGAGGTCCTCGACTGGGACTACTTCATGGTGACGACCCTCCCGCACCAGGCGACGCTCATCCGTCGCGACCTCTTCGAGCGGGTCGGCCTCCACGACACGAGCTTCCGGATCTGCGCGGACTTCGAGTTCCTCCTCCGGGCGATCGTCGTGCGCGGGGCGAGCACCCGCCACGTCGGCGTCCCGCTCGCCGTGCAGTTGGACGGCGGGATCTCGTCCGCCCCCGAGACATTCGCGAAGCTCCGCGAGGAGCGGAAGCGCGCCAAGGAGACTGCCCTGTCCCCGGTGCTCCGCGCGCACTGGGAGGACTACCTCACCGCGAAGCGCGGGATCGTCCACCAGACCCTCCGGAACGCGTTCCGGCCCCTGGCGCGGCGGATGCGCTCCTGGACCCGGCGGCTGCGCAGGAAGCCCGACGCGCTGGTGTGAGCGATGGGGCGCTCGGCCGGAAGCTCTCCCGGCCCCGATCGCGCCGGCGCGGTAGCGCGGCGGGCCGCTTGGTTCTCGTCAGGGCGCGACGACGAGCCGCGCGGCGGCGTCGGCGCCGCGCACGTGCCGGAGCCGCGCCGGATCCTTCGCCGCCTCCACCACCCGCTCCACCGCCACGCGCTCGGCGAGGCCGAGCTCCGGCCGGACCAGCGCCGCCGCCGCGGCGGACTCCGGGAAGAAGTGGGCGACGAGGAGCGTCGCGCCGTGGAGCGCGCGCTCGAGGCGCAGCGCGGCGGCGCGGACGAGGACGTACCCGGCGTCGAGCGGCTGCGCGAGCAGCTCGCGCAGATCCACGAAGGTGACGAGCGGCGCGTGAAGGCCGAGGAGCGCCTGCTCCGCGACGACGCCGAGGAGCGCCTCCTCCGCCGAGGGCCGGTGGGCGGACGGGCCGAAGGTGGGGTGGGGCGTCGCCCGCGCGTAGAGCGCGCCGTCCTCCGGGCCCGAGGCCCAGAGCCCCTCCTGGATGAAGACCGGCGCGCCGCTCTGCTTCGTCGTGAAGACCACCGTCCGTCCCTCGTGCTCGGTTCGCACGAGGTCGAGGGTCTCCTTCGTCGCGGCGACGAACCGCTCGCCCTCCGCCGTCGGCACCGCGAGCCGGACGTCGCCGAGCGGGCGGAACCCGAGGTGCGGGTAGAGCCAGTCGACGAACGCGGCCGCGTCGAGGAGGACGACGTGGAGCCCCTCCACGTCGCGCAGGACCGCGCGAAGCGCGAGGACCTTCTGGAGGTTGTCGTTCACGATCCCCTGGAACGACGTGAGGAGCCGCTCCCGGAGCGCCTCCGGCGCGTCCCCTCCGATCCGCTTCTGCTCGAGCTGGTAGGAGGCGAGCGCGGCGAGGCCGTGCGCCTCGAGCACGTCGCCGAGCAGGCCCGGGTCGCACTCGGGGAGGACCTCCGGCGGGGAGAAGGAGGTCAGGGCGCGCAGGGCCTCTAGGAGGGGCACGGTTGGCCGACCAGTAACGCGGCGCGTTCGCGCCGGCAAGTGCGCAGGATGGAGACGACGCCTCACTCTGGGAGCCCGCATGACCGATCTCGAGCCCGTCCTCGCCGAGCTGGCAGCCATCCGGAGCAGCAGCGAGCCGATCGTCTCCGTCTACCTCGACGTCCGGTGGCGGGACGAGCAGCAACGGGAGCGGGTGCGCGGCTGCGTGCGCGAGCGAGCCCGGGCGATCCTCGGCCATTATCCCGCCGGGACGCCCGACGAGCCGGCGCTCGCCCGAACGCTGGACCGGATCGAAGGGTACGTCGAGGCGCTCGCGGCGCACGCCGTAGAGCCGGAGCGCGCGGGGCTCGCGCTGTTCGCGTGCGAGGGGCTCGGGCTGTGGCGGCCGCTCCACCTCGCGGTCCCGCTCGCGGAGGAGCTCTGCGCCGACGCGATCCCCCACCTCGCCCAGCTCGCGCGCGTCGCGGCCCGCCGGCACCCGATCCTCGTCGTCGTCCCCTCCCTCGAGGGGGCGGAGCTCTTCGAGGTGCGGCTCGGGGAGGTGGACCTCGACACGAGCGTGCGCGGGCCCGCGCCCCGGAGCGAAGCGGAAGCGGAGAGAGCCGGCGCCGGCGCGCGGGGGCCCGAGCGCGAGACGAAGAGCGAGCGGCGCGCCGAGGCCTGGGCGCTCAGGAACCGGCGGGTGGCGGCGGAGCGGGTGACCACGCTCTTCGACGCGACGTCGGGCGCTCGGGTGATCCTCGTCGGCACCGCCGAGAGCGCGGGCGCCTTCGCGCGCGAGCTCCCCGCCCGCGTCGAGGCCGCGATCGTGGCGAAGGTCCCGATGCCGCGGGCGTGGTCCTCCTCCGGCGGGATCCGCAACGGCCTCGTGCGGACGCTCGCGCAGGAGGTGCTCGGGGACGGCACGGACGGCGAGGCGCAGGAGGTCGCCTCCGCGGTCGCCGCGGCAGTCCGCGGCGGCGTCGGGGTCGCCGGCCCCGACGACGTGGTGCTCGCCGCGAACGAGGGGCGGATCCAGGCGCTCTTCGTCGAGGAGGACTTCACCCGGAGCGGCTTCCGCTGCGACCACTGCGGCGCGCTCGGGCCGGACGTGGCCTCGGCCGAGGTCTGCCCGTTCTGCCAGGGCGAGCTCCGGGCGGTGCTCGATCTCAAGGAGGCGCTGGTGGCGCGGACGATCGCGGGCGGCGGCCGCGTCGCGCTCGTCGCGCACCACGGTCAGCTCCATGCGTACCGCGGCGTCGCGGCGCTCCTGCGGCAGACGGCCCACACCGGCCTGCGAGGCGCGAGCCCACCCTGGCCGACTTCGCCCGGGGCGAGCCGGTCGTAGGTCGCCGCGAAGCGCTAGTGCGGGGCGGCGGCCTGGCCGGCGTCGCTCGCCACCGCGCCGGCGCTCGGCGCCTCGAGGATCGCGATGAGCGAGAGCGGCGGGAACGGGAGCACCCGGTCCACGATCCGGAAGATCGGCGTGAGGGCGTTCAGCACCACGATCTGGAGGAGGCCGAAGTGCCGGCGGCGGAGGAGCTTGCCGTTCAGCCACCAGGCCGGCGTCCCGACGCGGTTGAACGGCAGGACCTGCCGCGTCTCGAACCCGGCGTCGCGCGCGAGCTTGCGGAGCGAGTCCTCGGTGTAGCGCCGCTTGTGGCCGAGGACCTCGTCGAGGGTCCCGAACAGCCCCGGCCCGCGCGGCACGAGCACGATGGCGCGGCCGCCCGGGGCGAGCACCCGGCGCAGGTTCGCGAGGGCGCCGACGTCGTCGTCGACGTGCTCGATGACGTTCAGGCACACGGCGGTGTCGAAGCCGCCCGGGACCGTCGGGAACGAGTCGCCCTGCGTCACGTCGGTGAGCGTGACGTCGAGGTAAGGCCGGTCGTTCTGGAGCGAGCGGA
The DNA here is from genome assembly GCA_036390155.1 of Anaeromyxobacter sp. Lineage (GTDB taxonomy): Bacteria > Myxococcota > Myxococcia > Myxococcales > Anaeromyxobacteraceae > Anaeromyxobacter. Next base: position 5,152 of record DASWCJ010000022.1, read on the forward strand.
GCGTCTGGAGATAGAGGGGGTTCACGTCCGAGGCGACGTACGCGTCGCGAGGGACGAGGCGGCGGGTGAGGTTCCCGGTGCCGCTGCCGATCTCGAGCAACCGCCGCCCGCAGAACGGGCGGATGAAGTCCGCCATCCAGGTGTTGAAGCGGGGGGCGCGGGAGAGCCGCCCGAGGATCTGCGAGCCGTGCTCGTCGTCGGCGTAGATCTCGTCCGAGAGCCAGAAGCGGAGCATCGCCCCGAGCGCGCGGAAGCCGTCGCGCCAGCCGATCTTCTTCCCCTCCTGGTAGGTCCGCCCCGAGTAGCTGATCGGGACCTCGAAGATCCGCGCCTCCCGCTTCGCGAGCTTGATCGTGAGCTCCGGCTCCATCCGGAAGTCGTTCGAGACGATCGGGATGGACCGGAGGAGGGAGGTGCGGACCGCCTTGTAGCAGGTCTCCATGTCCGTCAGGTTGACGTTGGTGATGAGGTTCGTGAGGAAGGTGAGGAGGCGGTTGCCGAGCTCGTGCCGGAAGAGGAGCGCCCGCCTCGCCTCGCCACCCGCGAACCGCGAGCCGAACACCGCGTCCGCGCCGTCCTCGACGAAGATCCTCGCGAAGCGCAGGAGGTCGCGCGGGTGATACTCGAGGTCCGCGTCGTGGATGACGGTGATCTCGCAGGTCGCGTGCACGAGCGCCGACCGCACCGCGGCGCCCTTGCCGCCGTTCCGGTCGTGCTGGAGGAAGAGCCACTCGATCCCGCCGTGCGTCCCCCCGCCGAGCAGGGTCGCGGCGGGGGCGGTGGCGCCGCGCGGGGCGGACGGGAGGGCGGGCGCGAGCTCGATCCCGCGCTCGGCGGCGAAGGCGCGGAGCACGCCGGCCGTCCGGTCGCGCGAGGAGTCGTCGATCACGACGACCTGCACGCGGGCGAGGTGCGGCGAGGACGAGAGCACCTCGAGCCGCGCGAGCGAGGTCGCGACGAGGTGCTGCTCGTCGAAGACCGGGACGAGGACGGTGAGGGAGGTTTGGCTCATTGGACTAACCGTGGCGACTCACAGCCGGGCCGGCCCCGGCGCGCTGCTCGCGCTCGGCGAGCTGCAGGTCCGCCTCCATCATCTCGCGGACGAGCGCCTGGAAGGTGGTGCGGGGCTTCCACCCGAGCTTCGTCATCGCCTTCGACGGATCGGCGAGGAGGGAGTCCACCTCGGTCGGGCGGTAGTAGCGCGGGTCGATCTCGACGAACTTCTGGTAGTCGAGCCCCACGTGCGAGAAGGCGAGCTCGCAGAGCTCCCTTACCGAGTGGGCCTCCCCCGTGCCGATGACGTAGTCGTCGCCCTGCGGCTGCTGGAGGATGAGCCACATCGCCTCGACGTAGTCCTTCGCCGAGCCCCAGTCGCGCTTCGCGTCGAGGTTGCCGAGGAAGACCTTCTTCTGCAGCCCGACCTTGATGCGGGCGGCGGCGCGGGTGACCTTGCGAGTCACGAACGTCTCACCGCGGCGCGGCCCCTCGTGGTTGAAGAGGATCCCGTTCGAGACGTGCAGGCCATACGCCTCCCGGTAGTTCACGCCGATCCAGTAGGCGTAGACCTTGGCGCACCCGTAGGGACTGCGCGGGTAGAACGGCGTCTTCTCGCTCTGCGGCGGCGGCGAGGCGCCGAACATCTCGGACGAGGACGCTTGGTAGATGCGGGTGTCCTTCAGGTCGAGCTCGCGCACCGCCTCGAGGAGGCGGCAGGCGCCGAGGCCCGTCACCTCGCCCGTGTACTCCGGCACGTCGAAGGAGACCTTCACGTGGCTCTGCGCGCCGAGGTTGTAGATCTCGGTCGGACGGAGCTGCTTCAGGAGGAGGTTCAGCGACGAGGCGTCGTTGAGGTCGCCGTAGTGCAGGAAGAGCCGGCACCCGGGGGTGTGCGGGTCCTGGTAGATGTGGTCGATGCGCGAGGTGTTGAAGGTGGACGCACGGCGGATGATGCCGTGGACCTCGTACCCCTTGTCGAGGAGCAGCTCGGCGAGGAAGCTGCCGTCCTGGCCGGTGATCCCGGTGATGAGCGCCTTCTTCATGGAGGGCGAATAAACCCCTCCGGGACGGGGGAGTCAACGTCGCGTCCCTTCCGCCCCGGCCCGTCGTCCGGGGGGTTCGGGTCCGGGGACCGGAGTCGATCGTGGGCGAGGTTGCGACTTGATTAGGACATGGCACAAACATGTCCCAATATGAGGACTGGATCATCACACGGGGAGGCGGGTTGACGGCGCTCGAGCGCGTCCCGGAGGGCGACCGTGAGCTCGCGCGCCTGTACCACGAGCTCGCCGCCATCGGCGCGCGGACCGAGGGGCGGCGCGAGCCGTGGTCCCACGGGAAGCCGTCCCCCGAGGAGCTCGTCGTACTCGCTGCGCAGGCGGCCCGCCACGACGCGCGGCTGCTCTGGGTCACCGTCGAGCTGGTCGCGCGCGACTACGCGCGGCTGAACCCGCTGGCGCTGAGGCGGGCGGCGCTCCGCTCTCGCTGGCCCGCGGCGGTGGCCGTGGCGCTGGAGTTCGCGCGGCGCGCGGCCGGGTCGGCCGAGCTCGACGACTACGTGCGGTTCGTGACGGCCCCGATCGCCCCCGCCTCGGGCGAGCGCTTCTTCCTCGGCGGTCACGCGTTCGCAGGCGTGCTCGCGCGCCGAGACGCGGAGGAGTCGCTCGCGGAGTACAAGCGCTGGGGCTACCTCGGGCGCGAGGAGCCGTTCTCGAAGGAGTTGGGTACCCGGGCGCGGGGAACGCTCGGACGCCCGGAGCGGCTGAACCTGCTCCGCCGGCTCGCGGAGCGGCGCGGGTCGGTGACCTTCGGCGACTACGCGGCGGCGGTGCAGGGGCGCGTCACGCGGCGGCAGCTCTCCCGCGACCTCCGGGACGCGACGTTCCTCCGGAGGGAGGGCCGAACGCGAGGCGCGCGGTACCGGCTCGTCGAGCCGTCGCCCACCCGCGGCGCCTAGAGGAGCCTGTCCCCGTAATCGAGTTCAACGGGGGCCCTACTCGAGCAAGGCTTCCGGGTGCTTCTTCGCGATCGAGAGGAGCTTCAACGCAGCGTCGGACGGCTTGCGCGCGTTCGTCTCCCAGGCCTGGACCGTCTTTGGGCTCACGTTGAGGATCCGCGCGAACGCAGCTTGTGAAACGCGGAGCTTGGAGCGGATCGCGGTCACTTCCCGCGGGCCCATAGCTGCCGGCGCCTTCAGCTCGACGTCTCGCACGGTGAGGATC
>DASWCJ010000023.1:0-11629 GCA_036390155.1 Anaeromyxobacter sp.
TGCCCGCCACCGTACGGGAACGCTCTCGCGCGGAGCTGGCGCGCCCGGGCGTGCGCCGGCGTCCACGTTTCTGGACCCGTCCGACCGTCCGGTGCCGGTTGCGACCCTGGCGGCGGCGCAGGAGGACCGGGGGCCATGCCCGAGGCCCTCGGGAGCGTTCGCCGTTAGCGGCCGGCCGCTAAGTGACCGGCAACGCCGCTAGCCGACACGCCCGCGCCGCCCGGCGCGATCCACCCGAACGCGCGCTGAAGGTCCCCCCACGGACGGTCCGTCCCGCCCGGGGCCCGCCCTCCTCATCCCCGTTGACGTTCTCCACTCAATGCACTACTCTCAAAATCAAGTTTTATACATTTTATTTAGAGCGTTCTATTTACAATGGATTACCTGGACCAAGCCGAGATCGAGCACGTCGAGCGCGAGCGCGCCGCTGGCATCACGAGCGGCGAGGTCGTGCGGCTGTTCGAGTCGAGGGGCGCGCGCCTGTCGGCGGCGACCTTCCGGAAGTACGTCCAGGTCGGGCTGTTGCCGCGGAGCCGGCGGGTCGGCCGGAAGGGCAAGCACACCGGCTCGACCGGGATCTACCCGGTGTCCGTCGTGCGCCGCATCGCGGCCATCAAGCGGATGATGGCCGAGGGCTACACGGTCGAGGACATCCGCGGCAGCTTCGTCACCGTCGCGAACCGGCTGGAGGACGTGGAGAAGGGGCTGTCCGAGCTCGTGACGGAGCTCGGCCGGAAGGCGCGGGGGCACCCGCGCCGCAAGCAGTTCGAGGAGGAGCTCGGGCGGGCGGAGCGCGAGGCGCGCCGCGCGCTCGAGCGGTTGGAGAAGGTGGGTGGAGCGGTCGCCACCGTGACGCCGGAGATCGCCGGCGTCGGGTAGCGAGCGCGGCGCCGGCCCGGCGCATGGACGGCGGGGCGCACGGGGCGCCCGCGGGTGGGAACGGAGGGCAGGGGATGAGCGAGGCGAGGCGGAGCGCGGAGCCGGCGGCGGTGGAGCCCGAGACGGCGGACGCGGTGGCACCGGCGGAGGCGGAGGACGACGGCAAGCGGGGCCGGCGGCGGTCGAAGACGATGTCCCGCAAGGAGATCGCGCGGGAGCTGCGGCGGCAGCGGGCCTTCGGGCTCGTCGACCCCGAGCTCGATCAGACGATCCGCGAGATCGAGGCCGCGCGGCCGCGGTCGCGGGCGGACTGCGCGACCGCGGCGCGCCCGTGCATGTTCATCTCCTGCAAGCACCACCTCTACCTGGACGTGAACCCGTCCACCGGGTCGATCAAGCTGAACTTCCCGGACAAGGAGGTGTGGGAGCTCGAGGAGACCTGCGCGCTCGACGTCGCCGACAAGGGCGGCATCACGCTCGAGGAGGTGGGGGCGATCATGAACCTCACCCGCGAGCGGATCCGCCAGGTCGAGACCCGCGGGCTGCTCAAGCTCCGGGTCATCGCCGAGGACGAGCCGCGGATCCCCCCGCCCGAGGGACGGGACAAGTTCTAGACGCTTGAAACGCCGGCGCGGGACGGCTAGAAGGGCAGCCTTTTCGGAGGTTGCCCGCCCATGGTCCGCCGCGCCCTCGTCTCCGTCTCGGACAAATCCGGTCTCGTCCCCTTCGCCCGCCGCCTCGCCGCGGCCGGGGTGGAGCTCCTCTCCACCGGCGGCACGCAGAAGGCACTCGCCGACGCGGGGATCCGCGTCGTCTCCGTCGGCGACTACACGAAGGCCGCCGAGATCCTCGGCGGCCGCGTGAAGACCCTCCATCCCCGGGTCCACGGCGGCATCCTCTACCGGCGCGGCCTGGCCACCGACGAGGCGGACGTGCAGGCGCGCGACATCCCGCCGATCGACCTCGTGGTGGTGAACCTCTATCCGTTCCGGCAGGCGGTCGCCGCGGGGAAGAAGTTCGACGAGTGCGTCGAGGAGATCGACATCGGCGGCCCGACCATGGTCCGGAGCGCCGCCAAGAACTCCGCCCACGTCGGGGTGGTCGTGGACCCGGCGGACTACGAGGCGGTCGCCGCCGAGATCGAGTCGTCGAAGGCGCTCTCCGACGCGACGCGCTTCCGGCTCATGAAGAAGGCCTTCGCCCACACCGCCGCGTACGACGCCGCGATCTCGGAGTACCTCACCGCGCGCGAGACGCCGGAGGCGGCCCCGGCGAAGTTCCCGGCGACCCTCGCCGCCGTCTACACGAAGGTCGGCGATCTCCGGTACGGCGAGAACCCGCATCAGGGCGGCGCGTTCTACCGGGCCGGCCGCGAGCCGGACGAGCCGACGGTCGCGTTCGCGCGCGTCTTCCAGGGGAAGGAGCTCAGCTACAACAACCTCGTCGACCTCGAGGCGGCGGTCGCGGGCGTGAAGGAGCACGAGGGGCCCGCCTGCGTCATCATCAAGCACAACACGCCGTGCGGCGTGGCGCTGGGCGAGAACGTCGCGCGCGCGTTCGCCCGGGCCCGCGCCTGCGATCCGGTCTCCGCGTTCGGAGGGATCGTGGCGCTCAACCGTCCCGTGGATGCCGCGGTGGCGAAGGAGCTCACCGACCTCTTCCTCGAGTGCGTCATCGCCCCCCGCTACGACGACGCCGCCCGGGCGGCGCTCGCGATCAAGAAGAACCTGCGCCTCCTCGAGGCGCCTCGGCTCGGCGAGCCGCGCGAGCAGTGGACGCGCGCCCCGGAGGAGCTCCGCGAGCTCCGCTCGATCCCGGGCGGGCTCCTCGTGATGGATCGGGATCTCGGCTCCGTGCGCCGCGAGGACTGCCGCGTGATGACGAAGCGCGCCCCGACCGAGCAGGAGTGGAAGGACCTCCTCTTCGCCTGGAAGGTCGTGAAGCACGTGAAGTCGAACGCCATCGTCTTCGCGAAGGACGACTGCACCACCGCGATCGGCGGCGGCCAGACGAGCCGCGTCGAGTCGGTGAAGACCGCGGTGATGAAGGCGCAGCTCGACGTGAAGGGCTCGTCGGTCGGCTCCGACGCGTTCTTCCCGTTCAAGGACGGCGTCGAGGAGATCATCAAGGCGGGCGCGACGGCGATCATCCAGCCCGGCGGCTCGGTGCGCGACGCCGAGGTGATCGAGGCGGCGGACGCGGCCGGAATCGCCATGGTCGCCACCGGGATGCGCCACTTCCGTCACTGAGCGCTGAGGACTCGCGCGCACCTCTCCAGTGGCGGTAGGCTCGTCGGCCGCATGTCCCTGGTCACCTGCAGTCGCTGCTTCGCGGTGTTCGAGGCGGAGGAAGGGGCGCCCGGCGCGGCCCCGCTCTGCGCGTCCTGCGCCGGGCGGAGCGCGGCCGCCGCCGCCACCCTGCCCATCGCGCCCATCGGCGGGCGCGCCCGCCGGCGCCCGCGCTCCGGACGGCGGCTCGGTCCCCTCGTCGTCGCCATGCTCCTGCTCGCCGCCGTCGCGGCGGGCGGCGCCTGGGCGGTGCGCCGCGCCACGGCGAGGCCGGAGGTGACGAACCCGACGGTCGTCGAGCAGCTCGTCGCGGAGTGGCGGATGGTGGGGCTCCTCGGGCCGGCGGCGGTGCGGGACGCCTCGCTCGCGGCGGCCCGGGTCGACGCGGGCAACGCCGCGCTCGCCGCCGACCTGCCGGCCAGGACGACCGAGGCGCTGCGGTCCTTCCGCGAAGCGCTCGCGCTCTCGCCGCGGCACGCCGACGCCGCCATCGCCGGCTACGCGACCGCGTTCGCAGACGGCGCCGGGGACGAGCCGACCGGCCCCGAGCTGCGCACCGTCCACGACCTCGTCCGGGCGGGCGACGCGACCCGTCCCGACCTCCGCGCGGCGCTCGCGCGGATCCTCCTCCTCGTCCCGAGCCCGAGCAACGACGCCGAGGCGCTCTCGCTCGCGACGCGCGCCGCCGAGGGCGCGCCGGGCGACCCCTCCCTGCGGCTCGCGCTCGGGCTCGCGCGGGTCCGCGCCGAACCCGCGGCGGCGGCGAAGATCCTGGAGGAGGCCGCTGCGGCGATCCGGTCGGATCGGCGCCTGCTCACCGCCGCGGCGCGCGCGCGGTGGGCCGCGGGGGACGGCGCGGGCGCCCTCGCCCTGGCGGACCGCCGGCTCATCCTCGATCCCGGCCACCCGGGCGCGCTCGCGCTCCGCGCGGAGGTGCTCGCCGCGAGCGACCGGCCCGTCGAGGCCCGCTCGGCGCTCGAGCGTTGGGCGGCGGTGAATCCCGACAGCGCGCTGCCGCACCTGCTCCTCGCGCGGCTCGCCTACCAGCGCGACGACGACCTCGGAGCGGCCCGCCGCCACCTCGACGACGCCCTCGCGCGCAACCCCGACGACTTCACCGCCGCCCGGGCGCACGCGCACCGCGCCGCGATCGAGCTCGCCGCCGGCGACACCGCGGCCGCGCAGGCCGCGGTCCAGCGCGCCCTCGCGCGCGTCCCCGCGAGCGCGCCCGCCCGTTTCCAGGCCGCGCTCCTCGCCTTCCTGCGCGGCGACGCGGCGGGCCTGCGCGAGTCCGCCGGGGTGCTCGGCGACCGCGGAGGCCCCGTGGTGGCGCGCTCGCTCGCGGCCCGCTCCGCGGAGCTCACCGGGACCGACGAGGAGGCGCAGCAGGCCTACGCCCGGTTCGCCGGCGCCGTGTCGCGCGATCCGGCGGCGCTGCTCGCGATCTCCGGGGCGCTCGCGCGGCTGCGGGCGCCCGGGCCGGCCCTCGAGATCGCGCGCCGCGCGCTCGAGCGCGACGTCGCGGAGGGGCGGCTGCGCCGCGCGCCGACGGACTTCTGGGAGGGACCGACGCCGCTCGTGGAGGCGTCGCGCCGCCTCGAGGCCATCGGCCAGGCCGAGCCCGGGACCGGCGCCGTCGCCTACGCTGCGGCGGCCGTCTGCGAGGTCCTGCTCGGGCGGACCGTCGCCGCGGAGCGGCTCGCGCGCCTCGCCGGCGCGGCGGCGCCGCAGGCGGTGACGCCGCTCTCGGTGCTCGCCCAGGTCGCGCTCGACCGGGGAGACGCGCGGCGGGCGCTCACCCTCTCCGGCGCCGCCCTGGACGTCGCCTCGCTCGACCCCGTCGCGCTCACCGTCCGGGCACGCGCTCTCGAGGCCCTCGGCCGGAACCTCGACGCGGAGCGCGGGTACCGCGCCGCCGCAGAGGCGGGACCGGACCTCGCCACCGCGCGGCTGGGGCTCGTGCGGCTCCTCGTGAAGCGAGGCGAGGCGAGCGAGTCGGCGGCGCTCGCGGCCGCGCTGCTCCGCGACGATCCCGCGCTCGCCGAGCCTCGCGGGGCGCTCCTCGCGCTGCCCTCCGCGTCGCCGCCGCGCGCCGGGACGCCGTGATATAAGCCCGAACTCTCATGCGGATCCTCGTCGTCGGCTCCGGTGGCCGCGAGCACGCGCTCGCCTGGAAGATCTCGCGCAGCCCGCTCGTCCGGGCCCTCCATGTCGCGCCCGGGAACCCCGGCATCTCGCGCGTCGCCGAGCTCGTCCCGCTCGACGTGGGGGACGTCGAGGCGGTCGCGCGCTGGGCCCGGGAGCACCGCATCGACCTCGTCGTGGTCGGTCCCGAGGCGCCCCTCGTCGCGGGGCTCGCGGACCGCGTCGCGAAGGACGGGATCCCGGTCTTCGGCCCGTCCGCGGCGGCGGCCGAGATCGAGGGGTCGAAGGCGTTCGCGAAGGACGTGATGCAGGCAGCGGGGATCCCCACCGCCGAGTACGAGGCGTTCACCGAGCTCGCTCCCGCGGTCGCCTTCGCGCGGGCGTGGGGCGGGCGCGTGGCGGTGAAGGCGGACGGCCTCGCCGCCGGCAAGGGCGTCGTGGTGTGCGGCGACGTGGCCGAGGCGGAGGAGGCGCTCCGCGCGATGCTGGTGGGCGGGATCCACGGCGCCGCCGGGAAGAAGGTCGTCGTCGAGGAGCGGCTCGAGGGACCCGAGGCGAGCTGCATCGCGTTCACCGACGGCGAGCGCGTCCGGATGCTCGCGGCGGCCCAGGACCACAAGCGCGTCTTCGACGGCGATCGGGGCCCGAACACCGGCGGGATGGGGGCGTTCTCCCCGACGCCGAACGTCGGCGCGGACGTCCTCGCCGAGGTGGAGCGGACGGTCCTCCTCCCCGCGATCCGCGAGCTGGCGCGGCGCGGACGCCCGTTCCGGGGCGCGCTCTACGCCGGGCTCATGCTCACGGCGAAGGGGCCCCGCGTCATCGAGTTCAACGCGCGGCTCGGCGATCCCGAGACCCAGCCGATCCTGATGCGCCTGCGGAACGACGTCGTCCCGGCGCTGCTCGCGGCGGCCAAGGGCGACCTCTCCGGCGTGACGCTCGAGTTCGACCCCCGGGCCGCCGTCGGCGTCGTGCTCGCCGCGGAGGGTTACCCGGGCCAGGTCGCGAGCGGCGACCCGATCGAGGGCGCGGACGGGCCGTTCGCCGAGGACGTCCAGGTCTTCCACGCGGGGACGGCGCGCGACGCCGCCGGTCGCGTCGTGACGAGCGGCGGGCGCGTGCTGACCGTGTGCGCGCTCGGGGACGGGCTACCGGACGCGGCGCGGCGTGCGTACGAGGCGGTGGACCGCGTGCGGTTCCGGGGCATGCAGCTCCGCAGGGACATCGGGGGGAGAGCATGAGCGGGCCGAGGATCCTGATCCTGATGGGCTCGGACTCGGACTGGGAGGTCATGTCCGAGGCGAGGAAGGCGCTCGACGAGCTGAAGATCGAGTCCGAGGTGCACGTCTCCTCGGCGCACCGCACGCCGGAGCGGACCGCGAAGCTCGCGCGCGAGGCGGCGGGGCGCGGCATCCAGGTGATCGTCTGCGGGGCCGGCGCGGCCGCCCACCTCGCCGGCGTCTGCGCCGCGGAGACCGAGCTGCCGGTCCTCGGCGTCCCGCTCGCGTCCTCCGACCTGAAGGGACTCGACGCGCTCCTCGCGACCGCGCAGATGCCCGCTGGCGTGCCGGTGGGGACCCTCGCCATCGGCAAGGCCGGCGCGCGCAACGCGGGCCTCCTCGCGGCCCGCATCGTCGCCCGGGGCGACGCGCAGGTCGCCGAACGGGTTCGCGCGCAGCGGAAGAAGATGGCCGACGAGGTCGAGGCGAAGGACGCCGCGCTCCAGGGGAAGCTCGGCCCGAGGGGCTAGCGTGCCGATCCTCTTCGGCCACCTCGCGTGGCGAACGCTCGCAGCGATCCTGGGCGCCCTCGGCGGGGTGGTGGTCCTCTTCCTCGCCGTGGACTTCGTCGACAACTCCGCCGCGTTCTCGGGGCCCGGCTGGGGGCTCGCCGTCCTCGTGCTCTATGCGAACAAGGCGGCGGTGGTGACGCACATGGTCGCCCCCGCGGCGATCCTGCTCGGCGCCTCGGTCGCCGTGTCGGGGGTCCGTGCGAGCCGCGAGTGGACGGCGATGCGCGCGCTCGGGCTCGGGCCCTGGAAGGTGGCGGCCCCGGTCCTCACCGTCACGCTGCTCCTCGGGCTCGCGCTCGTCGTCCTCCAGGACGCGGTCGGCGTTCACGCGGCGCTGCGGGCCGACGAGATCCGGCAGGTCCGGTTCGGGCGCGGAAACGACGCGGGGAGCTATCTCGCCACGCGGCAGCCGAAGCGCTGGTTCCGCGGCCGGGACGGTCGCCGCATCTACGACCTGCGCGGCCACACCCCGGGGGGTGGGTTCCTGAACGTCACCGTCCTCGAGGTGGACGACGCGTTTCGCCTGACCCGCCGGATCGACGCGAGCCGGATGCTCCCCGCGGGCGACGAGTGGATCCTGAGCGACGTCGAGGACCGGCGGTTCTCCGCCGACGGCGCGATGACGATCGACCGCGGCGTGGAGCGGCGGTATCGCTTCGACGAGCCGCCCGAGGCGTTCGCGGTGGTGCCGGGGAGGCCCGCCGAGCTGCGCTACGTGACGCTGCTCGAGCAGATCGGCATCCGGCGCGGGCTCGGGCTCCCCACCGCGGAGCTGGAGCTCGAGCGCGACAACCGGCTCGCGTACCCGCTCGCCGGCGTCCCCGGCGCGCTCGTCGCGCTCGCCCTCGCGCTCCGCCGAAACCGGAAGGGGCACGTCTCCGCCGCGCTCGTCGAGGCGGTCGGGATCTCGCTCGTGTTCTGGGCCGCGCAGGGCGTCGCCTGGGCGTTCGCGCTCTCGGGGCGGGTGCCGACCTTCGTCGCCGCCTGGGCCCCGAACGCGATCTTCCTCGCGACGGGGCTCGGCGGCGTCCGCAAGATCGGCTAGGGCCGGGCGATCCGCCGGTACACCGCGAGCGTCGCCCGGGCGGTGTCCTCCCAGCGGAAGCGCCGGGCGCGGCCGCGCGCGGCGGCGACGCGGAGCTGCGAGCCCTCCACGTCGTCGAGCGCGGCGCGGATCGCCGACGCGAAGGCCTCCGGATCGCCCGGCGCGGCGTAGCGTACCGCCTCGCCGCCGACCTCGCGCAGGGCGGGGATGTCGCTCACGACCGCGGGGACGCCGACCGCCATCGCCTCCGCGAGCGGCAGGCCGAAGCCCTCGTGCAGCGACGGCATCACGAAGCAGGCCGCGCCGGCGTAGAGCGTCCCCAGCTCCCCGTCGGGGACGAGCCCGGTGAGGCGGACGTGAGGTGCGAGGTCGCCGAGCGGCAGGAGCTGGGTGAACGCCTGGCGACCCGCCACCACGAGCTGCAGGTCGCGCCCTTCGCGCCGCAGCGCGCGGAAGGCGTCGAGCAGCACGGGCAGGTTCTTGCGCGCCTCGAACGTGCCCACCGCGAGCAGGTAGCGCGCCCGCGGTCCCTCCGGCGGGCGGAGCTCGAAGAACGAGGGGTGAACGCCGTTCGGGGTCACGAACACGCGCTCGCGGGGGGCGCCCGCCGTCCGGACGAGGTCGTCCCGCGCGGCCTGCGACACGGTGAAGATCGCGGCCGCGCGCGCGATGGCCTGCGGGTAGAGCGGTCGCGAGAGCCACCACGCGCCGGCCGGATCCGGATGGAGCCACGGCGTCGCGTCGTGGATCGTCATCACCGCGCGGCCGCGCCACAGCACCGGGGTGGGGGAGGCGAGCGAATGGAGGAGGTCGACGGAAGCGCGCGCCGCCGCCCAGGGGAGCCACGCCTGGTCGAGCGCGACGCGGGTGAGGACGGAGGCGACCCGGGTCTCGAGGTCGAGCGCCGCGAGGGGCGCGGGCAGGTCGGGGCGCGCGAAGAGCACGAGCTCGCCGGGCGCGAGGCGGGCGAGGGCCGGCACGAGCTCGAGCGCGTAGCGCTCCGCCCCGGAGACCCGGTCCGCCCGGAGCCACGTGAGATCGAGCCCGAAGCGCGCCACGCGCGCCATCCTCCCCCGGCGCACGCGCTGCTTCCACGGAATTCTCGGCGAGGACGCGCTAGGCTCAGGGCCATGTCGAGCAAGCGGAGGGGTAGCCGGATGAGGCTGCCCCGGAGCGAGCGGGGGGGGCGGGGGGGCGCGAGCTTCGCGAAGGCGGAGCGAGTGGCCCCCCGTTGAGAATGGACCGGGAGCTCGCGGCGCGGATTCGGTCGGCGGCGGAGGCGCTCCGACGCGGCGGGCTCGTCGCCTATCCGACCGAGACGTTCTACGCGCTCGGCGCGCTCGCCTCCGACGCGGCGGCGGTCGCCCGGGTGGCGCGCGCGAAGGGCCGCCCGGACGCCAAGCCCCTGCCGCTCCTCGCGGCGGACCGCGCGGCGGTGGAGGCGATCGCGGTCCTCGCGGGGCCCGCGGCGCGCCTCGCGGCGCTGCTCTGGCCGGGGCCGCTCACGCTCGTGCTCCCGGCGCGGGCCGGGCTCGCCGGGGAGATCTCGGCCGGGACGGGCACGGTCGGGATCCGGGTGCCCGCTGCCGAGCTCGCGCGCGCCCTCGCGAGGGAGGCGGGCGGCGCGCTCGTCTCGACCTCGGCGAACCTCGCGGGGGAGCCGCCCCCGGTCCGGGTCGAGGAGCTCGCCCCGCCGCTCCGCGCCAGGCTCGACGCCGTCCTCGACGGGGGCACGACGCCCGGCGGGCTCCCGAGCACGGTGGTCGCCTTCGAGGGCGACGCGCTCCGCATCGTCCGCGCGGGCGCGATCCCGCCGGAGGCCCTGGAGCGCGCCTTGCGCGCGGGGGTGCGCTGATCTAGCGTCCCGACCCGCATGGCCGAGATCGCCCCGTTCCGCGCCGTTCGCTATGCCGCCAGCCGCGGCCACGAGCTCGGGCAGCTCCTCGCGCCGCCGTACGATCTCGTCACGCCGGCGCAGCGAGACGAGCTCCTCCAGCGCGACCCGCACAACATCATCCACGTGACGCTCGGCGAGGACCGGCCGGGCGACGGCCCGGGCGCGAACAAGTACGTGCGGGCCGGCGACTGGTGGCGGAGCTGGCTGGCGGAGGGCGTATTCCGGCGCGACCCGCGGCCTGCGCTCTACCCGCTCGAGCAGAACTACGTCGCTCCGGACGGGCGGAACCTCAGGCGCCGCGGCTTCATGGCGGCGGTGCGCCTGCACGAGTTCCGCGAGGGCGTCATCGTCCCGCACGAGAAGACGCTCGTCGCGCCGAAGGCGGACCGGCTCGAGGTCCTCAAGGCGGTGCGCGCGAACCTCTCGCCGATCTTCGGCCTCTACCGCGACGACGCGGGCGTCACCTCGCGGGCGCTCGACGAGGCGTCGCTCGCGGAGCCCGCGGCGGAGACCGACTCCGACGACGGCGTCCACCACCGACTCTGGCGCGCCGAGGACCCTGCCGTCGTCGCGTCGCTCGTGTCGTTGCTCGCGCCGCAGCGCATCTTCATCGCCGACGGGCACCACCGGTACGAGACGGCGCTCGTCTACAGCCGGATGCTCGACGAGCAGACCCCGGGGCTGCCGGCGGACGGCGGCCACCACTACACGCTCATGTTCCTCTGCCCCATGAACGACCCGGGGCTGTTCCTCTTCGCGACGCACCGGCTCGTCTCCGGCCTGCAGGGCTTCACGGTCGCGGGGTTCCTCGAGAAGCTCTCGAGGTACTTCCGGATCGAGACGCTCGCCGAGGACGCGCGCCGGCCGGTCGGCCGCGCGTGGGCGATCTCCAAGCTCGGCGAGCACGCCGGGAAGACCACGACCTTCCTCATGGTCACCGCGGAGGACGGGCGCGCGCGGATCGCGACGCTTCGCGACGACGTGGACCTCGCCGCCGCCGGGCTCCCGTCGAACGAGATGCTCGCGGCGCTCGACGTGACCGTGCTCCACAACGTGGTGCTCCACCACCTGCTCGGGCTCTCGCCCAGCTCGCAGGAGAAGCAGGAGAACGTCACCTACGCGCGCGACGCGGGGGACGCGGTGAACCGCGTCCTCTCGGGCGAGCACCAGGTCGGCTTCCTCCTCAACCCGACGCCGATGTGGCAGGTCGAGGCGGTCGGTGAGGCGGGCGAGACCATGCCGCAGAAGAGCACGCTCTTCTACCCTCGGCTCCAGAGCGGCCTCCTGATGCGCGAGGTGAACCCGAACGAGCCTCCCTAGCGGCTCCGCGATGCGCCCGCCCGCCCGCCGGCCGGGCGCGCCGGCGTCCCTTCCACGCCCCCGCCGTCTGCGTTAGAAACGCCCCATGCCCTTCCCCCAGGAACGTCCCCGCCGCCTGCGCCGCACCGAGGCGCTCCGTCGCCTGGTCCGCGAGACGACGCTCGCGCCGGACGACCTCATCTGGCCGCTGTTCGTCGTCCCCGGGAAGAAGGTCCGCAACCCGGTGAAGAGCATGCCCGGCGTGTTCCAGCTGTCCGTCGACG
>DASWCJ010000024.1:0-3951 GCA_036390155.1 Anaeromyxobacter sp.
CCATCACGAAGCGCTCGCGCGCGATCGTCGGCATCGACCTCGGCACCACCAACTCCTGCGCGGCGGTGGTGAAGGACGGGCGCCCGTACGTCATCCCCTCGCGCGAGGGCCACAACACCGTGCCGTCGGTGGTGGCGCTCAACGCGCGGAACAAGATCGTGGTCGGGCACCTCGCGAAGGCCCAGCTCCTCACGAACCCCCGCGCCACGGTCTGGGGCGCGAAGCGGCTCGTCGGGCGCCCCTTCGAGTCCGACGTGGTGCAGGAGATCCGGTCCAAGTTCGCGTACGAGATCGTCCCCGACGCGAACGGCCTCGCCTCGGTCCGGCTCGGCCCGGAGACGCTCTCGCTCGAGCAGGTCTCGGCGCTCATCCTCCGCGAGGTGAAGGAGGTCGCGCAGAACCACCTCGAGGAGGAAGTGAACCGCGCGGTCATCACCGTGCCGGCCTACTACAACGAGCGGCAGCGCGCGGCGGTCCGGCTCGCGGGCGCGCTCGCGGGGCTCCACGTCGAGCGGATCCTGAACGAGCCGACCGCGGCGGCGCTCGCGTACGCCTTCGGCCGACACCTGAACCAGCGCGTGCTCGTGTACGACCTCGGCGGCGGCACCTTCGACGCGTCGGTGCTCGAGCTCAGCGACAACGTCTACGAGGTGGTCTCGACCGGCGGCGACACCTTCCTCGGCGGCGTCGACTTCGACAACCGGATCGTCGACCGGCTCCTCGCCTCCTGGAAGGAGCGGAACGGGGCCGAGTTCTCGGGCGACCGGGTCGCGCTCTCGCGGCTCGTCGACGCGGCCGAGCGCGCGAAGTGCGCGCTCTCCGAGCGGAGCGACTTCCCCATCCACCTCCCCTTCCTCGCGATGAAGGGGGGACAGCCCGTCTCCTTCGACACGACGCTCTCCCGGGCGGACGTCGTCGGGATGGTGGAGCCGCTCGTCGACCGGACCCTGGAGGTGTGCCAGGAGGTCCTCGCCGCAAAGGGGATCGGACCCGGCGACATCGACGAGGTGCTGCTGGTCGGCGGCCAGTCGCGCATGCCGCTCGTCCACCAGAAGGTCTCGCAGTTCTTCGGGAAGCCGCCCTCGCGGTCGGTCCACCCGGACGAGGCGGTCGCGATCGGCGCCGCGCTCCTCGCGTTCTCCCTCGGGACCGCCGAGGGCGTCGTCCTCATCGACGTGCTCCCGATGTCGATCGGGATCGGCCTCCCCGGCGGCCGCGTGAAGCGGATCATCGAGCGGAACACCGCGCTCCCCGCGCGCAAGCAGTACGGGCTCGCGACCTCGCGCGACGGGCAGACCGAGTTCGAGCTCGTCGTCTACCAGGGCGAGAGCGCCATCGCCTCCGAGTGCGAGTACCTCGGGACGCTCCGGCTCTCGGGGCTGCCCTCCGGACCGCGGGGGATGGTGAAGATCGCGGTCACCTTCGAGCTCGGCGCCGAGTGCCTCCTCACCGTGACCGCGCGCGAGCTGCACAGCGGCCGCCAGGTGCAGGCGGTGATGTCCACGAAGGACGGGCCGAACGCGGCGCGCCAGAAGCTCGAGGCCGCCGGGGCGGACCCGAACGCGCGCACCGGCTCGGTCCCGGTGCTGCCCCCGGAGCCCGCGACGGGCGCTGCCATGCCCCCGGGGACGGCGGGCGGCCTCGGCGCGTTCCTGAAGCGGCTCTTCGGGCGCGGCGAGGCGCGCTAGTCGCGCTCGGGATCCGGCTCGGGGAGGCGCTCGGGCGACTCGCGGCGGGTCTGCAGCCACCGCAGGGTGAGCGCGAGCAGCACCACCGCCGCCCCGAGCAGGATGTAGTGGCCGAACTGGCGCGCGACGCGGGCCGCCTCCTGGATGTCCGAGCCGAAGTAGAAGCCCACGCCCACCCACACCGGCGCCGAGATCAGCGCCGCGGCGCCGTCGTAGAGCAGGAACTTCCAGAGCGGCATCCGCGCGTGGCCCACCGTGAAGTAGGTCGGCGCGCGCAGGCCCGGGAGGTACCGCGCGAACATGACCATGACGTTCCCGCGGGTGCGGACCTTCTTCTCCACGAACTCGAGCTTCTCGGGCGTGATGACCCGCCGGAGCGGCCCGAACTCCGCGACGCGGTGCCCGAAGCGACGGCCGGCGAAGAAGATCACGCTGTCGCCGGCGAGGATGCCGGCGAGCCCGACCGCGGCCATGACGACGAGCCCCGGGTCGCGGACCATCCCCGCGAACGACGCGACCTCCAGGTCGGAGGACATCCAGGCGAGCACGCCCCCGGTGACCAGGATGATGTCCTCCGGCATCGGGAGCCCGAAGCCGCACAGAAGGAGCATGAAGAAGACGAACGCGTACCCGAGGTCGAGGGAGCCGGCCGAGAGCAGGTCGACGAAACGTTCGAGCATGCGAGCCCCCTCGATAGCAGATGAACCGCGCTCGCGTCACGTCGCGCGGTGCAGGGAGGTGCCCGGGCGCTCGACGGCCCGGCTACTTCTTCTGGGCAATCCCCTGGAGCAGATCGCGATTCTCGGAGATGCGCTGGGCGAGATCGGCGGCGATGGCGAGCGCGAGCTTGAGGCACGCCTGCGGCTTCTGGGGCTGGAGCTTCGCGAAGTCGCGCTGGGTGATCTCGAGGACCTCGCACTGGGTCGCGGCGATCGCGGAGACGAGCCGGACCCCCTTGCCGAGCAGCGCGAGCTGGCCGACGTGGTCGCCCGGGCCGAGCGTGCCGATCTCGAGCTCGCCCGCCGGGGTCTTCTGCGTGATCCGGACCGTTCCGGACTTCACGATGAAGAACGACTCGCCCACCATGCTCTCCACGAAGACCGGCGAGCCGGCGGGGATGACCCGGTCGAGGGCGATCGACGCGAAGATCTTGAGCCCGGTCTCGGTGAACTCGCGGAAGAGCGGCGCCTTCGCGAGCGCCTCGACGGGGGTCATGGCGACCCCCGGTACCGGATCGCATACCCGGCGTAGCGTTCGGCCGACGTGCGGAAGAAGGCGCGCTCCTCGGGGCTGAGGTCCCGCTTCACCTTCGCCGGCGCGCCGAGCACGAGCTTGCCCGCCGGCACGACGAAGCCCGGCGGCACGAGCGCCCCGGCGCCCACCATCGACTCCGGCTCGAGCACGGCGCCGTCGAGGACGATCGCGCCGATTCCGACGAGGCAGCGGTCCCCGACGGTGCAGCCGTGGAGGACGACCCGGTGGCCCACCGTCACGTCGTCGCCGATGACGCACGGGTGCGTGCCGCCGGTGACGTGGACCATGCTGAGGTCCTGGATGTTCGTCCGCGCGCCGATCCGGACGAAGTTCACGTCGCCCCGCACGACCGACTGGAACCAGATCGAGGACCCTTCGCCGATCCGGACGTCGCCGGTGACGACCGCGCCCGGCGCGATCCAGGCGCTCGGCGCGATCGACGGCGACCGTCCGTCGTATGCGATGATCCCCGACATCGCCCGCGATGCTAGCCCGCGATCCAGGGGGTCGCAAGTCGCGGACTTCCGGGACTAAATAACCTGGACCTGGACCTGGACCTGGACCTGGTCGAGGTCGAGGTCGAGGACCACGTCCACGTCCACGACCACGTCCACGTTCGTGGCTACGCCAGGACCCCCGACAGCGAGCTGCCCCCCGCCCGCGTGACCCGGACCCGCAGGAGCGCCCCGATGGGCGCGTCCGCCTCGCTCGCGGCGACGTGGACGATCCGGTTCTCCGGAGACCGCCCGCGGCGCACGCCGGGGTCGTCGGAGGCGCCCTCGACGAGCACCTCGACCGTCTTGCCGAGCTCGGCGGCGAGGAACTCCGCCGCGATCCGGCGCTGCGCCTCGATGAGCCGCTCGAGCCGGGCGACCGCGACCTCCCGCGGGACCTCGTCCCAGCCCGGGCCGCCGCCCATCCGCAGCGCGGCGAGGGTGTGGGGGCGCGGGCTGAAGACGAAGGAGAAGCTCTGCTCGAAGCGGGCGCGCTCGAGGAGCGCGAGCGAGGC
>DASWCJ010000025.1:0-3054 GCA_036390155.1 Anaeromyxobacter sp.
TGGGCGCGCTCGGGCTGCGGAGAGACGGGGTGGAGCTTCGGATCGGGGGGAGTCATGTCACATCTCCATCTCGACGTGCTTCGGCCGCGACGACGGGGCGTGCCGCTTCACCTCGAGGAAGTAGAGGAGGGGGAGGACGCAGAGCAGGAGGAGCCCGGTGAGGAGCAGCACCTGCTCGAAGGCGATCACCATCGCCTGCCGGGTCACCAGGCCGTCGAGGGCGCGGAGCGCCATCTCGCGGGCCGAGACCGGATCGAAGCCGCGCGCCTGGAACCCCTGGAGCAGCGCGGCGAGCCGCTCCTGCACCTCGGGACGATCGAGCGTCAGGTGGGAGGCGAGCGCCGCCTTCGCCTGGACCCCGTAGCGCGAGAGGAGCGTCGCGAACACGGCGAGCCCCATCGACGCGCCGACCTGGCGCAGGAGGGAGTTGAGCCCGGTCGCGTCCGCGAGCTTCGTGCGCGGGACGTTCGCGAGCGCGGCGGTCGTGAGCGGGACGAAGAGGAAGCTGAACCCGATCCCCTGCAGCATGATCGGGTGCGTGATCCCGGTCGCGGTGGTCTGCAGCGTGACGTTCGACAGCCAGATGCCGCCGCCCGCGACGAGCAGGATCCCGATCCCGATGAGGAGGCGCGCGGAGACCCTGCCGTAGAGCCGCCCCACGATCGGGGTGACCGCCATCATCACGAGCGTCCGGGGCATGAGGGCGAGCCCCGACTGCATCGCGGTGAAGCCGAGCAGCTCCTGCATGAAGACCGGCAGGAGGAACATCGAGGACAGCAGGATCGCGAACATCGCGGCCCCGATGATGGAGCCCGCCGCGAAGAGCTTGTCCTTGAAGAGCCGCACGTTCACGGCCGGCACCGGAGCGGCGAGCTCGCGCCAGACGAAGAGCGCGAGCGCGAGCACCGTGACCGTCGCGCAGCCGACGATGAGCCGGGACTGGAACCAGTCCTCCTGCTGCCCCTCCTCGAGGAGGTACTGGAGCGCGGCGAGGCCGATCGCGAGGAGCGCGATCCCGAGCCAGTCCATGTTCTTGCGCTGCATCGCCGCGCCGGCGGCGTTCGCCGCGCGGACGTCCTCCGGCTCGTGCACGAAGCGCCAGACCATGGTGAGTCCGAGCGCGCCGATGGGCAGGTTGATGAAGAAGATCCAGGACCAGTGAAAGTTGTCGACGATCCAGCCGCCCAGGGTCGGGCCGACCGCCGGCCCAATCATCACCGCCATCGCGAAGAGCGCCATCGCGGTGCCCTGCTCCTCCGGCGGGAAGGTCTGGCGCAGGATGGCCTGCTCCGTCGGCTGGAGCGCGCCGGCCCCGACCCCCTGGAGCACGCGGAAGAGCACGAGCTGGGTGAGCGTGCTCGCCATCCCGCAGAGCGCGGAGGCGAGGACGAAGAGCGCGAGGCTCGCCATGTAGACGCGCTTCTGGCCGAAGAGCCGGCCGAGGAACGCGGTGAGCGGCATCACGATGACGGTCGCGATCGCGAAGCCGGTCGTGATCCAGGTGATCTCCTGGAGGGTCGCGCCGACGGCGCCGCGCAGGTGCGGGAGCGCGACGTTCACGATGGACGCGTCGATCGCGCCCATCAGCGTCCCGAACGTCACGGAGACGGTGACGAGCCACTTGTTCGTGGCGGGGCGGGACGGGGCCGCGGCCGGGAAGGTGGCGGCGGCGGCGGTCATCGCGCGGCGCCCCGGAGGAACAGATCGAGGATGGAGGCGGCCGTCTCGCCGCGCTCGGTTCCTCCCTCGATCGCGCGGACGAGGACCGCGCGCGCCATGCCGACGAGGGCGATCCCGAAGACCCGGGCGGCGTCGGGGCGGAGCTCGCGCGCGGCCACGCCCCGCGCCACGATGGCGTCCACGCGACGGACCAGCTCGTCGTGCAGCGTCTTCGGCGGCCGCGGCTCGCCCGGGCCCTCCCCGGCCTGCATGAGGACGGCGAGGAGCGGGCCGTTCGCCCGCGCGTGCTCCTCGACCGCGACGAGGTAGGCCCGGAGCTGCTCCGCGACGGGCGCGTCGCGGCAGGCGGCGAGCGCGGCGTCGAGGCGCCCGAGCAGCGCCTCGCGGCGGGAGCGGACGAGGGCGGCGACGAGCGCCCGGCGGTCGGCGAAGTGGTTGTAGAGGGTCCCGACGGCGACGCCGGCCCGTGCCGCGATCGCCTCCATGCGCGCGCCGAGCCCCTCCGTCGCGAACACCTCGGCGGCGGCGTCGAGGATCGCGCGCGAGGCCTCCTCGCGGAGACGGTCGCGCAGGCGCACGGGAGGGAGAGGTGAGGCGGTCTTCATCTACATGAACCAGGGTTCATCGTATGAATCCTGGATCTAGCGACCCCGGCCGTCCGCGTCAAGCGCCGCGCCCGTCGCTCCGCGCCACCGCCGGCGCGGTGGGGGCGGGGCTCGCTCGGCGTGAGCCGGGGCGGCGAGCGCCGCGAGCGCTCGGCCGCCGGGCCCCCTGTGTGGACGGCGCGGGCGTGCGTACGTTGCGTTCCGTGAGGAACGGCGGGTTCTTCTCGCGCTTTGCGCTCTGGGTGTCGGACGCGACGGGGACGCCGCGCGCGTTCATCGGGGCCCTCGCCATCGTCGTGCTGTGGGCGGCGAGCGGACCGCTCTTCGGCTGGAGCGACAGCTGGCAGCTCGTCGTCAACACGGGGACGACGATCGTCACCTTCCTGATGGTGTTCCTGGTCCAGGCGACCCAGAACAGGGAATCCCGGGCGCTGCACCTCAAGCTCGACGAGCTCATCCGCTCGCAGAAGCGGGCGCGGAACATCTTCGCCGACCTCGAGCACGCCACCGACGAGGAGCTCGCAGAGCTCGAGGCGGAGTTCCGGAGGATCCGGGTGCGCGCCGAGGCACGGGCGAGCGCAAAGGAGACGCCGGCATCCCGCCCGCACTAGCCGCCCACGTGCTTCGCCCCCGCCCTACGCCGTCTCGATCGCGGCGGCCTTCTCGAGCCCGAGCTCGTGGATCGACTGCTCGCGCATCTTGTACTTCTGGACCTTGCCCGAGACGGTCATCGGGAACCCGTCCACGAACTTGTAGTAGCGCGGGATCT
>DASWCJ010000026.1:0-13888 GCA_036390155.1 Anaeromyxobacter sp.
TCGCGAGCACGTCGGCGAGCGTGTCGATCTGGAGCGCGAGCACCGGGAAGGGTCGGCGCGACCCGGCGGCAAGCTCGGCGAGCCGGCGGACCGGGCCGAGCGCGCTCCCGTTCGTCACCCAGACCACGAGGTCGGGCGAGAGCGCGACGATCGCCTCCGGGTTGGGATCGAGGTACCCGCCCACCCGCGGCACGGCGGCGACGCGCGGGTCGTCGTCGAGCCGGGTGACGCCCGCGATCCGATCCGCGAGCCCCATCGCGAGCACGAGATCGGTGAGGTTCGGGGCGAGCAGGACCACGCGGCGCGGCGGCCGCGTCGGACGGGGCCCGGACCAGACGACGCCGCCCTGGGCGACGCCCTTGCCCGTCGGCCGGAGCTCGTCCGCGCGCGCCCCCTCGCGTCCCGCACCGGAGAGGGCGAGGAGCGCGGCGAGCGCGGCGCGGGCGGGCGATCGGATCAGGGGGCGCATGCGACGTCGGCGGCCCAGGCGTACCCGTAGGGGCCCGGGCTCGTCGGGCAGACCACCACCGACGGATACACCGTACGCGTGGCCGGGTCGAACTGAACGACGGCGCCCGAGGCCTGGTCGGTCACGTAGCCGCCCGAGCCGCAGAAGGCAATCTTCCCCGGGACGATCCCCGGCACGGAGAGCGGCGTCCCGACCACGGGCGGGTACGAGGTGAGGCTCAACGGCAGGAGGACGGGTGGGGCCAGGGAGGGATAGCCGAAGGACCCGCAGGCGACCCAGAGGGTCGTTCCATCTACCGCGAGCGCCCCGGGGTTCCCGCACGACGTCCCGAGGTCGACGACGGTGAGGTCGTCCGCCGCTCCCGGCCCGGCGGGCGTCACGACCGCGAGCCTTCCGTGTCCGGCTGGCTTCACGTAGTAGGTGGCGTCCCACGGGTTGTCGCCGAGGGCGAGGTTCGCGAGCGTCACGTAGACGCGGCCCGCCGTCGCGAGCACCTCCGACGGGAAGGGCCGGCCGGAAGCGTCGGCTGCGCCCGTCACCCCGACGAGCGGCATCTTCGCCTCGACCGAGCCGCAAGGGCCGGTTCCCGCCACGCAGGCCGGAAGGGTCGACAGGTCGACCTTGGCGAGAGCCTGGCCGGCCGTGACGTCCCCGCTCGCGGAGGAGCCGTAGAGGGCCACGTAGGCCACACCGCCCGCCACGTCGATGCCGTGAGGGTTCGGGCCGAACGTCTGGTCGGGCATGGGCAGCTCCTCGAGGACGGCGCCCCCCGGGGACATCACCACGAGGGTGCCCACCGACGCATTCGTCACGAGGAGCACGTTCTGCCAGGCGGTGATGTGCTCGAGGTCGCTCCCCGAGAGATTCACGGCGGTGGCGGCGAAGACCGGGTCGAGGGGGAGGATGGAAACGCTCGCCTGCGGGTACCCATTCGCCGCGTAGATTGCGCTCCCGAGCACGGTCAGGGCGTCGGGACCGGACGGGGTCGGGCGGTGCGCGCCCGCGGGCGTGAGGTCGGTGGCGACCGGGACGACCTCGTTCGTCGCGTAGCAGGCGACCGCGAGGTCCGCGTGGCAAGCGCCGCCGCGACAGGTCTCGCCGGCGGCGCAGGCGTGGCCGCAGGACCCGCAGTTGTACCGGTCGGTCTGGCGGTCCACGCAGGAGCGGTCGCAGGCGTCCGCCGCACAGGTGCTCGTGCAGGTGGCGCTCGAGGCGGTGCAGAAGTCGGTGGACGCACAGGTGTTGGCGCAGGAGCCGCAGTTCGCGGCGTCGCGGGAGAGGTCGGTGCAGACGCCGCCGCACAGGGCGATCCCCGGCGCGCAGGTGGCGACGCCCGCGCTGCACACCTCGAGGCGGCCCACGGAGCGGCCGCAAGAGCCGCAGTTGGCCGTGTCGGTGGCGAGCGACACGCAGCGGCCCCCGCAGGCGGTCTCGCCCTGCGGGCAGAGGAGCTCCTTGGAACAGCTGGCGAGGGAGAGGATGGCGAGGACGGCGAGGAGGGATCTCATGGTCTTCCTTCCGGTGCAGGGGAGCCGGCGCGGACGAGGAGCAGGACCGAGCGGCCAGGGAGGGGGTAGCCGAACGCGTCCTGCAGCGCGCGGTCGTCGAGGAGGTTGCGGACGTCCACATGGAGCGACACGGCGTGGACGCGTGAGAGGAGGAGCGATACTCCGGCGTTCCAGACGGTCGCGGCGGGGATCAGGCCGAGGTTCTGAGCATCGGCGTACTGGCGGGAGACGTGGTGGACCTCGAGGTGCAGCCCCACCGGGCCGGGCGCGGCGGAGGCCCGCGCGTAGAGCCGGTGGCGGGCGCGGTGCGCGAGCTCGTTGCCGACGGTGTCCGCCGCGCCGCGCAGGATCTGGGTCGCGAGGAGGGTGTACGAGGCCGAGAGGGCGAGGCCGGCGGCCTGGCGGAGGGGGATCGTCGCCACCTCGAGCTCCAGCGCCTGGACGAGCGCCTTGCCGGCGTTGAACGGGCGCAGCTGCCCGAAGCTCACTGGCTGGTAGACGATGAGGTCGCGGTAGAGCGCCGAGTGGCCGCCCGCGCTCGCGTAGACGGGCCCGGCGTCGATGACCACGGCGGCGTCGCCCCCGATCCCCTCCTCGGGGACGAGGTTGGGGTTGGGGGCGACGATCCCTTGGCGCAGGAAGAGCTCGGAGAAGCTCGGCGCACGGAAGGAGCGGCCGCCGCTGGCCCGGAGCGAGACCGGCCCAGCGAGCCGCAGCGACGCCCCGAGCTTGGCCGACCAGCCGTCGTGGGGGCCGATCCGCTCCGCGCGGACGGCCGGCGAGACGAGGAGCGGGCCCAGGCAGACGTCCTCGGCGGCGCTCGCCGCGAGAACGATCCGCGCGCGACGCTCGCCGAGGCTCGCGTCCTGGACGACCTCCTCGCGGGCATCGAGGGCGACGCGCAGCAGGCCGACGCCGTGGGTCCAGCGGGCCTCGGTCTCGAGGCCGGCCGTGCCGCCGCGTTGCCGCGCGTCGCCGGTGGTCGCGTCGGTGTCGAGCCCCTCGATCCGTCCGCTCGCGGTGGCCCCCAGGGCCAGCCCCGCCGCCGGGCCCGGTCCGGAGAGGCGGAGCGCGAGGAGGGCGCGGCCTTCGCGCTGGCGGTCGTCGGGGGTGAGCGAGTACGGCGAGCCAGGGAGCCCGCGACGACCGGCGGCTACCTGAGCGACCACGTCGAGGACTGGCGTCCCGAGCGGCGCGTTCACCGCCAGGAGGGCACCGACGCGGGCCGCGTCGTTGTTCGAGCGCTTCTCCGCGGTGAGGGTGGGGTCGCCGTCGTTCGGGGTCGGGTCCCAGCGGTAAGGGAAGTCGCCGCGGGTGGTCTCCGCGCTCGCGGCGATGCGCACCGTTGCGGCGCCGACGGCGAAGGCGCGGTCGCCCGCGCCGGTCCAGGAGCCGAACGAACCGCCCCCGAGCTCGAGCGAGCCGCCGCTGGCGGTCGCGCGTCGGGTGACGATGTTCACGACGCCGCCGAGCGCCCCCGCGCCGTAGACGGCCCCCTCGACGCCGCGAACCACCTCGATCCGCTCGATCCAGTTTCGCGGGATCGACCCGAGGTCGACGCCGCCGCCGAAGGCGCTGTTGAGCGGGATGCCGTCGAGAAGGACGAGGACACCGTCCGACGACGCGCCGCGGATGGAGATGGTGGAGACGTGTCCGAGCCCCCCGTAGTCGTTCACCGCGACGCCCGGCGCCGTCGCGACGAGCTCCGCGACCCCCTTCGCCTCGCCCGCGAAGCGGCTCGCCTCGATCACGGTGGCGGACGCGGTCGGGTCGCGAGCCACCTGCCCGCGCGGCCGGCGGCCCACCACGACGATCTCGTCGAGGGTGGGGAGGTCAGCGTCCCGCGAGGCCGCGGCGTCGGCAGCGGTCGACGCTACCGAGGCGGGATCGGCGCGCGGCTCACCCTCCGCCAGGACGCGGAGCGGCGCCACGGCGAGCGCGAGCGCGAGCGCAAGTGCGGGGGCGCAGGCGCGCGCCGGACCCGAAAGACTCGGAGCCAATCCGCGGGTCTCCTTCGGACCCGAGAACGTCAGGCAGCGCACCATGCGCCGCCGCTCCGAGGGAGGTTTCCTGACTTCCGGGGTCGTGGAGCATGCCTCGCTCCGCTTCGGCGACCTCCACCTTCCCGCCGCGATCTTCCGCGACAGTGGTGACTACGTCGAGGGCGCCTTTACCCCGGCTACAGTGGCGGGACCGCGCCGGACTTGGACCGGCTTCCCTGTTCCTCAGAGCCGCTGCCCAAGTAGCCGGTCTGCGCGCGACCTGTCAAGCGACCGCGAGCGACCACGCGTGAAAGCGGCGCAGTCACTCGCGGAATTCGGCGGTCCCGCCGCCCCGCGCGCGCCCGCCGCGCGCGAGCGGGGCGGCCGCGCTCATCTCCCGGCGGCGGTCTTCGCGCCGGCCGGCTGCACCGCCGGCGCGGGGGCGCCCCCGACCGTGACGTTCCCCTTCACCTTCTGGAGCCAGCCCGGCCCGAAGCCCTTCACCTGCACGACGTCCTCGGGCCGGCGGAACGGCGCGCGCTGCCGGTGCGCGACGATCGCCTGCGCCTTCCTCTGCCCGACGCCTGGCAGCCGCATGAGCTCGGTCACCGGCGCACGGTTGAGGTCGATCCGCTCGCTCGGCGAGAGCGTCCTCTTCGCCGCGAGCGCCGGGACCGCGGCGAGGAGGAGCGCGGCGACGAGCGCGCGGCGGAGCAGCGCGCCTCCCCAGTGGGTCCCCGAGGCGGGAGGCGGCCTCGCCGCCGGAGCGAGGCCTGTCACGGCCGCACCTCGATCGTCTCGAGGCCGGTCGCCGAGCCGTTCTTCCGGGCGCCGGGCGGATCCTCCTCCCGCACCTGGAGCTTGTTCGTCCCGACCGGGAAGGCGTCCATGTAGAGGTTGATGCTCCCGTCGCGGTTCGCCCAGCCGACGCCGATCTTCACCCAGCGGGTGAGGGTCTTCCGCTCGTCCTTGGGATCCGGGTACTCCACGATCGCGAGGACCTTGAGCCGCTTCGTCGTTCCGTTCGTGTCGCTCATCGTCCGCTCCTGTCCGGGCGCGCGACGCGCGCGCCGCGAGCGGCGGGAGGAGCAGCGGCCGTGCCCGCGCCAACCGCGCGGGATCACGGCGGACGCGTCCGGAACGGAGGTTCAGGTCCGGACGGAGGGTGCGCGCGGCGGACCTCGGCCCCGCGTCTCGGGGCGCTAGTTCACCGGCCCGGGCGGCGCGAAGTGCGGGGTGTCGCCGAGGTCGATGGGCCCGAAGCGCGCCTCGTACTTCGAGATGTTGTCCTGGATCGCATGCAGGAGCCGCTTCATGTGCTTCGGGGAGGTGATGGCGCGCGCGCGCACCGTCGCCTTGGGAGCCTGCGGCTGGACGTAGACGAGGTCGAGGGTGAACTCGGTCTCGGTATGGTTCACGAGCGCGGAGTTCACGTAGACGCCGTTGGCGGTGACCGGATCGATCTCGAGCTGGATCTGGACGGAGGGCGGCTGGATGGGCTTGTCGGCCATGCCGCTCTCACTAGCAGGAATCGGCCACGACGGGGCACCCCTCCACCGGAACGTTGAAAGGGGGCCCGCGTGGGGGTAACCGTGGAGCCGGCGTGGCCCCCGACGCGATCGACCACGGACGCGAGCTCGTCCTGCCCGGCGGGCCGGACGCCGCCCTGCTCCTCCACGGCCTGACCGGCTCGACGTTCGAGCTCTTCCCCGTCGCCGAGCGGCTCCGCGCGCGGGGCCTGCGCGTGCTCGCGCCGCTCCTCGCCGGGCACGAGGGCGCGGCGCGGGACCTCGTCGGCGTGCCCTGGACCGAGTGGCTCGCGAAGGCGCGCCGCGACCTCGCGCGGCTCGAGGGCTCGCGCCGCACGTACGTCGTCGGCTGCTCGACGGGCGCGCTCCTCGGGTGCGCGCTCGCGGCGGAGCTCCCCGGGCGCGTGGACGGCCTCGTCCTCCTCGCCCCCGCGCTCGAGCTGCACGTCCAGGGCCGGCTCGCGGCGCTGCTCGGCCGGCTGCCCTTCCTGCGCGAGCGGATCGTGCCGAAGGCGAACGGCTCGGACGTGTCGGATCCCGAGATGCGCCGCCGGAACCGGTGCATGGACGGCGTCCCGCTCTCGTCCGTCGCGGAGCTCGCCGCGCTCGAGGCCCACGTCGCGCGCCTCCTGCCGGCGGTGGACACGCCCGCGCTCGTCGTCCACGGCGCGCACGACCACACCGTCACGCTCGCCGGCGCCCGGCGGCTCGCGCGGAACCTCGGGAGCGGACCGGCCGAGGTCGTGGTGCTGCCGCGGAGCTGGCACCTCGTCGGCATCGACGTCGAGCGGGAGCGCTGCGCCGAGCTCACCGCCGATTTCCTCGAAGGGCTACCGCTCCCGGGGCGCGGCGCCGCGCCGCCCGCCGGACGCACGAGGTGACCATGGCCGCCACGCACGTCCTCGCCATCGATCAGGGCACGACCGGGACGACCGTCCTCGTCCTCGATCGCCGCCTCGCGGTGCGGGCGAAGGTGAACCAGGAATTCCGGCAGATCTTCCCGAAGCCGGGCTGGGTGGAGCACGACCTCGAGGACATCTGGGGCTCGACCCTCTCGACGATGCAGCGCGCGCTGCGGGAGGCGGGGCTGCGCGGCGCCGACATCGCGGCGATCGGGATCACCAACCAGCGCGAGACGACGGGCCTGTGGGACCGGCGCTCCGGCCGACCGCTGCACCACGCGATCGTCTGGCAGGACCGGCGCACGACGGACGTGTGCGCGCGGCTCAAGGCGGAGGGGCACGAGCCGCGCGTGCGGGAGAAGACCGGACTCGTCCTCGATCCGTACTTCTCGGCCACGAAGCTCCGCTGGCTCCTCGATCACGTGAAGGGGGCGCAGGAGAAGGCGGAGGCGGGCGCGGTCGCCTTCGGGACCATCGACACCTTCCTCGCCTGGCGGCTCACCGCCGGCGCGGCCCACGTCACCGACGTGTCCAACGCGAGCCGCACGCTCCTCATGGACCTCCGCACCCGCGAGTGGGACCGGGAGCTGATGGACCTCTTCGGCGTGCCGCGGAGCGTGCTCCCGGAGATCCGGCCCTCGTCCACGATCTTCGGCACGACCAAGGGGGTGAAGGCGCTCCCCGACGGCATCCCCATCGCCGGCATCGCCGGGGATCAGCAGGCGGCGCTCTTCGGGCAGGCCTGCTTCGACCCGGGCGACGCGAAGTGCACCTACGGCACCGGCGCGTTCCTCCTCCAGAACACCGGCCCCGAGCCGGTCTTCTCCTCGCGCGGCCTCCTCACCACCGTCGCCTGGTCGGTCGGGGGCGAGGTGGCCTACGCGCTCGAGGGCTCGTCCTTCATCGCCGGCGCCGCGGTGCAGTGGCTCCGCGACGGGCTCGGGATCATCAAGAAGTCGGCGGACGTCGAGCCGCTCGCGAAGCAGGTGAAGGACTCGGGCGGCGTGACCTTCGTCCCGGCCCTGGCCGGCCTCGGCGCGCCGCACTGGCGGCCCGAGGCGCGGGGCGTGCTGCGCGGCCTCGACCGCGGAACGACCGCCGCCCACCTCGCGCGCGCGACGCTCGAGGGGATCGCCTTCCTCATCAACGACCTCGCCGAGGCGATGCGCGCCGAGGCCCAGCGGCCGATCCCCGCGTTCCGGGTGGACGGCGGGGCGTCGCAGAACGACCTCCTCATGCAGTTCCAGGCGGACCTCCTCGGCATTCCGGTGGAGCGGCCCCGGCTCATCGAGACGACCGCGTTCGGCGCCGCGTTCCTCGCCGGCCTCGCCGCCGGCGTCTGGAAGGACCGCGAGGAGATCCGCCGGAGCTGGAAGGTCGGAAAGCGCTTCGAGCCGCGGATGACGCCGGCGGAGCGCGAGGCCCACGTCGCGCGGTGGCGAAAGGCGCTCGAGGCGGCATGAGCCGCCGCCGGAGCTCGTCACCGCGGACGGGCGCGTCCTCGGGACGACGCTGCTCGAGGTGCGCTGACCCGCGCGCGCTCATTCCAGCCGGTCGAGGGCCTCCCGGACCGTCCCGACGCCCTCGACCGCGAGCCCCGCCGGCACCTCCGCGTGGCGGGCGTTCGCGGCGGGGACGAGGGCGCGCTCGAAGCCGAGCCGCCGCGCCTCCGCGAGCCGGATCTCCGGCTGCGAGACCGCGCGCACCTCGCCGGCGAGGCCGACCTCGCCGAGGAGGAGCGTGCGCGCAGGGATGGCCTTGTCGCGGAAGGACGAGGCGAGCGCGGCGACGGTGGCGAGATCCGCCGCGGGATCGTCGAGCGAGAGCCCGCCCGCGACGTTCACGAAGAGGTCACACCCGACGAGCTCGAGCCCGACCTTCTTCTCGAGCACCGCGGCGAGCAGCGCGACCCGGTTCGAGTCGATGCCGAGCGCGGTCCGGCGCGGGGTGCCGGAGCCCGTCTGCACGACGAGCGCCTGCACCTCGACGAGCACCGTCCGGGTCCCGTTCAGCACCGCCGCGACCGCGCTCCCCGGCGCCTCCTCCGGCCGCTCGGCGAGGAAGAGCGCGGAGGGGTTCGGGACCTCGGCGAGGCCACCCGCCTTCATCTCGAACACGCCGATCTCGGAGGCGGAGCCGAAACGGTTCTTGTGGGCGCGCAGCACGCGGTACGGGTGGGCCCCGCCGCCCTCGAAGTAGAGGACCGTGTCCACCATGTGCTCGAGCACCCGCGGGCCGGCGATGGCGCCGTCCTTCGTGACGTGGCCGACGAGGAAGACCGGCGTCTCGGTGGTCTTCGCGAAGGCCATGTACCGCGCCGCGACCTCGCGGATCTGCGTCACCGTTCCGGGGGCGCTCTGCAGCTCGGGCAGCCACTGCGTCTGGATCGAGTCGATCGCGAGCGCGGCGGGCGCGAGCGCTTGCGCCGCGTGAAGCACGCGCTCCGCGTCGGTCTCGGCGAGGATCCGGAGCCCCTCCGCCGACGCGCCGAGCCGGTCGGCCCGGAGCTTCACCTGGCGCGCCGACTCCTCGCCGGAGACGTACAGGATCGGCCGCTCCGGCTGGCCTCGGGCGAGCCGGTCGAGCGCGGCGAGGAGGAGGGTGGACTTCCCGATCCCGGGATCGCCGCCGAGGAGGACGAGCGAGCCCGGCACGACGCCGCCGCCGAGGACGCGGTCGAGCTCGCCGATGCCGGTGCGCAGGCGGGACCCCTCCGACGCCTCGACGTCGCGGAGCGGGATCGGCTTCGCCGTCCCCTGCGGCGGCCCCCAGCCGCGCGCCGCCGCTCGCTTCGGCTCGGGTGCGGCGATCTCCTCCTGCATCGTGTTCCACCGCTTGCACGCGGGGCACTGGCCGAGCCACTTCGGGCTCGACTGGCCGCACTCCGTGCAGGCGTAAACGGTCTTCGCGCGCGAGGCGGGGCGGGACATCCGCGCGAAGATGGCACGGCGCTCCGACACGCTCCCCTTGCGTGCCGGAACGCCGCCCCCTCCGCTGCCCCGCCGGACTCAAACGGCGGCCGAGCCGCGCCGCATCACCGCGAGGATGAGCGAGACGACCGCGAGCACGAGCAGGATGTGCACCCACCCGCCGACCGCGGAGCCGGACACGAGCCCCAGCGCCCAGAGCACCAGCAGGATCACCGTGATGGTCCAAAGCATGTCGAACCCCCCCTCTTCGGAAAGCTAGGCATCCCCGAGCAGTGACAGGGGGAGGGCGGGGGCCCACTTGTCAACCAGGCAAGCAGGAACGGTTGACGAGTCGCGCGGGGCCTGACATCGTCGCCCGTCCATGAGCGAGACGAGCGGGCGCCCGGCGACCTCGACCGGGCCGATCGGCGGCGACGAGGCGCGGCGACTCATCCGCGACGACTTCGGCCCCGCGCTCGAGGCGCTCATGGCCCGGGCGCGGGCAGTGCGCGAGGCGGTGCACGGCAGCGCGATCTCGCTCTGCGGGATCACGAGCGCGAAGAGCGGACGGTGCCCGGAGGACTGCGGCTTCTGCTCGCAGTCCGCGCACCACGCCGACGCGTGCGCGCCGGTGTACCCGCTCCGGTCCGCGGAAGAGATCGTCGCGGCGGCGCGCGAGGCGGAGCGCGCGGGCGCGCGCGAGTTCTCGATCGTGACGTCCGGGACGCGGATCGGCGGTGAGCGGGAGCTCACGATCCTCGAGGACGCGATCCGGCGCATCCGCGCGGAGACGTCCGTCGAGCCGTGCGCGTCGCTCGGCCTCGTGGGCGAAGGCGAGCTCGCGCGGCTGCGCGCGGCGGGGCTCGAGCACTACCATCACAACCTCGAGTCGGCGCGCTCCTTCTTTCCGAACGTCTGCACGACCCACGCGTGGGAGGACCAGCTCGAGACGATCCGCGCCGCGAAACGGCTCGGCTTCAAGGTGTGCTCGGGCGGCATCCTCGGGATGGGCGAGACGCGGGAGCAGCGCGTGGAGCTCGCCGAGGCGCTGCGCGAGCTCGAGGTGGACTGCGTCCCGCTGAACTTCCTCAACCCGCGCCCGGGCACGCCCATGGCGCGCCTGCCGGTCCTCACCCCGGGCGAGTGCCTCGCCGCGATCGCGGTCTTCCGGCTGATGATGCCGCGCGCGCACGTCTTCGTGATGGGCGGGCGCGAGGTGACCCTCGGGATCCGCCAGCCGGACGTGTTCCGCGCCGGCGCCGACGGCACGATGGTCGGGAACTACCTCACGAGCGCCGGGCAGCCGCCCGAGGACACGGTCACCATGATCGAGCGACAGGGGCTCGCGGTGCGCCCGCCCTCGACCGGACGTCCCTGGGCGTTCCGGGGAGCGTGAGGCGTTGTCGTCCGGGACCGGAGGATCGGCGAGCCTGCGCGACCACGTCGAGCGCGAGCTCGCGCGGCTGGATCGCAAGGCGCTCCGGCGGCGCACGACCGCGTGGCCCGCGGCGGGGGCGGTCGTCCCGCTCCCGGACGGTCGGACGCTCCTCAACCTCTCCTCGAACGACTACCTCGGGCTCGCGCGGGATCCTGCCGTGCTCCGGCGCGCCGCCGACGCGCTCACCCGCTGGGGCGCGAGCGCCTGCGCCTCGCGGCTCATGTGCGGGACGCTCGAGCTCCACGAGGAGCTCGAGGCGCGTCTCGCGTCGGCGTGCGGCCGGGAGGCGGCCCTCGTCTTCTCGAGCGGCTTCGGGATGAACGTGGGGCTCCTGCCGGCGCTCGCCGGCCGCGACGACGTCCTCTTCCTCGACCGGCTCGTGCACGCGAGCCTCGTCGACGGCGCGCGGCTGAGCGGCGCGACCGTGGTCCGCTTCCCGCACGGCGACGTCGCCGCGCTCGAGCGGCTCGCCGGGCGCACCCCGTGTCGGGGCCGCCGGATCGTCGTCTGCGAGTCGGTCTACAGCATGGACGGCGACGTCGCGCCGCTCGCAGACCTCGCCTCGGTCGCGCGCCGGCTCGACGCGGCGCTCGTGGTGGACGAGGCGCATGCCATCGGCCCGTTCGGCGCCGGCGGGCTCTGCCGGAGGCTCGGCGTCCGCGCCGACGTGGTCGTCGGCACGCTCGGGAAGGCGCTCGGGAGCGTGGGCGGGTTCCTCGCCTGCGACGGCCTGCTCCGCGAGTACCTCCTGAACCGCGTGCGGAGCTTCGTGTTCGCGACCGCGCTCCCGCCGCCCTCGGCAGGCGCCGCGCTCGGCGCGCTCGAGCGGCTCGAGCGCGAGCCGGAGCTCGGTGACTCCCTCCTCCGGCGCGCGCGCGCCTTCCACGGCCAGCTCGCCGCGCTCGGCCTCCGGCTCGGACCGCCCGCCTCGCAGATCCTCCCCGTGCACGTCGGCGGGAACGGGGAGGCGCTCGCCGTCGCGGCGCAGCTCCGGGGCGAAGGGCTGCTCGTCACCGCGGTGCGTCCACCCACCGTGCCGGCCGGGACCGCGCGCCTGCGGCTCTCGGTGACGCTCGGGCACGATCCCGGCGCGCTCGCGGACGCGGCCGATCGCATCGGCCGCGCCGTGTGGCAGGCGGGGATCGCCGCGTGACCTCCGCCGGCGGGTGGGTGCTCGTGCCGGGGTGGGGCGCCGGGGCCGACGCCTTCGCCGCGGTCCTCTCCTGCGTCCCCGGCACGGCGGCGCGCGTCGTCGGCTGGGACGACCTCCTCGTCCGCGGCGACGCCGCGGTCGCGGACGCCTGCGCCGCGCTCGGCCCGGGCCCGGTCCGTCTCGCGGGATGGTCGCTCGGAGCGATGCTGGCGCTCGAGGCCGCCCTGGCGTCGCCGGGGCGCTTCGCGGGGCTCGTGCTCGTCTCCGGGACCGCGCGGTTCTGCGCGGACGGCGACGGGCACCCGGGGGCGGACCGGCGCGCGCTCCGGGCGATGACGGCGCGCCTCGGGCGCGATCGCCACGCGGTCGTGCGCGCGTTCGCGGAGGCCTGCGCCGCGCCGGAGGACGCCGGCGCCTCCGGCTGGTGGGAGGCGCAGGCGGCGCGCTTCGACCCGTCGGCGCTCGCGCGGGGGCTGGCCGCGCTCGGCGCGCTCGACCTGAGGTCGCGCGTCGGCGCGCTCCAGCTCCCGGTGCGCCTGCTCCACGGCGAGCGCGACGCGGTCGTGCCGCGCGCGGCCGCGGCTGCGCTCTCCGCGCTGCTCCCGGATGCGCGCCTCACGGTCGTGGAGGGGCGCGGGCACGCGCTGCCCTGGACGGCCCCGGCCGAGGTGGCGGCCCTCCTCGCGGAGCTCGGATCGTGAGCGCGGGGCTCGACAAGGCCGAGATCTCGCGGAGCTTCTCCGCGGCGGCCCCCCGGTACGACGGCTGGGCCACCGCTCAGGACGCGATCGCGGACGGGCTCGTGCGGCGCCTCCCCGCCGCACTCTCGCCGGCGACGGTGGTCGAGCTCGGGTGCGGCACGGGCCTGCTCTCGCGCCGCCTCCTCGCGCGCTTCCCCGCGGCGACCCTCCTCGGGCTCGATCTCGCCTCCGGGATGATCGAGACGTGCCGGGGGCGGTTCGCGGGAGAGCGGCGCGCCCACTTCGAGGTCGCCGACGCGGAGGACCCGCGCGCCTGCGCGGCGCCGGTGGACCTCGTCGTGACGAGCTGCTCGGCGCAGTGGTTCACGGACCCGGCCGCGACCTTCCGCCGGTGGGCGGGCGCGCTCGCGCCGGGCGGCCTCGTCGCCGCGGCGCTGCTCGTGCGCGGCTCGTACCCCGAGCTGGACGCCGCCAACCTCCTCGCGTCCGGCGCTCCCTTCCCGGGCCTCCCGCTCCCGACCGCGGAGGCCGCGGCCGTCCTCCTCACGGGCGCCGGGCTCGCCCTCGTCCGGGCCGACGTCGACGTCGTCGCGGTGCCGTACCGCACCGCGCGCGAGGCGCTCGGCTCGTTCCGCGGCCTCGGCGCGGTCCTGTGCGGGCAGCCGGGGCGCGCCGGCCTCGGCGCGGGGCGCACGCGCAGGCTGCTCGCGGCGTACGAGGCGCTGTCGGGTCCGGACGGCGCCCGGGTGACGCACCTGGTGCTCCACGCGATCGCGAGGCGGCCGCAGTGATCCGGGGCGTCTTCGTCACCGGGACCGACACCGGCGTCGGGAAGACCCGCGTCGCGGGCGGACTCGTGCGCCGCTTGCGCGCGGCGGGCGTCGCCGCCGTTCCGACGAAGCCCGTGCAGACGGGCGCGGTCCGGGATGCACGCGGGCGGCTCCGCGCCGGGGACGTCGAAGAGGCGCTCGCGATCGCCGGCCTCTCGCTGCCCGAGCCGGAGCGCGACGAGCTCGCGACCTACCGCTTCGAGCCCGCCTGCTCGCCGCACCTCGCCGCTCGCCTCGCCGGCCAGCCGATCGAGCTCGCGCGGATCACGGCGGCCACCGCGCGGCTCGCGGACCGGTACGGCGCGGTCGTGGTCGAGGGCGCGGGAGGCGTGCTCGTGCCGCTCGGCCCCGCGACGACGATGCTCGATCTCGCCGCGGCGCTCGGCCTGCCGGCGGTCGTCGTCGCGCGCGCCGGCCTCGGCACGCTGAACCACGTCCTGCTCACGGTGGACGCGCTCCGGCGCCGC